>NZ_BAABWR010000016.1:0-133031 GCF_040370605.1 Aliiglaciecola sp. NS0011-25
AACACACAAAAAAAAGCCCAGCTAGGGCTGCTGAGCAAAAAACTATGTTTGGGAGAAACATCGAAATCTTTAATGTGATTATAATTTATACTATGACGGCTATAACTCAAGGGAAGCAGGGTATAGAGAAAGCGTTGCAGGTATATTTTTTAATACGTAAAATAATTAATATTAACTTACAGTTGGGCTAACCAAACTTCATGAAACTATCTGATTTCCATTTTGATTTACCTGAGCGGCTAATCGCTCGATACCCTACAGAACAAAGAACCGCCAGTAAATTACTGTGTTTAGATGGTAAGAATGGAGGTTTAAAACACACTCATTTTTCTACTTTCATCGATTTTATAGATGAAGGTGATTTACTTATTTTTAATAATACCCGAGTGATCCCCGCGCGTTTGTTAGGGAAAAAGTCAACCGGCGGAAAAGTAGAAGTGTTGGTTGAGCGAATTATCGATGAAAATACGGTTTTAGCCCATGTTAAATCTAGTAAGTCACCAAAACCGGGAGCGCTTCTAATATTAGAAGAACATATTCAAATGGAAATGGTGACTCGTCATGAGCAATTATTCGAATTAAACGTTGTAAATGATGAACCTGTGCTCAGTTTACTGGAAAAGTTTGGGCATATGCCGCTTCCACCTTATATCGATCGACCCGATGAAGATTCAGATAAAGAACGTTATCAGACCGTTTACTCTGAAAAACCTGGTGCCGTTGCTGCGCCTACGGCAGGCCTGCACTTTGATGAAGCAACTATCGAGGCGCTAAAACAAAAAGGTGTAAATACTGCTTTTGTTACGCTGCACGTAGGGGCGGGTACCTTTCAACCAGTGCGCGTCGATAATATTCAAGATCATCATATGCATTCTGAATATGCAGAAGTCGCTCAAGATGTTGTCGATGCAATTAACGAAACTAAATCAAAAGGCAAACGTGTTATTGCCGTGGGAACTACATCTGTTCGTTCATTGGAGTCTGCCGCTGCTGCAACCATTAAAAAAGGTAAACCATTAACAGCCTTTTTTGAAGATACCGATATCTTTATTTATCCCGGTTATCAATTCGAAATAGTGGATGCCATGTTGACCAACTTCCATTTACCAGAGTCAACCTTAATTATGTTGATTAGTGCTTTTGCTGGTAGAGAAAACGTGATGAATGCTTATCAGCAAGCAATTACTAACGAATATCGGTTTTTTAGTTACGGTGATGCTATGTTTATCGAAAAATCTTAGCTGTTACTGTTGAAATTTGAGATATAAATCCTTCCTTTTCGCTTATTAATGTAACTTTCAAGCTGAAATCTCCCTTAGATGATTTCAGCTTGCTCATTATTCCTTTATAATCCCCGCTGTTTTTCAGCACTGGACTGTTTTCCGGTATGCAGAAATTTTAAAAGGTTAAAAATGAAATTTGAATTAGATACAACCGATGGTAAAGCTCGCCGCGGTAGATTAGTGTTTGACCGAGGCATTGTTGAAACGCCTGCATTTATGCCCGTGGGCACCTATGGCACGGTTAAAGGCATGACACCGGAAGAGCTAGAAGAAACCGGTGCACATATTTGTCTAGGTAATACCTTTCATTTGATGTTACGTCCTGGTACTGAAATCATGAAGCAACATGGTGATTTACATGACTTTATGCATTGGGATAAGCCGATTCTGACTGACAGTGGCGGCTTTCAAGTATTTAGTTTGGGAGATTTACGTAAAATCACTGAAGAAGGTGTGACTTTTAGATCACCAATTAATGGCGAGAAAATTCTCCTTACTCCTGAAAAATCCATGGAAGTACAACGGGATTTGGGTTCCGATATCGTTATGATTTTTGACGAATGTACCCCTTATCCAGCCACTGAACCTGAAGCTCGACGTTCAATGGAATTGTCCTTACGCTGGGCTAAACGCAGCAAACAGGCCCATGAAGGTAACCCGTCGGCATTATTCGGTATTATTCAAGGCGGTATGTACGAAGGTCTGCGGGATCAATCTTTGAAAGGTCTTGAAGATATCGGTTTCGATGGTTATGCCATCGGCGGATTATCTGTTGGCGAGCCGAAAGAGGATATGATTCGTGTTTTGGATCATACCGCAGATAAAATACCTGCTGAAAAGCCACGTTATTTAATGGGTGTAGGGCGACCAGAAGACATTGTTGAAGCCGTACGACGTGGAATTGACATGTTCGATTGTGTTATGCCTACACGTAACGCGCGCAATGGTCATTTATTTGTTACCGATGGTGTCATTAAGATACGTAACGCGAAACATAAAACAGATACAGGGCCTTTAGATGAGAAATGTGACTGTTATACTTGTAAAAATTATTCACGGTCATATTTACATCACTTGGACAAATGTAATGAGATACTCGGTGCAAGATTAAACACCATTCATAACTTGCGTTACTATCAAAGAGTTATGCAAGGTTTACGTGATGCCATTGCTGAACAAAAACTTGATCAGTTTGTTGAACAATTTTACGCACAAAAAGACATGCCGGTACCGGCTTTATAACTAAAAATATATGAGGAATTTATGAGTTTTTTTATTTCTAATGCTTATGCACAAGACGCTGGCGCACAAGGCGGTGGCTTTGAAATGCTTATTTTATTGGGTGTTTTCGGATTAATCTTCTATTTCATGCTGTATCGTCCACAGGCGAAACGGGTTAAAGAACATAAAAACCTAGTTGCCTCTATTGGTAAAGGTGACGAAGTCCTTACTCAAGGCGGTATGGTTGGCAAAGTTTCAAAAGTTTCTGAAGAAAAGGACTTTATTGAGATTTCGTTAAATGACAGTACAAATATCGTGATTCAAAAAGGCGCAGTTACAGCTGTGCTACCTAAAGGTACAATGAAATCAATCTAACTAAATTGAAAACGGCAAACGGTAGTTTGCCTTTTTCGTTTAAGTAGGAAAGGAATAGCAAGTGTTAAATAAAACTCCCCTGTGGAAGTACATTTTAGTGTTGATGGTCGTTGCCGTTTGCGCGTTATACGCTTCCCCTAATCTTTATGGTGAAGATTATGCAGTGCAAATATCTGCTGGTCGTGATGCAGTTCTAGATTTGTCTTTGGTAGATAAAGTCAATCAAGACTTAGCCGATGCAGGTATCGAAAAAAAGTCGATTGTACTTGAAAATGAGCAAATATTGGTTCGTCTTTACGATGACAGTGCACAAAGATTAGCTAATGAAACCCTCGCCGAATCACTAGGCAAAGACTACACAGTAGCGATGAATTTAGCCCCTGATACTCCTGATTGGTTGGACAGCTTAGGCGGTACACCAATGAAATTAGGTCTAGATTTACGTGGTGGTGTTCACTTTTTGATGGAAGTGGATATGAACTCTGTAATCACCAAGTCATTGACAGACATGGAAGGGGATTTTAAAACCTCTTTACGTGAAGAGAAGATTCGTTATTCACGAGTGAGTATTGTCGATGAATCTGTTCATGTGCGTTTTCGTGATCAAGAAACATTAGAAAAAGCCGAATTTTTCCTCAGAAATCGCAATCGTGATATTACTGTTGTTGATCAAGGTGATTTGATTTTAGTGGCCAAAATGTCAGAGCAGAAACTGTCTGAGATTCGGGATTATGCAGTAAAACAAAATATCACCATAATGCGCAACAGGGTAAACCAACTTGGTGTTGCTGAACCGGTTATTCAGCGTCAAGGTGCAGATCGCATTGTTGTTCAATTACCCGGTATTCAAGATACGGCTCGGGCAAAAGAAATATTAAATGCCACAGCTACCCTAGAATTTAAAATGCTAGATCAAGAGCATGACATTCGTGATGCTTTAAATGGTCGTATTCCTCCAGGTTCTGAAATTGTAGAAGACCAACAAGGTGTTCCACAATTACTACTTAAAAAAGTGATGTTAGAAGGTAGCCATATCATTGATGCGAATGCTGGTGTCGATGAATACGGTATGCCAAAAGTATCCATTTCTTTAGATTCTGCTGGTGGCAGTAAAATGTCTTTGGCGACTAAAGGTAATATTGGTAAGCCAATGGCAACCGTATTTATTGAATATCAAGCAACTGGCGAGAAAAATGAGAAAGGCAAACTAATATTTGTTCCTGAGAGAGAAGTCGTCAGTGTTGCTACTATTCGCGCTCAATTAGGCAGTCGCTTTGAAATTACCGGCCTAGACTCACCCAAAGAAGCTCGTGACTTGTCATTGCTTTTACGGGCGGGGGCTTTGATAGCACCTATTTCCATCGTCGAAGAACGCACGGTAGGTCCAAGTTTAGGACAAGAAAATATCAATCTTGGCATGCAAGCCATCCTTTGGGGCTTTAGTTTAGTACTGTCATTCATGCTGTTTTACTACCGCGCGTTTGGTTTGGTTGCAAACGTTGCACTAGCAGCGAACTTAGTGATGATTGTTGGTGTGATGTCAATGATACCTGGGGCAACTTTGACTCTACCAGGAATGGCTGGAATTGTATTAACAGTTGGTATGGCTGTAGATGCTAATGTCTTGATCTTTGAAAGGATACGGGAAGAAATGCGCGAGGGCAGAAGTCCTCAACAAGCCATTCATCATGGTTATGACAGCGCATTTTCAACTATCTTGGATGCGAATATAACCACCTTCATTGCTGCTATCATCTTATTCGCAGTAGGTACTGGTCCAATTAAAGGCTTCTCTATCACGTTAATGATAGGTATAGCTACTTCGATGTTTACAGCCATTATTCTAACCCGTGTGATAGTGAACGGTGTTTGGGGTGGTAGACGTCTTCAGAAATTGTCGATTTAGGAGCGGGACATGCGATTTTTTAAATTAAAAGAAAGTATTGATTTTATGTCAATGCGCATTCCCGCCATGATTATATCGGGAATACTCATTATTGGTTCATTGGTATCTTTAGGGGTTAATCAGCTTAATTGGGGATTAGATTTCACCGGCGGTACATTGATTGAAGTAGGCTACGATAAACCTGCAGAATTAAACCAAATTCGACAGCAACTCGAAGCTGCAGATTTTGGTGACGCCATTGTGCAAAACTTTGGTAGTAGTGAAGATGTGTTGATCCGTCTAGCTCCTCGTGAAGGTGTAAAAGCTGAAGAAGTGGGCGATCAGGTTCTTAGCACTTTACGTGCAGGCGGTGATAACGTTGACATGCGCCGGATTGAGTTTGTTGGGCCAAATGTGGGGGAAGAACTGACAGAGCAGGGCGGTCTTGCAATGTTAGTCGCGTTGATCTGTATTCTGATTTACGTGGCTATGCGATTTGAGTGGCGATTTGCATTGGGTTCAGTTATCGCTTTGGCCCACGATGTCATTTTAACCTTGGGTTTATTCTCGGTATTGCAGCTTGAATTTGACCTAACGGTTATGGCTGCGGTATTGGCGGTTATCGGTTATTCATTGAATGATACTATTGTTGTTTCGGATCGTATCCGTGAAAACTTCCGTAAAATTCGTAAAGGTGAGCCGATCGATATCATTAATACATCTTTGACGCAGACCCTTAACCGCACAATTATTACTTCATTAACCACTATTTTAGTATTAATGGCGTTATTTTATAAAGGTGGGGCATTGATACATGGTTTTGCAACGGCGTTATTGTTTGGTGTGATAATCGGTACTTATTCTTCAATTTATGTGGCAAGTCTGGTGGCATTAATGCTGGGAATAAGTCGCGAAGATTTAATGCCTACAGTAGTAGAAAAAGAAGGTGCGGATCTAGACCCTCTTCCTTAGTCTTTTCTGTTTCGAAAGCCGGGTTTATCCCGGCTTTTTTATGCCTCAAATTTAGCTGCCAGCGTCGCGATTATTTCCATACATGTAAAGGTAAGGTATTCAGCCTTTAAACGACAGATGAAGGGGGAACATCTACTCAGTTACATGGCTGAACGCGGCTGGGGGTATATGAGGTTTAATAAACTCAAGCCATTAAAAAAGGAAGCTAAGCGCTTCCTTTTCACATAGATAAAAGACCAAACTATAACAATCTTTTAGTCAATACAGCGGCAACTATTTCAAATGTCTTACCAATGACTGAACAACACGAGGGTTACCCGCGACTATTTCGCCTTTATCAAGGGGATCGTTTCCGCCTTTATAATCGGTAACTAATCCACCAGATTCACGCACTAAGAGTTCACCCGCGGCAACATCCCAAGGTTTGATACCACGCTCCCAGTAACCATCGTAACGGCCGGCAGCAACATACGCTAAATCCAATGCGGCAGAACCACAACGGCGCACATCACCACACTGTTTAAAAATATTTGAAAAACGCTGAATGGCATCGTCTGAAGTTTCTTTCGTTTTAAAAGGGAAAGCCGTCGCTAGCACAGTATTGTTTAAGTCTTTTGCTTTTCCGGTACGAATTCTGAAACCATTTAATTGTGCTCCGGCCCCTTTACTTGCAGTAAAAAGTTCACCGCGAATTGGATCAAATACCACTGCCTGATCGATTCGGCCTTTGTGCATGAGTGCTATTGAAACGGCAAAGTGAGGAATGCCTTTGATAAAATTAGTAGTACCGTCGAGTGGGTCAATGATCCATTTAAATTCGTCACTGCCTTCAACTATGCCGCCTTCTTCACCTAGAAATGAGTGTTCTGGGAAAGATTGCTGAATTTTTTCAATAATGACTTTTTCGGCTTCTTTGTCGATTTTGGTGACAAAGTCGTTCTCACCTTTTTTTTCTAACAACAAATCATTACGATTTTCAAAACCACGAGTTATCACATTTCCAGCAGCGCGAGCAGCGCGCACCGCAATATTCAGCATAGGATGCATAAGTTACCACCAATTTTTAAAAGAACGGACGAGCAGTCTTGAACAATTATCACTTTCAAAACCGCACAAAATTTCGCCGCGCAGTCTACCAGTTTTACCTGCAGATGCAATCAAATTCTAGTATTAGTGTCGGCTAGGCCTTTAACAAATCTTCGATTTTGTCGGAATTTACCTTGTGATAAGCCGGCATCTGTTGGTTATCAAAAATCTGTTGCTGGCTAAAGTTATGTCGAATCATCACTTCGTCGGTGACATCGATCAAATCACCTACGCCAATAATATTCCAAAGTTGTTCTTCGAGTATTTTGGCACGATGTATTGCGTAAATACCTACGTAACTAATTTCTGCTTGCAATCGTTCAATATCAGGCCGTCCTGCTCTGGCTAAAAATACTTTAACCGCTATAAATTGGCCCGATTCGCGTGCTTGATTAATGAAGTTTTTGCGTTCTTTATCACCATGAAACTGATCTGAAAAACGGCTCTTAATTGCCTCATTGATGAATTCACGGCTTGGGTCGAAGGCAACAAATATTTCTCGCATTACAGGTTTGTTATTTGTTTTGATCTTTTTCAAGGTGTACTGAATAAAGTCGAGTTCAACGCCGTAAGTTGAATATAAAAAATGCATATTGTATTGGCCGCTTTCAGCATCAAAAGCCAATAGATTATTTAACCGACTATTCGGATTGCTAGTAACTATCGCATCAGGTAGAAAATCAATCCCTTCTTTACGGATAAAAAAGGCGGTATTGAGCACATTCTTAGCAAACAGATTGCGCAATGCTGAGCCCATCCCTGGAATTTCCTCTTCTTCACTATGGGCCTTTAATTTGCCTCGGTTATTGCGTATCAGCTCGTCAAAAAAGCGTTGTGCCGTCTTGTTAACCGAATCTACTACAGCTTGTAAATGCAGTACGTTTCGATCGTATGAAATGCCTTTCACTTTGTATGGTAAGTTGGCAAGGTTAAATTTTTTGGTGACATTTTGTAGTAGCGGGAAACTGAGTTTCACGAGATCGTTTTCTTCGCCATGGAAAAAGTCATTCAACTCAACGCGCATTCCTCGTGTAGACACATCTTCACTGCTTCCTTCGATGGTCATGTCACCAAAATTTAATTGCACTTTTGTGCGCAGTTGATAGCGAGTTTCTTTGCGTTGGTTATGGTATTTAAATCGAAACATTTGCACCGCTGGTGGCAGTTTGTTTCGAGGATGCCCAAACACTTTAAGCTGTGATATTTCGCCACGGCGAATGGGGATTTTTTCGTAATTTTGGGTGCCCACTTCATCGGTTATATCTGTTAATAGGGCGATATGTCTGACATTTTTAAGGCGCGACATTAATCTTGGTGCCGGTGGATGATTTTGACGCTTCACAGCACTGCTGACAGTGTCGGGCAAAGACAGTGGCATGTGTACCTGATTTAAATCTAGGTTTGTAATTTGTAATTTGAAAACCCGCCAACTGGCTTTTCTGCCGCCATAACCAATGAAAACCTTCATTAAATCAGGACGCTCAAACAATTCTTCTTGGGTGGCTGAATAAAAGTAAACTTTGTCATCTTTAACGTGATTAAAAGAATACACAATGGTTTCCTGAAAGTGCTCAGGCAAGGTTAACAGCCGTGCAATACGTTGATGTCCTAAAACATAACCTAAACGCAGCTCAAATAACTCATCGCTCCAGTAATATAATGGGTCTTTATTACTGTCATTAATTAATGCGTATTTGGGAACATAGATATTGTTTATTTTTTCGATATAAATCGGCACAGAGGTGACATTGGGAATGAAATACTGCTCGTAGGTTTTTAAATGTATCGCCGTGAGCGTGTTGTCCATATTTACTTTATAGCGACGTTTATTGCCATGGATAAACTTTTCAAAAAAATCTTTAAAGGAGTGGGGAGCATGCTCATCATTCTTCTGTAATGAAATACGTTGTTCGCGCTGACTGTTTTCTACATCGACTATGTTGTAACCAACCCCAACCTTCCGATCAATAGTGTATTCGCCTTCCAAGCCTCTGAATTGGACTGTTATACGTTCGCCAACTTTGAACAGATGTTCGTTGGCTACTTTCACTTTTAAACCACTCACTGAAACGTCAATGGTAGTCGCTTGGATGCTCTTATTCAACTCGGTAAACAACTCAATATTCACCGCAAAATTCATCCGCTCTTCACTGCGTTTTGCATATTCACCAAAGCGCAGAACTTCAGCATGGTGGGGTTTTCGTTCTTCTACTACGACCCCTTCTTTCTCAGCTTCTTCTCTTTGCTTTTGATAAATAACTCGATAACTGTTTTCGGTATTTTTGACCGCCTCATAAACGCCCATGGTATACTCACCAAAAAGCCGTACCTGCTTTTCGAACACATCAATGGCAGTATCATCTAGAAAGTGGGTTTTATCTTGATAGGTAAATTCTCGACAGTCACCGGCCACTTGTCCTCTGAGATCGATAAGCCGCAGGCAGGGGCGGGATAGGCGCTTTAATTCCATTTTAATTAAAAAACGTTTTTGTTTGGGGATGCCTGAAGCCACCTGCGATAGAACCTGATTAAATTCAGGTTCATTTATCATTGGTTTTAACTGTTCTATAATGTCGTGGTACTTTTCTAAATCTTGACTCATGCCAATCAAATGTTCGCTATGGTTAAGGCGTCGTTATGATATTCTTTTATCGGCAACGAATAAATAACCTTTGATCCCAACTTACCGGTTTAGTTGATTTACTCAACTAGCCCTAATTTAATGTAGTTCAACAACTTATGGCTAAACGTAAAATTGCTTTTGTATGTACCGATTGTGGAGCAGAGTTCCCTCGCTGGCAAGGACAATGTAACGATTGTCAGGCATGGAACACTATTTCTGAAGTGGTTCTCAGTTCTGACAAACATTCACCAGAACGAAATTTAAAAGGTTATGCAGGGCAAACTCATGCCAAGGTCGAAACCTTAGATAAAATAGACTTACAAGCGCTGCCGCGCTTTAGTGCTGGTTTTAAAGAGCTAGACCGAGTACTCGGAGGCGGTGTTGTGCCTGGTGCAGCAATGCTTATTGGTGGTTCTCCTGGAGCGGGTAAAAGTACCTTATTATTGCAAGTAATGTGTCACTTGGCTCAAGGACGGAATACGCTTTATGTGACCGGCGAAGAATCGTTGCAACAAGTTGCGATGCGCGCTCAACGTTTAGGATTACCTACTTCGAAATTAAAAGTGCTAGCCGAAACCAATGTCGAAACGATTTGTGAATTAGCATTAGTACATAAACCAGACATCATGGTGATTGACTCTATACAGGTTATGCATGTGAGTGATATTCAATCTGCACCGGGCAGTGTTTCTCAGGTGCGCGAAAGTGCAGCTTTTCTCACACGTTTTGCTAAACAACATCACATTGCCATGTTTTTAGTGGGGCATGTAACCAAAGAAGGCAATTTGGCAGGCCCTAAGGTATTGGAACACTGCATTGACTGTTCAATGATGCTCGAAGGCGAAAGTGATAGCCGATACCGAACATTACGAGGTAATAAAAATCGTTTTGGCGCAGTAAATGAGTTGGGTGTGTTCGCGATGACAGATAAGGGATTGAAAGAAGTAAGCAATCCATCTGCCATCTTCTTGAGTCGCGAAGAGCAACAATCACCAGGCAGCATTGTAATGGTGGTTTGGGAAGGAACCCGTCCTTTGTTGGTGGAGATTCAGGCGTTGGTCGATTATTCTCAAATGGCAAATCCTAAACGTATCGCGGTGGGCACTGAAGCTAATCGTTTGGCTATGTTACTTGCGGTTTTACATCGACACGGCAACGTGCAAATGAATGATCAAGATGTGTTTGTCAATGTCGTCGGAGGGGTGCGTATAGCCGAAACCAGTGTCGATTTAGCCCTGTTGTTGGCAATGATATCCAGTTTTAGGAATCATACTCTATCGCGAGAGCTTATTGCGTTTGGTGAGGTAGGGTTAGCGGGCGAAATACGTCCGGTACCAAATGGAACTGAACGTATTCAAGAGGCTGCCAAACATGGCTTTAAGCGAGCAATCGTACCTAAAGGAAACAAACCTAAACAGGTGATTCCGGGCATTGAAGTCGTAGCGGTTTCGCGATTATCTGAAGCATTAGAGGCGTTATAGTGGAGTCTATGCAGGCCTACTCAATAATGAATTGATCACGGCCTGCATCTTTCGCTGCATATAATTTTTGATCTGCTTTTTGGATAAGTTCATTCGGGGTTAGATCCTGAGGAGAAAGACAGATACCGCCTGCACTGATTGTTATCCGACTAAAACTCGATAGCTTATGTGGTAAATTCAAGTTTCGAACAGCGTTAAGCATGCTATCGGCAATATATTGTACGCCGCTCAAATCAGTATGAGGCAGCACTATCGCAAATTCCTCGCCTCCGTATCTGGCTAGACAGTCTGTGGGACGTTTTAAAACTTTACCCAATGCATCTGCTACTGCCCGTAAACAATAATCTCCCTTGATATGACCGTAAGTGTCGTTATAAAGCTTAAAATTATCGATATCGATTAGGATTAATCCAATATGATGTTTCATTCGCGTGCACAGCTTCATCTGATTGCCCAAAAAGCCATCAAAATAGTGTCGATTTTGCACCTCTGTTAATCCATCGACAGTAGCCAATCGCGTAAGTTTATCCGCCATTAATTTAGCGGCTAAATGTGAATTGACTCTATGCCGCAGTGTGGTCACAGAAAAAGGTTTGGTTATAAAGTCGGTGCATCCTGCTTCCCAGCATTCATCTTCTGCTTCTGGCGAGTTGTGGGAGCTAACAAAAATGATCGGGATCTCTTGCGTGCTTTCGCTTTCTTTTAGCTTTCTACACGCAGTCAAACCGTCCATAACGGGCATGTTGATATCCATCAATATGATGTCAGGTAGCCTATGGCTGCAAAAGTCTAAAGCTTCTTGCCCAGAGGCTGCATGATGGGTTATAAAATTATCTGAAAGCGCTTTAGCTGCAATTAATGCACTAATTGGTTCATCTTCCACTATCAGAATCAAAACTTTCTCTTTTTCAAATAATTTGTCAACTACTTTGAAGATAACTCAAACTCCTGTCTTAAGCTTTTCAACAAAACACTTATATAAAGTTCGTTTTTGAGCTGGGTATGTTAAGTACCAAGAGTGTACATAAAATTTATACTAATGTTTATTATACTTAGGATTAAGAAACCAAAGAAGTTATGTCTCTTTGCAGCAGTGAAGCATCACCTAAATTTAGTTCAACTAACCTGCGTAAATCTGAAATGCTGTCTATGTCCATACATTTAATATGAAAGCCTAAACAATGATTTGCACAATGCACGATTTCACCAAACATTTTAATTACTTGGTTAGTTCCTTCGATCTCTATATTGAGTTCAAATTCTTGCTCTAGGTCAGCCTCAAATTCATCGGGATATCCAATAAGTGCGCCATTTAAAGAAATATCAATAATGCTAGTTTGCCAATGACGATTTTGTTGGAACAAAATGGCTGGCGCTGAAAAATCAACGCGGTTAAATTGACGTTTTTCCATAGTAAGTCCCAAAGTTGCCATCAATGGCCATAGTTAAGCATAAAAAGCGTGTGAATGCGCCCAAGATTTTACCCGGACACATCATTCACACACTGATATTCGCGCGTCTAACTGACTATTTACTGATTTTCTTGTATTTAAGTCTGTGGGGTTCTACCACATCTTCTCCAAGGGTTTCTTTTAACCAAGCTTCGTAATCGGTGTAATTACCTTCATAGAAGTTGATTTTTCCCTCATCACGGTAATCCATAATGTGAGTGGCCACTCTGTCTAGAAACCAACGGTCATGGGAAATAACCATAGCACAACCAGGGAATTCCAAAATTGCATTTTCCAAGGCTCTCAAGGTTTCAACATCTAGGTCGTTGGTTGGTTCATCTAACAGAAGTACGTTGCCACCTGCTTTAAGCAATTTCGCTAAATGAACTCGATTACGTTCACCACCAGAGAGATCTTTAATAAATTTCTGTTGGTCAGTACCTTTAAAGTTAAAACGACTACAATATGCTCGACTGTTTAGTTCGAAATTACCAATTCGGATAATATCCGAGTCATCGGATATCTCTTTGTAAACGGTGTTTTTCTCGTTCATATGATCGCGAAACTGTTCGACACTTGCCAGTTGCACTGTATCGCCTAAAACGATTTCTCCCGAATCCGGCTGCTCTTGTCCGGTGAGCATACGAAACAGGGTTGATTTACCTGCACCGTTAGGGCCAATAATGCCGACAATCGCGCCTTTTGGCATGCTAAAAGATAAATTATCGATTAACAGTCGATCTCCATAAGACTTAGATAACCCCGTAACTTCAATAACTTTGTCGCCTAGCCGCTCACCGGGCGGAATAAACAACTCATTGGTTTCATTACGCTTCTGGTAATCACCAGTGGTCAATTCGTCAAACCTAGCCATTCTTGCTTTGCTTTTGGCTTGACGGCCTTTGGGGTTTGAACGAACCCACTCTAATTCTTGTTTAATGGATTTTTGACGGGCGCTTTCTGTGCGCTCTTCTTGGGCAAGACGCTGGTCTTTTTGTTCAAGCCAAGAGGAGTAATTACCTTCCCACGGAATACCTTCGCCGCGGTCAAGTTCTAATATCCAACCTGCGACATTATCAAGGAAGTAGCGGTCATGGGTAATCGCCACTACTGTGCCTTCATAGTCGTGTAAGAAACGCTCGAGCCAAGCGACTGATTCAGCATCCAAGTGGTTAGTAGGCTCATCAAGAAGCAGCATGTCAGGCTTTTCTAATAATAACCGACACAGAGCCACTCGTCGTCTTTCACCACCAGACAATTTACTTACATCTGCATCCCAAGGTGGTAGACGAAGTGCATCTGCAGCTCGTTCTAAAGAATTCTCCAGATTATGGCCGTCTTTGGCTTGAATTATTGCTTCTAATTGGCCTTGTTCTTTTGCCAAGGCATCGAAGTCTGCGTTTTCTTCTGCATATTCAGCGTAGACTTCATCTAAGCGTTTAATAGCGTGGGCAACGTCTGCAACGGCTTCTTCAATATTACCGCGCACATCTTTACTTTCATCTAATTGGGGTTCTTGGGGGAGGTAGCCAATTTTTAGCTCTGGAGAAGGCCTAGCTTCCCCTTCTATATCTTTGTCAATTCCAGCCATAATGCGCAGTAATGTTGATTTACCTGCGCCGTTTAAACCTAAAACGCCAATTTTAGCGCCCGGGAAAAAACTCAATGAAATGTTTTTAAGTATGTGTCTATTGGGTGGGACAATCTTGCCCACTCTGTGCATGCTATATACGTATTGTGCCATAGTACCGATTTAATAAAGGGTAAAACATTAGTGTAATCCAGACCGAGCCACAGTCCAATGCTGATGTGATATTTTTTGCCACAGATTACGGTATTTGCTGATAAGTACTAGTTAGTTGAATCGTTTTCGTGTTTAAAACTATCGCTTTGCCCCTTGTATTTTTATTTACCTTCTGCAGAATAAATTTAACGGAAATGAAATTAGGAATAGTTATGTTGAATTGGGGTCTTATTGGACCAGGGGTCATAGCCCATCAATTTGCTACGGCACTAGCAAGTTCGGTTCAAGGAATATTATATGCTGTGGCAAGTCGAAATATTGATCGTGCCAAAGCGTTTGCAGAGCAATATCGCGCGCCTGTGACATTTGATGATTATCACGCTTTAATTGCCGATCCAAACGTTGATGTGGTCTACATTGCCACTCCACATTCCCATCATTTTCCGTTAGCCAAAGCGTGCCTAATGGCTGGGAAACACGTGTTGATGGAGAAACCGCTTACGGTAAATGCCCAGCAAACTAAGCAATTGATAAGTCTTTCTCAACAACATCAATGTGTATTTCAAGAGGCTATGTGGAGCCGCTTCATGCCGTGCTTTGAACAGGTTAAAGAGTGGATAGAACAACAACAAATTGGTGAGGTTGAATATATTACTTCGCAAATTGGTTTTGCTTTTTCAGACCTAGAAAATCACCGTATATCCGATCCTGCGTTGGCTGGCGGAGCCTTATTGGACCTGGGAATTTACAGTGTTAGTTTGAGTCAGTATTTGTTAGCCGAAAATCCATCTGAGATACAGGCAACAGCCAAAATAAACAAAGATGGAATTGATCACAATACAGCGGTGAATTTAACTTATCCGTCCGGCGTCATTAGTCAATTTACCTGTACCATGGCTGCCCAATGCTCCAATGTTATGAGCATTCATGGAAAAGATGGTTACATTTCTTTGCCGGCATATTTTTGGAACGGACGGCAAGCGCAATTATTCAAAAATGAAAAATTGCAACAAACCTTGGATTTCCCTCATCCAGTTAATGGCTTTGAATATCAAATCGAATCAACCATGGAGTCAATATTACTGGGGCGTTCTTGCGATTCTAGAATGAACCATGCAGACAGTCTCAGTGTGATGCTCACCTTAGATGCGATTCGCCAACAAATAAATCTAAGGTTTCCAGAATTTATCGAGTCTGTTGATTAAATATTCAGCCGTATTTGGGCAACAGTTTAGATTCTCGTAAATAATCACAATAGCCCTCTCTAACAGGTATAAATTATACTTAAGGGTTTGGATCATTTTTCAGTAAAAGTATGTACAAAACGATCAAAATGACTAGAATAAGCGCTCATTTTTTATCCCTGCGAAGGTGAAATTATGCGTTATCACCTGAACGTTGTGCCGAGTTGTTGAGGAGACACCATGCTGAAACGTAACATGAATATTGCTGACTTTGACCCCGAGTTATACGATGCGATCGTAAAAGAAACTCAACGCCAAGAGCATCACATCGAGCTTATTGCCTCGGAAAATTATTGTAGTCCGCGAGTTTTGGAAGCCCAAGGTTCTCAACTTACCAACAAATACGCAGAAGGATACCCTCACAAGCGTTACTACGGTGGATGTGAGTATGTTGATATCGCAGAAGATTTAGCGATTGAGCGAGCCAAACAGCTATTTGGTGCTGAGTATGCCAATGTACAACCGCATTCAGGATCGCAAGCAAACTCTGCTGTCTTTATGGCGTTACTTGACGCTGGGGATACCGTTCTAGGAATGAGTCTAGCTCATGGTGGACACCTTACTCACGGTGCACATGTTAGCTTTTCAGGCAAAACCTATAATGCTGTTCAGTATGGTCTAAATGAAGCGACTGGCGAAATTGATATGCAGCAAGTGGAAGATTTAGCACTTGAGCATAAACCGAAAATGATTATTGGTGGCTTCTCTGCATATTCAGGTATTGTTGATTGGCAGAAGTTCCGTGAGATTGCCGATAAAGTGGGTGCTTTCTTGTTGGTTGATATGGCGCATGTTGCTGGTTTGGTGGCTGCTGGGATTTATCCTAATCCATTACCCCATGCACATGTCGTAACCACTACTACCCATAAAACGTTAGCTGGTCCTCGTGGTGGATTGATTCTATCTGCTTGTGGTGACGAAACTATTTACAAAAAATTGAATAGTTCTGTATTTCCGGGTAATCAAGGTGGTCCTTTGTGTCACGTGATTGCAGCAAAAGCAGTTGCCTTTAAAGAAGCCCTAGAACCAGAATTTAAAGAATATCAAAAGCAAGTTGTCGTAAATGCCAAAGCTATGGTTAGCGTAATGCAAGAGCGTGGCTATAAAATTGTTTCGGATGGAACAGATAACCATCTGTTTTTGTTGGATTTAATTGATAAAGATATTACTGGTAAAGATGCCGATGCTGCATTGGGTAGTGCCAATATCACAGTCAACAAAAATTCGGTACCAAATGATCCTCGCTCTCCTTTTGTAACCAGTGGCTTGCGTATTGGCTCTCCAGCAATTACCCGTCGCGGGTTTGGCGAACAGGAAGCTAAACAAGTGGCAAATTGGATTAGTGATGTGCTTGATGATATTGAAAGTGCGGAAACTATTGCTAGAGTTAAAAAAGAAGTGATTGAATTATGTGAGAAATTCCCCGTTTACGGTTAATTTCTAACACTCTGCTACATATAGCCGCTGTTTATCAGCGGCTTTTTTTGTCTTAGAATCATCGAATATTGGCTTACTAGCTACTTTGCCTTTGCCCTTAAGTTGCTGATAATAAAACTCACTTTTGTTAGAGGAGTAATATATGTCATCAGTAGTATCACGAATACCTGCCGCGTCAGCTGACATCGCAAAGGCCCATTTTGCACACTTATTAAGTTTAGAAACGGATTGTTGGGATACACATTTTGCCATCAGCAATAACCGTCAAGATTTTGTGTTGTTGGATGTGCGAAGTTTAGTGCTTTTCAAACAAGGCCATTTACCCAACGCGATAAACTTACCCCACAAAAACATCAACTCTGAGACAATCCAAACTTACCCTAATGAAACCTTATTTGTGGTGTATTGTGCTGGCCCTCATTGCAATGGCGCTGACAAGGCCGCTCTTAAATTAGCTGAATTGGGGCGACCAGTGAAAAAACTCATTGGTGGGGTAACTGGTTGGTTAGACGAAGGATTTGAATTAGTCACTGAAGAGTAAATCACTGGCCAAAGACTAATTGGCACTTGGTTTTAATTGGTAGTGCACCTTAAACCCTCTGCCATTGTTACCTGATACATTTACTAACAGGGTGTTTTCCGTACGTAAATATTCTATTTGCTTTGGAAAATCGTGATTTGGATTTTCAAAGGTAACGGTATTTGCTGTGCAGTTTTTCGCTCTAAAGGCCACTGGTAAGCTATTGTGGCCAACTTTTGCTAAATAAAATATCTCTGTTTGCATTTGTACTAAACGCATACTTTCTTGTTGCTGGAGTTTTCCTGATGCATCTCGGCTGCTGCCTGTTCCTGTTAAGGTGTCGTCGCTTATTTTCAACCAACTTTCTTGGGTATTGCCATCAGGCGTCGTTTGCCAGTTCCCCACAAGCCATTGCAGTTGGGTTAGGGAAACACATTTCGAATCAGCAGCCTCTACGTGCGCATTAAATATAATTATCACTATTGATAATAGATAAATTAGACGTTGCATATATCACCTTTTGACTTTTTTATGCTAGTTTAGCGAGCATCTGTAGATAGTGAAAAGAAAATAAGTCTATGTTTTGTCCTTTCTGCTCTGAACAAGAAACTAAAGTTATCGATTCCCGATTGGTTGCCGAAGGTCATCAGGTGCGCCGCAGACGAGAGTGCACCGCTTGTCATGAGCGCTTTACTACCTTTGAAATTGCAGAGTTAGTGATGCCTAGAGTGGTTAAGCGCGACGGTTCAAGAGAGCCGTTTAATGAAGATAAATTGCGCGCTGGTTTATTGCGAGCATTAGAGAAACGCCCCGTAAGCACTGAAAAAGTGGAACATTGTATTAGTCAGTTGAAGTCATCTTTGCGCGCAACAGGAGAGCGGGAAATTAGCAGCGAATTCTTGGGCAGCTTGATCATGGATGCGCTCAAAGAGCTAGATAAAGTCGCCTACGTGCGTTTTGCATCGGTTTACCGTTCATTCGAAGATATTCGTGAGTTTGGTGAAGAAATTGCCAAATTAGGTGAAAAGCCTTAATTTTTTTATCCGCTTAGCGAAATTGGTACAAAATGTCTGCCTATAATTTTTCAAATTTAGACCATCATTTGATGAGCATCGCTCTAAAGTTGGCCAGCAAAGGTCAATTTACTACGACACCAAATCCCAATGTCGGCTGTGTTATTGCGAATCAAAATGGGGATGTACTAGGTCAAGGATGGCACCATAAAGCAGGCACTCCTCATGCTGAAGTACATGCTCTTAAACAAGCAGGTGACAAAGCACTAGGCGCGACCGCTTATGTTACTTTAGAGCCTTGTAGTCATTTTGGCAAAACTCCTCCTTGCGCTGATGCGTTAATTTACGCCGGTGTGAAACGTGTGGTTGCTGCTATGGTTGATCCCAACCCGAAGGTCGCGGGAAGTGGATTAAAACGTTTATCTGAACAAGGTATCGATGTCTCCCATGGTCTAATGACAGAGCAGGCTGAACTATTAAATCGCGGTTTTATAAAACGGATGAAATATAATCGTCCGTGGCTCACAGTGAAACTAGCCGCAAGCCTTGATGGTAAAACAGCATTAGCGAATGGTCATAGTCAATGGATTACAGGGGCGGCGGCGCGCTCTGATGTGCAAGAACATCGAGCTAGGAGCTGCGCCATATTGTCTGGTTCCGGAACGGTTTTAGCCGATAATCCAAGTCTAAATGTAAGATATAACGAATTAAGTCATGCCAAAACGTGGATAACTGAATCTGAACTTCGGCAACCCCTGCGAATTATTTTAGATGGTAAAAACCAACTTACTGATAATTTAAAAATGTTTGATCTTGATGGTCGAAATCTAATTATAAATCGCAAACATAACCCTTCAATAAGAGCCAGCGTAGAACAAGTCCAAATAAATAGCCTAGGCAATAAACTTGATTTACAGGCCATGTTACAAATTTTGTCTGAAAGACAATTAAATGAAGTTTGGGTAGAGGCTGGTGGCCGGCTTGCAGGGGCGTTAGTTCAACAAGACTTAGTTGATGAGTTGATTTTATATCAAGCGCCCAAACTATTGGGGGATAAAGGTCAAAATTTGTTTGTGATGGATGAACTGACACAAATGAATCAAGCTAAAATGTTACGATGGTCCACTGTTCGTATGGTCGGTAATGATTTGAAAATGGTCGCACATTTTAAATAACTGACTCAATTGAAATTTTTGCAAATATCGGATGACAAAATGTTTACTGGAATAATAGAAGATGTAGGTCATATCGCAAAATTGCAACCCAAGGGTGATGATATTCGCCTTACCGTTGCAGTGAATAAGTTAGATATGTCAGACGTGGCATTAGGTGACAGTATCGCCACCAATGGTGTGTGTTTAACCGTTGTGGATTTTTCAGATAAACATTACAGCGTTGATGTCTCTCCTGAAACCATCAAACGTTCTGGTTTTGCTAACTACACTGTGGGCGACAAAGTAAACCTTGAGAAAGCCATGCAGGCAAGCTCTCGCTTTGGCGGCCATATTGTCAGTGGTCATGTGGATGGTGTGGGAAAAATCGTGGCCATTAATCCGATTGACCGTTGGTTAGAAATCTGGATTCAAGCACCCGATGAATTAGCTAAATACATATCTGAAAAAGGCTCCATTACAATTGATGGTGTTAGCTTAACTGTCAATGATGTGGATGGAGCTAAGTTTATGCTCACGTTAATTCCACATACCTTACAAGAAACAATTATCGGTAATTACCAAGTTGGAAGTTTAGTTAATCTAGAAGTGGACTTGATTGCTCGCTATCTGGAGCGTTTGATATTAGGTGATAAAGCCGCACACAGTCAGAATAAATCAGGCATAGATCTGCAATTTTTGGCTGAAAACGGCTATTTGAAGTAAACCAAATTTAATCTATTAAAATACACAAAATACAGAGTACCCTACACAATGGCATTACATAGCATCGAAGAAATAATCGAAGACATCAAACAGGGCAAAATGGTGATTCTGATGGATGATGAAGATCGTGAAAATGAAGGCGATCTGATTATGGCCGCAGAATATGCGACTCCTGAGGCTATCAATTTTATGGTCACCCATGCTCGAGGCTTGGTGTGTTTGCCAATGACAGCAGAACGCTGTCAGCATTTGAATTTACCATTAATGGTCGATAACAATAGTGCCCAATTTTCTACTAATTTCACCGTTTCAATTGAAGCCGCTAAGGGAGTTACTACTGGGATTTCTGCGGCGGATCGAGCGCAAACTATTTTGGCTGCCGTCAACAAAAATGCAAAAGCAGAAGATATTGTTCAGCCTGGCCATATTTTTCCGTTAATTGCCAAAGAGGGTGGTGTACTCAATAGAGCGGGCCACACTGAAGCAGGAGTAGACTTAGCAAGATTAGCTGGTGCAGAACCTGCTTCGGTTATCGTCGAAATCTTAAATGAAGATGGCACTATGGCACGAAGACCTGAACTAGAATTATTTGCTGAAAAGCATAATTTGAAAATGGGTACCATTGCCGATTTAATCGAATATAGAAACCTCAATGAAACGACCATAGAACAAGTCGCTAGTTGCAAATTGCCCACTCGCTACGGCGAGTTTGATTTACATACCTTTAAAG
This sequence comes from Aliiglaciecola sp. NS0011-25, assembly GCF_040370605.1. NCBI lineage: Bacteria > Pseudomonadati > Pseudomonadota > Gammaproteobacteria > Alteromonadales > Alteromonadaceae > Aliiglaciecola > Aliiglaciecola sp. NS0011-25. The sequence goes on from NZ_BAABWR010000016.1 coordinate 20,943, forward strand.
ATGTCATTGATGACCAAGTGCATTTTGCTTTATGTAAAGGCAAAATCGACAGTGACAATCCTACCTTGGTTAGAGTGCACTTACATAATACGTTTAACGATTTATTTGCATCTGAACGCTCTGCCCAGCGCAGCATGGGGTTGCACGAGGCGATGCAAAAAATCGCCGATGAAGGAGGCGTTTTGGTGCTATTGGGTAAGCAAGAAGATCTGATTGCGCAGGTAAAACAATTTGAAGCCGAAGATCAAGGCAGAAGTGCGGCTGCAGCTAAATATCAAGGCACTTCACGAACCGTTGGAGTGGGAAGTCAAATTCTCGCTACCCTAGGGGTGCGTAAGATGCGTTTGCTAAGCAAACCTAAGAAATATCACGCCTTATCGGGTTTTGGTCTAGAAGTTGTAGATTACGTATATTAATCCATTTGGGTTTCCATGGCGTTGTGCTATAATCCGCGCCGTTTTTCTTACAGGGCTTCACAAACATGAATATCATTGAAGGTAATGTTCGCGCAACCGGCAAAAAGTTTGCGCTGGTTGTATCTCGGTTTAACAGTTTTGTTGTTGAGAGCTTAGTTGACGGGGCATTAGACACTCTAGAACGTGTGGGTGAAGTGAGTGATCAAGACATTACTTTGGTTCGAGTTCCCGGTGCTTATGAGCTTCCCATCGTAGCTAAAAAATTAGCTGAGCAAAAAAAATACGATGCTATTATTGCCTTAGGTGCTGTTATCCGTGGCGGTACCCCCCATTTTGATTTTGTTGCTGGCGAATGTAATAAAGGTCTAGCACAGGTTTCATTGGAATACGGCATACCGGTTTCTTTCGGTGTAATCACTACTGACAGCATTGAACAAGCAATCGAACGTTCAGGCACCAAAGCAGGTAACAAGGGCGCTGATGCGGCCATGGGTGCACTGGAAATGGTAAATGTCATCGCGCAAATTGAAGAGGCATAATCCGTGAAGCCATCTGCACGTAGAAAAGCAAGAGAGCTTGCGGTACAAGCCGTTTACTCTTGGCAAATGAGCAAAAACCCAGTGGAGCAAATCGAACTGGGAATTGCCACAAGCACAAATATGGAAAAAGTCGATATGGCTTATTTCCAAGAATTGTTGCGAAATGTTGTCAAAGATAGTGAAAACCTTGATAAAACGATCAAACCATACCTTGGGCGTTTACCAGAAGAACTTGATGTGGTGGAAAAAGCTATTCTGCGCATTGCAACCTATGAACTTACCGCACGTATTGATGTCCCTTACAAGGTAGTGATAAACGAAGCTATCGAATTGGCGAAATCTTTCGGTGCGGACGAAAGCCATAAGTTTGTAAACGGTGTGCTTGATAAAGCAATTAAAACCCTCAGAAAACACGAATTATCTTCAAAAGAGTAACGTGAAAGAATTTGATATTATTGATCGCTTTTTTAAACAAGAGCGAGAGTCGCGTAAAGACGTAATTCAGGGCATTGGGGATGATTGTGCAATCACTCGTGTGCCTGAAGGCCTTAACCTTGCCATCACCACTGATACATTAATTAGTGGCGTGCACTTTCCCGTGGATACGCCACCTGAAGCGATTGCGCATAAAGCATTGGCGGTTAATTTAAGTGATCTGGCGGCTATGGGGGCGGAACCAGCTTGGTTTAGTTTGTCCCTATCTCTCCCTAATATAGACGAAGCTTGGTTAGAGGCTTTTTCACAATCCCTATTTGAAGTATCTAAATATTACTCAATACAATTAATTGGCGGTGATACTGTACAAGGTCCATTGGCAATTACCATTACAGCTCAAGGCTTTGTTCCGAATGAACATGCGTTAATGCGCAGCACTGCTAAACCTGGCGACTTAGTATATGTTACTGGCACCATAGGTGATGCAGGAGCCGGACTAGATATTAAATTGGGCAAACTCGATAGTTCTGAACTTGCTGCTAATTACCTTTTAAACCGACTGAATTATCCTGCACCAAGATTGCTGGCTGGAACGGCGTTACGACGCACGGCAAGCTCTTGTATTGATATATCTGACGGCCTAGTGCAAGACCTGCAACATATTCTTAATGCATCTGAATGTGGTGCTAAAATCCACGTGAAAAATCTTCCCTTATCAGTGGCCCTCAAAGAAACGGTCGATTTAGAGCAAGCAATCCAATATGCACTCAGTTCAGGTGATGACTATGAGCTTTTGTTTACTGTTAATGAAGAACAAAAGGGCAATTTAGAAACTGCTTTGGCTAACGCAAATATTAATGCAACTTGCATTGGTCAACTTACCGGCGTAAAACGAAAGCTTGAATTGGTTTTTGATGATGAGCCTTATGAGCAACAGGGTGCATGTTTTGAGCACTTTAGCGTTTGAACGCTGAACAACGAAGCCGAGTTACGCTGAGTAACCCAGCACATTTTTTGGCTTTAGGAGCAGGGTCAGGCCTTGCCTCTAAAATGCCTGGAACATTTGGTACCCTTGCTGCTGTACCACTTGTTTGCTTGCTGCTAGAAACCGTCTCCTTGAATGTTTATCTATTTCTATGTCTGATAGCCAGTGTTGCCGGTATCTGGATTTGCGGCAAAACTGCCGATGATATGGGTGTACACGATGATTCATCTATCGTTTGGGATGAAGTGGCAGGCATGATGATTACTATGATTGCGGTGCCTTTGAGCTGGCAGACTATGCTGGTGGGGTTTGTATTGTTCCGTGTTTTCGATATTCTCAAACCATGGCCAATAAGCTACTTAGATAAACATGTTCACGGTGGTTTTGGTATTATGGCCGACGATGTGTTGGCGGGAATCGCTGCTTTTGCTAGTCTACATTTGTTACTGCACTTCGGGGTTCTATAGCTCGTTACTTTTAACGTCTTGTTCTTCCACTATTTCCAGCTTCTATAAATTTATCTGAATCTTTGCCGCCACTGTCACTTAGCTTATAAGACCCTAGCAATATCAAATGACTGGCTAATTAAATAGCCAGTTAAAAGTCAGTGATTAGTCTAAAAATTCTCTTACTTTGGCAACAATACCAGCACCGTCTAACTGCAACTCTTTATACATCTCTTGTTGCGTTCCTTGCATGATGAACTCATCAGGTAAGCCTATTTGCAGTAACTTGCTCGTGTACTTTTGACTGAGTAAATATTCTGCCACTGCACTGCCTGCACCACCCGTAATTGCGCCATCTTCAAGGCTTACAAATAGCTCAAAATCCTTGGCTAATGAATCGATTATGTTGCTATCCAAAGGTTTTACAAAGCGCATATCTACCATAGTCGCTCCTAATTCTTCCGCCGCTTCAATAGCATAGGGCAGCAAGGTACCGAAATTCAAAATAGCTACTTTATTACCATGTCTGAGCGTCCGCGATTGACCAATTTTAATTTCGCTCATGGTTTTTTCAATTTTAGCACCAACCCCAGTACCTCGCGGATAACGTACCGCCGCGGGTTGATTTAGTTTGTGGCCGGTGTACAGCATTTGACGGCACTCGTTCTCGTCAGAAGGGGCCATAATAATTAAGTTCGGAATACAGCGCATAAAGGGGATATCAAAAGCGCCCTGATGGGTTGGACCATCGGCACCGACCAAACCAGCGCGGTCTACGGCAAAAAGCACCGGAAGGTTTTGCAATGCTACGTCATGAATTAACTGATCATAAGCTCGTTGTAAGAATGTTGAATAAATTGCTACAACTGGATTGAGACCTTCTTTGGCTAAACCTGCTGCGAAGGTCACTGAATGTTGTTCGGCAATGGCCACATCAAAGTACTGTTCTGGAAATTCTTGAGAGAATTTGACCATACCCGAGCCTTCACGCATTGCCGGAGTGATGGCCATCAATTTTGAGTCCAAAGCGGCCATATCACATAACCATTCGCCAAATACGTTTGAAAAAGTAGGACCACTGGGAGCTGATTTTGGTAAGCCATTGTCTGCAGGGTTGAACTTAGGCACGGCATGAAATTTAATCGGATCTTTTTCCGCTAACTCAAATCCTTTGCCTTTTTTGGTTACCACATGAAGAATTTGTGGGCCTTTAATATTTCGCATGTTACGTAAGGTTTCAACAACCCCTTTCACATCGTGGCCGTCGATAGGACCGATATAATTAAATCCAAGCTCTTCAAATATGGTGCCTGGAACCACCATACCTTTTATATGTTCTTCTGCTCGACTGGCAAATTCTTTTATAGGCGGTACATTGCTTAATAATTTTTTGCCGCCATCGCGAATCGAATTGAAGAAGTTTCCCGTTAACAGGCGCGCTAAATGACTATTGAGTGCGCCAACATTTTCTGAAATCGACATTTCGTTATCGTTCAGAATAACCAACACATCTTTATTGATGTCTCCGCCATGGTTTAGAGCTTCAAAGGCCATACCTGCGGTCATAGCGCCATCACCAATTACCGCGACTACCTTACGATCTTTACCTTCTTTTTCAGCAGCCACAGCCATGCCCAGGGCTGCGCTTATTGACGTTGAAGAGTGACCTACAGCAAAGGTATCGTATTCGCTTTCTAACGGCCAAGGAAACGGATGTAGGCCATCTTTTTGACGAATGGTCGTCATTAGTTCTCGACGACCTGTCAGAATTTTATGGGGATAAGCCTGATGACCCACATCCCAGATGAGGCGATCAAAAGGTGTGTTATAAACATAATGAAGTGCGACCGTTAGCTCAACAGTGCCTAGTCCAGAAGCGAAATGCCCACTACTTTTACTGACGCACGACAAAAGGTATTGACGCAATTCATCTGCACACTGTCTTAATTGTTCTTGTGGAAGTTTACGCAAATCTTCAGGCGTATTGGCCTTTGCCAAGATAGGATAGTGAGCTAAATCAAGTGTCATGTTTTGCCTAGTATTATTTATGTTTGTGGCTTGCGAGTCTAAAAACGTCGATTAACAACAAAATCGGAAAATTCGCGTAATAACGTTGTATTGTATGGCAAAGCGTCTAATGCGTGAAGTGCTTGTTGATGAAGTTGCTGCAAATATGTTTTTGCACCTTCTAATCCCAACAACGAAGGGTAGGTGGATTTGTTCTGAGCTTGATCAGAACCTTGCGGTTTACCAATCACCTTGGAGTCACCTATTATATCTAAAATATCGTCTTGAACCTGAAAAGCTAGGCCTAAAGCTTCACTATATTGATCAAGCAGTTGACTCACTTCTGGAGCAAGATCTTCGGCCAAAATTGTGGCCATGGAAACCGATACTTTAAACAATGCACCTGTCTTGAGATTATGCAGTTGTTGCAACTCTGATTGGGAAATCGGTTTATTGGTGGCTGCTAAATCAAGGGCTTGCCCAGCACACATACCGTGAATTCCAGAAGCTTGAGAGAGCAATTTAACCAGCTTCAACTGTTTAATTGGATTGTTTATCGCAGAATCTGCTGAGCTAAGTACATCAAAGGCGAGAGTTTGCAATGCGTCACCGGCCAAAATAGCAGTTGCTTCATCAAACGCAATGTGACAGGTCGGCTTACCCCGCCTCAGTTCATCATCATCCATCGCAGGTAAGTCATCATGGATCAGCGAATAGGCATGAATACATTCAACTGCAAAGGCTGGCACATCCAATTTATCTATAGAAACACCCAGCATTTCACCAGTAGCATAAACCAAAAATGGTCGTGTTCGTTTTCCGCCATTGAGTAATGCGTATTGCATCGCTTGTGTTAAGCGTGTCGCAGGGGACGAATGCTCGACAAAATATTGATTGAGTAAATTGTCAATGCGCAGGTGAAAGCGCTTTTGGTTTTGAACTAAAGCGGTCACTCATCTATCCGTTGTTGGTCTAGCTCCTGAAGCACATCTTCTTGATCTTGTTGCATCAAAATCTGCACTCTTTGTTCAGCCGCTTTGAGCATTTTTTGGCTATTTCGAGCAAGTGATATGCCCCTTTCAAACTTAGCTAATGCTTGTTCTAAAGGAATATCTCCCTGTTCCATTTCTGCAACCAGTTGCTCTAATTCCTGCATTGTGTCTTCAAACGAATTGTCACTTAGTTCGTTGTCTTTACTCATCTGGTACAGTGTCCTTAATAGCGAATATTTTAAAAGTTGGGAACGATACCTGAGGCACCATTTTTGGTCAATGGATTTTACTCCACCTAGGTACATAGCGGGCAATAAACTTGATAATTTTAGTAGTTCATTTGTGCCAAACTGTAATTGTATATGCTATGTTTTCCTATAACTTGGATATAACTCCTTTAGAATCGGCTTCAACAGTCGATAAAATGGAATAATTCAGTGACTTATCCGGGTAAATACCTTAAAAAGAGTAAGGTATTCGGGTCTTTTTTCGATTAGCTTATCGAATCCTTGGGAGGACAATGTGGATTTAGCGACCCTTATAGGTATGCTTGGTGCAATCGGTTTCGTCGTCATGGCCATGGTTATGGGTGGCGACATTAGTATGTTTATGAACGTGCCATCTATCCTTATTGTATTTGGTGGTACATTGTTTGTGGTGCTATCTCAGTACACACTTGGGCAGTTTTTCGGTGCGGGTAAAATCGGCGGAAAAGCATTCATGTTTAAGATTGAATCGCCTGACGACCTAATTCAGAAAATTGTAGAAATGGCTGATGCAGCTAGAAAAGGTGGCTTTTTGGCCCTTGAAGAAGCTGAAATAGAAAATGCATTCATGCAAAAAGGCGTCGATATGTTGGTAGATGGCCACGATGTCGATGTGGTCAGAGATACCCTTGCTAAAGACATTGCGATGACCACTGAACGTCACGAGTTTGGTGCCACAATTTACAAAGGTATGGGAGACGTTGCTCCTGCAATGGGCATGATCGGTACTTTAATTGGCTTGGTTGCTATGCTTTCTAACATGGATGATCCAAAAGCAATTGGACCCGCAATGGCAGTGGCACTATTAACCACCCTATATGGCGCTTTTTTTGCGAATGTTATTTGTTTGCCGATGTCAGTTAAATTGCTAAACCGTGCGAACGAAGAAAAACTTAATCAAAGCCTGGTGTTAGACGGCATAATAGGTATCGCAGACGGACAAAATCCAAGAGTTATCGAAGGAATATTGAAAAGTTATCTTGCTGCGAATAAGCGCGGTGCGGCGACAGAGGAAGAATAGTCAATGGCAGAGCAAGAATGCCCAAAATGTCCTCCTGAAGGACTCCCTGCGTGGATGGGGACTTTTGCGGACTTAATGTCTCTGCTGATGTGTTTCTTTGTGCTGTTGCTGGCCTTTTCTGAAATGGATGTGCTTAAATTTAAGCAAATTGCCGGTTCAATGAAATTCGCTTTTGGTGTGCAGAATAAAATTGAAGTCAAAGATATTCCTAAAGGTACCAGTGTTATTGCCATGGAATTTCGACCTGGCAGACCAGATCCCACACCCATCGAAAATATCCAGCAGCAAACTGTTGATATGACCCAAGAAATGTTGGAATTCCAAGCCGGCGATGAAGATTCTGCTGGCGGACGGCAAAAACAACGGGGTGAACAACGAGGTGGGGCAGCACAACAAACCGCTACTGACCAGTCGTCGTCTTCTGCTCAACAACAATCTAGTCAAGAACAAACTAACGAGTTGATGAAAAAAGTCGCTCAACAATTACAAAAACAAATATTAGATGGTTCTATTGAAATGGAATCTTTAGGCCAGCAAATTATCATAAGGATCCGTGAGAATGGATCGTTTTCCGCGGGATCTGCCTTTCTACAACCCCAATTTCGTCCCATTTTGAAGACGATTGGTGAATTACTTGCAGATGTTCCAGGTGAGATAGAGATTTCTGGCCACAGTGACAGTCAGCAAATATCCAATGAGTTATATCGCTCTAACTGGGATTTATCCGCACAAAGGGCGGTTGCTGTAGCAGAAGAAATTAGAAAAGCTGACGGTTTTGATGAGCAACGCATGTTGGTGGTAGGGAAGGCGGATACCGCGCCATTGTCGACCAATGAAAACGCTGGAGACAGAGGTCGTAATCGCCGCGTAGAAATTGCTATTAACCAAGGTAAACCTATGTATTCAAAACCCATTTCGGTTATCGAGCCTTAAGGGTGATGCTAACCTAACTCCCTAGGTTATTGGCATTTCCTAAGCGGCTCAGTTTTATCAAAGAAGATGGAAATTTCTGCCACTCCGATACCTAATTTACTCATATACGAACGATTCATCATGCGCTTTTCATCCAACATGTACATCCAATCATCTACTTTCAGATCAAACTCTGAATCATCTACAGGCACTCTGAGTGTATAGTGCCAATTGAAACTCATACCATTAGCTTCGCCACTTGCTTGGCCAATTACATCACCTGCAGACCCTGTGACAGTGCCGTCTTGCTGAATATTAAGTTGCCACTGTCTGATTTGCGTTTCGCCATCTGCATAGTAAAACGTTTCGTGTAATTTTCCGCTATCACCTTGCCAAGTGCCAATGATGTCAACACAAAAACGACGAGTCGTTTTGTTATTGATATCTTGCACAATTCCCCACGCGGTTACATTGCCTGAAAAATACTCTTTTAGTTTAAATTCTGGTGTGGTTCCTTGATAATCATCGACCGAGGATGAACACCCAGATAAACCGACCATTGCAGCGCAAACCGCTGTGTATTGAATAAAGTTCATCGTTAACCTCCAATCAGTTGTTTACGAAGTTTGGGGTAACTGCAGTTTTCGTCGAGCCATATGGCCAGAAAACTCGGTCCAAATTTGGGGTCTTGTATCACTCCAATGAGATCATCATTAAAAAAGAATTGGCTGTGACCATTCGCATTGACCTTCAAGGTCAGTACGTCATTTTTTTTGATATTCGGCCAAATTGAATCAAGCTCATCCAGCCAATTTCGAATATTCTGCGAGGAATAACCTAGTTTTTGCCATTCCTGTTCTGTGCGCTCCAATAAGTCTTCACTTTTTATTGCACGTAAGTATTTTATTTGCAGTGCCAATGGCAGGTTATCAGCAGCATATTCTCCATTCTTGCTATAAAGAGTTGAGAAATAAATATCGAAAAAGAATACCTCTAGTTTGGCAGAACCGACTTTCGTCAGTCCTGTTATTGGATTAGCCATTACTATATTCATTGTGTTACTGCTCACCATCAATATGAAAAAAAATCCCAAAGTTTTTAACATCGGCTATCTGATTACTTGTCCGATGAAAGACGGCTTACTTAGCACTAACTGCACTGTTGAAATGGTGCGTTCTAAAAATCCTCCTTCACAATAACTAAAATAATAACGCCACATTCGCATAAACCTTTCGTCATATCCTTCTTTAGCGAGCACTTCACGTTTGTCTAAGAAGCGCTGATGCCAGTGATTGATGGTTTTTGCATAATCTAGTCCGATATCATGTGAATCGCGGATCATCATGTCGCTGTATAGTTTTAAGTGCCGGTTTAGCTCATATTGAGAAGGTAGAAATCCTCCCGGAAATATATGTTTTTGAATAAAGTCCACGTCTTTACTGTAACTTTCGTAACGACGATCATCTATGGTGATGGATTGCAGCAGCATCAAACCATCTTTTTTTAGTAGTGAAGAACACTTTTCAAAGAAATTAGGCAAGTACTCTTTGCCCACCGCTTCAATCATCTCTATGGAAACCAGTTTATCGTACTGACCTGTTAACACTCGGTAGTCTTGCTTTAGCAAAGTGATACGACTTGTCAGATTTTCCTTAGCTACCCATTGTTGCGCATAATCAAATTGTTCATCAGAAATAGTTGTTGTAGTGACTTTGCAACCGTAATGTTTAGCTGCAAATATGGCCAAACCACCCCAGCCCGTACCGATTTCCAAAAGGTGATCATTTTCATTGAGTTGCAATTTGTCACAAATCGCTTTGAGTTTAAGTTGTTGGGCTTGTTCCAAGCTAATATCTTGGGTTGGATAAATAGCCGCGGAATACATCATACTGTTATCTAAAAACTGGGTATAAAGCCTATTCCCTAAATCATAATGTGCTGAGATATTCTTTTTGGCTTGATGTTTAGAGTTTTTATTTTTTAAATGACTAATCTGACGAAGTGGAGTGGCTATCCATCTCATTTTTGCTTCCCAAGCATCCAGCATAGGCAAATTGCGCGCGAAGATTCGAATCACATCGGTCAAATTTGGCGTTTCCCACAAATTATCCGTGTAGGTTTCACCCGAAGCGACGCTACCTCCAAATAGTAATTTTTTGTATGCTTTTAAGTCGAGAAAGTTAATTTCGGCGTGAAGATCTGAATTTGCATCGCCAAACCTGTCAACTAAGACTCCGTGTTCTTTTATGGTCATCATACCTTCAGGTATCTGACTGAAAATTTTGAGCAAAATATTTCTGCAAATTCGATCTGTGGTGGATAACGTTTCAGTCTGAGTCAGGGTGTTTTCACTATTTAACATCTGCTTTTTTTTCCTTATTGCCAGGATGACCATAAAAAGGCACACCTTTAACAAACAATTTCAATGCTTGCCAATAAATACCGACAACGGTTTTTATTGTCATACTTGGGATATTTAGTAGTACGCGTAAAAGGTGTTTTGAGTTCAATGGTTCACGAACAAGATTGAGATTTGCTTGAAAGTGCTTCTGCTCTTTAAAGCAGCTAAGTGACAATGTGAGTCTTTTGCTAGGTTGCTTAACGTTCCATTTATACTGCATATCTAAGGGATTAAATGGAGAAACATGAAATTCTTTGTCACAGTCTTGTTGGACCGCTAAATCAACCAAATAGTGATGTCTTTCGTTCCAAGGTGTATTGCTCACCTCAGCAAGTAGATGACTAAATGTGCCATCTGGTTGTTGTAAATAATAAAAATTGACTGGGCTAAAATACAAGCCAAACATACGCAGTTGGCCTAACAAAAATACCTTTCCAGACAGTGGCTTTTGCGCTAATTCAGACATACGTTGTATCACCGATGACTTTAAATCATCTTGTGGATTACCTAAAAAATCTGAACGCTTAAACCTAACCACTGAAAAACGATTGGTAGAAAAGCCTTTTACGTTTTCGCAAAGCTCGTCTATTTCATCTAAGTTGAGCCAAAACATAAATATTTTATAGTTAAAGGCATGCTTTTTCGGAAGGTGTCGCGCATGAAAAACGTTGCCAATATATAGCGCACTGTCCATTAGAGTTCAGCCCCAAATCGACTACACACATCTAAAGCACTGCGCACGCCGTCTTCATGAAAACCGTTATACCAATAAGCACCGCAAAAATGCATGCCCGCCACGCCACAAATCTCAGATCTTCGGGATTGTGCCTTGGCGCTTTGCAAACTAAATTGAGGATGATGGTATTCGAACTGTTTTAAAATTTTATCAGGGGCGATATGCTCACTATTATTCAGTGTCACGCAAAAAGTATGTTCCGACTCTAGGCGTTGTAAAATATTCATGTTGTAAGTGAGTGATGTTGGTTCTTGTTCCTCGTCAGGACCACCTTTGAGTAAATAATTCCAACTCGCCCAAGCCAATCTGCGCTTCGGCAATACAGAGGTATCAGTGTGCAATACCACTTCATTGGGACTGTAGGGCATAGCCGATAAAATATCTTGTTGTGCAACAGAAGGGTTTTTAATCATTTTTAGCGCCTGATCACTATGACAGGCAAATATCACTTCATCGAATTCAAAGTTGCTGTTACTTAGATCCCCATCGACTGCCGCCAATGTAATACGATATTTGCCATCTACATATTCCACTTGACTAATAGGACTGTTCAATAGAATTTTGTCCCTGAAACCTTCTGTTAATGGATTTATATATTCTCTGGAGCCACCAATGATGGTGTACCATTGTGGTCTGTCAGTGATATTTAATAACCCATGGTTATTGAAAAATTGTAAAAAGAACGCGAGCTGAAAGCCTTTAATATCTTGCAACGTTGCTGACCAAATCGCAGCGCACATAGGTAAAATATAGTTGTGATTAAAATCTTCGCTAAATTTATGTTGAATTAAAAACTCGCCCAGAGTGATATCGCCAATTTGTTCGGGCGTTTGTTCACTAAAAAGTTGTTTACATAATTTATTGAAGCGCAATATGTCGCGGACAATTCGGTGAAATTTAGGACGAAGAATATTTCTTCGTTGGGCGAATAGACTATTAATTGTATTGCCGTTGTATTCTAAGTTTTCACTCAGGTTTTTCACACTGAAACTCATTTCTGTGGGTTGACCTGCCACCCCGATTTTTGCAAGTAGCTTAATAAAGTTAGGATAAGTCCAATCGTTGTAGACTATAAACCCAGTGTCTATGGCGTAACTTTTTCCGGCTACATCAACATCTACAGTGGCGGTGTGGCCGCCAATGTAGTTATTGGCTTCGAACACGGTAATGTCGAACTTTTCATGGAGTAAATGGCCACATGTCATGCCAGAAATGCCGCTTCCAATAATCGCGATTCGCTTTTTCATTCAGTATCCTGAGTATTCTTCATTTTGCTGCTTATTTTAAATTTCGCCCATGCAGGAAAAAGATTTAAAAAACGTAAGATAAAACTTAATTTTTTGGGGAAATAAATGCTTGAATGGCGCTGTTCAATTCCCACTAATAAGGCATCAGCAGCCTCATTGACGCTAATTTTCATTGGCATTTCGAAATCATTTTTATCCGTTAATGGTGTTTCTACAAAGCCTGGAGAAGCGCTCTGAATGAGGATGTTTTTGGGAGCTAGGTCAACTTGCATACTCTTACTGAAGTAGTGTAAGGCTGCTTTACTGGCACCATATGCTTGACTGCGAGTGAAGGGCAGCAATCTCGCTAAACTATCCACAATCACTATTTGCTGTGGTGGACTGCTCGCTTTGATTAGTGAAGCAGTGCAATTTACGACACCCATGAAATTGACGTCAAACACCCGTTTAAACAATGCCACTTCAAAGCAATCTATATCGACATATTCGCACACACCTGCGTTTAGCACCGCGATATCTGGATACACGTTTTGCAAAGCGTCAGCAACTTGCTGTTGATTCGCTATATCGAATTTGAGTGTCGATATATTGTCGTATTTCGCCAGCGCTTCTAACGCGTCTTGATTTCGTCCGCAAGCAATTACCTTGTAATTTTTTTGTGCACACAAAAGCGTGAGCGCTTTACCAATGCCAGATGTTGCGCCTGTGATTAAAATTGTTTTCATGAGACTAACCTTCGTTTAAGTGCCCTGATAATATGTTTTAGCAGCGGGACTTGCTCATAAATCATCTCTCCCAAGTCGTAATAATCTCGGTGGAATACAATCTTATCGTTAGCGCTTTTTAAGTGACTAATACCGTCAACTTCAAATTCTTTCCCCGAATTTAGCTGGGGGTGCACTATTCTCATTTTCCAGGTTACGAAAATATCACCCTCAACCTCAGTGATATGTTGAATCAAACAGTCACATTTTGATGTGTTAGTAAGTAAATTTTCAAAGTAATCTTTTATACATTTAAGCCCTTGATGTTGGCTAAGCGGGTCTATCAAAGTTGCTTCGGGAGCATATACATCGCCCAAGTGAGCAATTGATTGCAACGACAAGTTTCGGTAAAAATTTTCGAACTTTTTCAATACACTCATGATCAATACTTTCTGTTAGCTCATAGTTAGGTTTACTCGACCCAGTTTCATTGGGATCATATTTAGACTAAAAATAGTCTAGTTTGTGGTGAACTTCGGTGAACGATGAAATTTCAGATTATTTGGATCTAATTTGCTTTGCCTAGCGTAGATGTTAGTGATGAATAATTAGGAACAGCAAATTGGCTTCTGAAACCTTTACTTCTCCATTGTTTCCATTGTCTGCACATATATTGCCAGGTGGCGTAATGTCATTACGTATTTTTGAACCCAGATATATTCGAATGGTAAAAGAGGCTTGTGCTGAACAATCTGGCTTCGTTATTAGTATGCTCAATTCAATGGGTGACAAAACATCAAACCAACATATGTATCCAATTGGGACTTATGTCACAGTTGAAGACTTTGATTTATTGGAAGATGGCTTGCTGGGTATCACTGTCAAGGGCCATTCTTGTGTATGTATAGAATCAGTTGAGACGGCAAAGGACGATCTCAGAATCGGACAGTGCCGCTGGCAAGAAAACTGGACATCTTCGGCAGTTGAAACTCGAAATATCGATGTAGATTTAAAATTAAAAGAAATTTTCGATAAATACCCAGAAGTTCAAGCGCTTTACCCTAACCCCAAATTCGACGATCCGGTTTGGGTGGTTTATCGCTGGTTAGAACTTCTCCCTGTCGATGCAGATCAGAAACAAACCTTTTTACAGCAGAAAGATTGTCTAGCAGCCTTGGAATTTTTATCACAACTGGTAAAGTGATCCTTATCTATTTGAATGCGTATAAATTGAAATAATTTGATTTCAGGAAAGTACGCATGCTGGTCGGAATTCCATTGCAGTCGAAAAATGCAAATATACCCACACCTAAAGAATGTGCTAAAGAAATGTCTGAGCACTTGGTTACAGTGGCTGAAATGCGCTGTAAGCGTTCGTTCGCTGAAGTATTTAATTACTTCGCACCTAGGCTTAGATCTTATTGCTTGAAACAAACAGGAAACGAAGCGCTGGCGATGGAGTTAGTGCAAGACACTATGTCTAATGTTTGGCAAAAAGCGCATTTATTCAATGCTGAAAAAGGTTCCCCTTCGACATGGATTTTTACTATAGCTAGAAATCTACGATTTGACATGTTGCGCAAACAACAAAACCGCAAGGAAGACATCTGTTCAGACGACTTGTGGCCAGTGTTGTGCGAGCATACAGCGGATGTCAACGAGGTTTCGCTGGAACAGCAAATGACCATGCAACAAATAAATACCATGTTCGAATCTCTTCCAGAAAAGCAGAAAGTGGTTATTGAAGCCATTTATATTGAGGGCAAATCTCAACAAGAGGTTGCTTCACAGCTAGATATTCCTTTGGGGACTGTGAAGTCTCGTACAAGGTTGGCGTTACAACGATTGAAAGAGTTGATTAAAGACGATGATTAATTTCCACCCAACTCAGCAGCAGTTGAGCGATTTTGCTCAAGGCTTAAGTGCTCCAGCGTTGTCGCTGGTGATTTCCGCCCATGCTGACATGTGCCCACAATGTAAAAGGCAAATTTCTCAGTTAGAAAGTGCATCTGCGAAAATACTTGTTGAGCAACCTTTTGATAGAATGGCTGAACAACCCACTGATTTTGCATCTATGTTAGCTGAAATTACCTGTTTACCCGCTGCTGAGGGGCCGAGCAATATCTCTCAATCCCATCAGATAGAATTAGATGGTCGCAAATTTTCTGTCCCCAGAGCTTTGAAACGCTATGTTGAAAAGACCGGTAATTGGTCACATCTATTGGGAAACCTTTGGCAAGCTCCCGTTGATTTAGGTCCCATAGGTAAAGCTAATTTTATTTTTATGCAAAAACAGGGGCGGGTGCCGGAACACACTCACAGAGGAACAGAACTGACCTTGGTGATTGATGGTGAGTTTAGTGACGGTATTTCACATTATGATACGGGTGACTTTATTCTGATGAATAGCGAAAATACTCACGCGCCATATTCTGAAGCCAGTGAAGGCTGTTTGGTGTTTACCATTGTTGATGCGCCCTTGCACTTCACATCTGGTATCGCACGTTTGCTTAATCCCTTTAGTCACTTGTTTTTCTAGGTATAATCCTAACAATCCATAAAAAAAACGCGCTGGCAATTATTGTCAGCGCGTTTTTTAATGATTTAAATTAATTAGTACGTTAGATTTATCTATTAGCTAACGTAGCGACTGTCTGGATAATTGAGTCTCAAGGTTTTTAACGCATTATTTTTTAATTCTTCAAGTTCCAGTTGGTCATAACATTCAACCATTATCTCTAATGCATTTTGAATTTCACTAGAATCAGGGAAGTATTCAAGCACGTATCTGCCACGATTTGCAGCAGCAACATAAGCTTCTCTGCGCATATAAAAACGTGCAACGGCGATTTCATACTTGGCTAAACGATTTTTAATAAACACCATGCGCTTTTTAGCATCAGCAGCGTATTTACTATCGGGAAATTTATTAATTAAACGGCGAAAATCAGAAAATGCTTCTCGTGAACGGCTCGGGTCTCGATCTGAGCGATCAATGCCAACCAGTTCTTGGAAAAGGTTTTTATCAGCATCTAAATTAGTTAAACCACGCATATATAGTGCATAATCCACATCTGAGTGATTAGGATTGAGTCGCACAAATCTATCAATAGTGGCAATAGCTTCATCTGTTTTACCTACTTTATAATAAGAGTAAATCAGATCTAATTGCACTTGGTGTGAATGTGGTCCAAAAGGGAAACGAGAATCAAGTGTACTTAATATTTCCGTCGCAACGTTGAAATTACCTTGCGACATACTTTCTTTTGCTTGATCATACAGCGCACTTTCGCTTCTGTTCCCAATTAAAATATCTTCATCATCAGGTGAAGAAGAACAGCCATACATAGTGGCAACAGAAAGCAGAATGATTAGTTTGTAGAATGAATTTTTAAATGTCATGTTACTCTTATTCTATACAGGGATTTAGCAGGCGTTAAAAAATCCGCTAAACTTTGTTTTCAGTAATCCATCGATCCGAGGCATTCTACCCTAGGGATCCATGGGATGCACGTTTTGTTATAAATCACCTAATCGTGATATCTGGCGTTTGCATTTGTACCCGCATAATGTGAATTATATCGCCAGTTGCGGGAAATTATATTTTTATAGATCTTTAAGGACACAATTTTACATGCCCAGCGATCCTCAAGCGATAAAACTCTCTACAGATGTACCAGAAACATTAATTGGTAAACGGTTAGATCAAGCTTTAGCCGAATTGTTCCCTGATTATTCACGATCTCGCTTAAAAGAATGGATTTTAGCCGGAAGTGTCAGTCTAAATGGGACTGTGTGCGATAAACCAAGAGAAAAAGTATTTGGTGGTGAGCAAGTATCCATAGACGCCACGTTGCAGGTGCAAGAAAATCATGTGGCGCAAGATATCGAATTAAATATAGTGTATGAAGACGAACATATATTAGTGATTAACAAACCAACGGATCTTGTTGTTCATCCTGGAGCCGGAAATGCAGACGGCACAATATTAAACGCTCTGCTTAGCCACGCACCAGAGGTCGCTAGTGTTCCAAGAGCTGGTATTGTTCATCGCCTCGACAAAGATACAACAGGCCTTATGGTCGTTGCCAAAACAGTTCCTGCCCAGACTCATTTGGTTGAACAACTTCAAGCTCGCGAAATTAGTCGAGAATATGAAGCTGTGGTCTATGGCACTATGGTCGCTGGTGGTATCGTTGATGCTCCGATTGGGCGACATCCGACTAAACGTACCAGTATGGCTGTCCGTGAAACCGGTAAACCAGCGGTCACTCATTATCGTATTAAACAGAAATATCGCGCCCATACGCACCTAAGACTAAAATTAGAAACCGGCCGTACCCACCAAATTCGCGTCCATATGTCCCATTTGCGATATCCGTTAGTTGGAGATGTGTTATATGGCGGCAGACCACGTTTACCTAAAGCCTGTTCTGAAGATATGATTAACATGTTAAGAGGATTTAAACGCCAAGCATTGCACGCTATTCAATTGGAACTATCTCATCCTACAACAGGTGAGTGGATGAGTTGGCAGGCTCCTTTACCAGATGACATGGTGGAACTACTATCTGTTCTCAAAGAAGATACCAAGGAACATGGATTTGCCGATGACTGAAGCTGTGTTATCAAGCCCAATTCGGACGCCTCATTGGACTTTGCCTGAAGGTGTTAAGGCTTTTTATACCACACGTAAAATGGGAGTTAGCCAGCCCCCATACGAGAGTAATAATTTGGCAATGCATGTTGGCGATAATCCAGCTGATGTGCAGTTTAATCGAGATGCATTGCCATGTGCAGACTCGGTGGCTTGGTTAACGCAAGTACACGGAATTCGATGTATTCGTATTACAAAAGATTATTTTTTACCTCTAGAAGTTGCCAAAGCCGACGCCAGTTTTACCACTGAAAGAAAAAGTGTATGCGCTGTGATGACTGCTGATTGTATGCCAATTCTTGTGGCGAATACTGCCGGCACTTGTGTGGCGGCCATTCACGCTGGCTGGCGCGGTTTAGCCAATGGTATTATTGAAAACACAATTGCTGCGATGAATTGTGAGCCTGGTGCTTTGACGGTTTGGGTCGGCCCGCATATTTCGCAACGACATTTCCAAGTATCTGAGGATTTGAGGAAAGTATTTGCTCAGTATCCTGAAGCATTTGTTAAAGATACGGAAAAGGGAAAATACTTGTGTAGTTTAGCCCAAATAGCCCGTGAAAAGTGTCATTCAATAGGTGTGGGTAGTTTTGTAGAAAGTGGTATATGTACTTATGTTCATCATGGCGACTTCTACTCTCATCGGTATGCCCAACATCACGGCCAAGCTCAGACAGGTCGATTTGTATGCGGTATTTATTTACAGTAATTGTAATTTGAGTTGCTATAAATTCAGTAGCTTTTTTTTCCTAAATCCAACTTTAGGCCTTATTCCAAATTAAAATCGCAATTCTCTCGCGTTTATCGACAATTTACTGATCTAGATCAATCATTAATCATTCCTTACCTTGAATTGGTTACTAAAAGTACCCATTAAGTTGGTAAATCAATTTTGAGGAAATTTTATGCGATTAGATAGATTTACCAGTAAATTTCAGATGGCAATCTCTGACGCACAATCGATTGCATTGGGCCGAGACCATCAATATATCGATCCTGTCCATTTAATGACAGCTTTGCTTAATCAACAAGGTGGTTCAATTCGCTCGTTGTTTGATAGCGTGGGAGCTAACGTTAATGGTTTACGCTCATCCCTAGCAGAGGCAATTGATAGATTGCCCAGAGTAGAAGGGATTGGCGGCGATGTGCAATTGAGCAAAGACTCCATTGTACTGTTGAACCTGAGCGATAAAATCGCCCAGAAACGTAAAGACGAATACATTAGTTCTGAAGTGTTTGTGTTAGCTGCATTAGAAGATAAAGGCAAACTAGGCGATATTCTTCGTCAGCTAGGCATTACCCAATCACAAATCGAGAAAGGCATTGAAACCATGCGAGGTGGTCAAAAAGTGACCGATCCGAATGCCGAAGATGTCCGTCAAGCGTTGGAAAAATACACTACAGATCTTACTGAACGAGCAGAGCAGGGCAAACTGGATCCAGTGATAGGTAGAGATGACGAGATACGCCGTACTATCCAAGTTTTACAACGACGTACCAAAAACAACCCTGTATTAATCGGTGAGCCTGGCGTGGGTAAAACCGCTATCGTAGAAGGTTTAGCACAGCGGATTATTAATTCTGAAGTGCCTGAAGGATTGAAAAATAAGCGTGTGCTATCTCTGGATATGGGCGCACTTATCGCAGGAGCAAAATTTAGAGGTGAATTTGAAGAGCGCTTAAAAGCAGTGCTAAATGAACTGTCTAAAGAAGAAGGTCGGGTGATCTTATTCATCGACGAGTTGCACACTATGGTCGGCGCGGGTAAAGGCGAAGGCGCGATGGACGCTGGTAATATGCTCAAACCTGCTTTGGCGCGAGGGGAATTACACTGCGTTGGCGCAACGACATTAGATGAGTATCGTCAATACATTGAAAAAGACGCTGCTTTAGAGCGACGTTTCCAAAAAGTCATTGTCGATCAACCTAGTGTTGAGGACACCATTGCGATCTTACGTGGGCTCAAAGAACGTTATGAATTGCACCATTCTGTTGATATTACTGATCCGGCAATTGTCGCAGCAGCGTCGTTATCGCATCGCTATATTTCGGATCGACAGTTACCAGATAAAGCGATTGATTTGATTGATGAAGCTGCCTCCAGTATTCGTATGCAGATGGATTCTAAACCAGAGGACATGGATCGTTTAGAACGTAGAATAATTCAATTAAAGCTAGAAGAGCAGGCGCTATCTAAAGAAAAAGATGATGCCAGTCATAAACGCCTAGAACTAATTGAATTGGAGCGTGAACAATTAGAAAACAAATTTTCTGAGTTTGAAGCCATTTGGAATGCTGAAAAAAGTGCGATGCAAGGTACACAGCACATTAAATCTGAACTTGAGCAAGCTAAATTAGATATGGAAATAGCGCGTCGGGCTTCTGATCTTAATCGCATGTCAGAATTACAATACGGCCGCATTCCTGAACTTGAACTGAAATTAGAACAAGCATCAGAAGCGGAGCAAACAGAAACTCAGTTGTTAAAAAATAAAGTGACTGAAAACGAAATCGCGGATGTGTTATCGCGCTGGACAGGCATTCCCGTCAACAAAATGCTTGAAGGGGAAAAAGACAAGCTGTTGCGCATGGAAGAAGCCTTGCAAAGTCGAGTGATTGGTCAAACAGAAGCGGTGAACGCAGTGAGTAACGCTATACGACGTTCTCGCGCCGGATTGTCTGATCCCAGTCGACCTATAGGTTCATTTTTGTTCTTAGGCCCTACCGGTGTAGGTAAAACAGAGCTATGTAAAGCCCTTGCTAACTTTATGTTTGATACTGAGCAAGCAATGGTGCGTATCGATATGTCAGAATTTATGGAAAAACACTCGGTTTCCCGTTTAGTGGGTGCGCCTCCAGGGTATGTCGGTTATGAAGAAGGTGGATACTTGACCGAAGCGGTAAGAAGAAAACCTTACTCAGTCATATTGTTGGATGAAGTTGAAAAAGCGCATCCAGATGTGTTCAACATTTTATTGCAAGTACTGGATGATGGTCGTCTAACCGATGGTCAAGGTCGAACTGTTGATTTTAAAAATACGGTCATAATCATGACCTCGAATATTGGTTCTGATGTAATTCAAGACAAACATCAAGAGAGTCAGTATTCCGAAATGAAAAATATGGTAATGCAGATCGTTGAGCAACAATTTAGACCTGAATTCATAAACCGTATTGATGATGTAGTGGTGTTTCATCCACTTGGTTTGGAACAAATCAAAGCTATCGCTAAGATACAGTTACAGTCTTTACGTCAGCGTCTACTTGAAAAAGGCTTTGAACTTGATTTGTCGCCAGCAGCTCTGGAAAAAATCGCTGAGGCTGGTTTTGATCCTGTATACGGAGCAAGACCGCTTAAACGAGCAATTCAGATGGAGATTGAAAATCCGCTAGCACAACGGCTGCTAGCAGGAGAGATTCAGGCTGAAAGTACTATTCGAATCGATATGGATGGTGATTCATTGAAGATTAGTTAAACCGAGAATTTGGGTACAGCATTGTTGTTGCTATACCCATTGTAAGGCCGTTTATTAAAACGCCGACTACTATTTGAAGTCGGCGTTTTTTATTTACTTCAAACGATGATTTTAGAGTTTTTCTAACAACGCTTTAGCTTGCTTCTTTTCGATGAAATCCTGATCAGAAGATAGGGCTCTTTGCAAAGAAGCTTTAGCTTCACCTGTTCTTCCTAGCTTTTGCAAAGTGAAGGCTAAGTGATATTGATTAGAAGGCGAATTAGAATTCATTGCAAAAGATTTACGCAATATCGTTAGTCCTTCTTCATGTTTGCCTTGTAATGTTTTGATCCATCCTTGGGTATCATAAATTGCCGCATTTTCTGCTCCAAGGGCTAGTGCTTCTTCGATATATTGGTTCGCTTTAGTCAAATCTTTATTAACATAAATGTTAGCTAAGTTATTGAACATATAAGCTTTGTTCGGTAAATCTTGAATTTTTATTAATTTCTCATAATGCTTCGAAGCTTCTTCAAAACGATTCAGATTAAGCAAAAAGTCCGCAAACATACTACGATGGAAATGCGCTTCGGGATTTTGTTGTAAAAACTCAGTAGTAAAATGCTCAAACTTGTCACTGTTAATGCCTCTGGAAGCTAACTGGTATAATTTAAACATTGCAGTGCGGTTTAAATTATTGACCTCTAGGGCAAGTAAATAGTGTTCAAATGCCGCATCCAAGTTGTCGTTAGCCACATTCACATCTCCAGCCAAGATCAACAATCTTGAATCATTAGGATGGGTCTGTAACCATTTACTGACCATATCATTAGCTTTATTCAAGTCGTTGCTGGCTAAATGTAGGCGAATGTACTCAGTGGCAAGAAACAAACTATCAGGATGTATTGCGGAAGCATCAGCGATGCTCTGTTTCGCATCATCAAAAAGCCCCGCTTTAAACTGAAGTTTACTTAACTCAACCAAACCTACAGCATCATCTTTAACCAAATAATGAATCTTTTTAATTTCTCGCGCCGCTCGGTCAATTTGCTTCAACGCAATATATAACTCCACTCGACGCATTTGATAAACGGCCATATCAGGTTCAGTTTTAATTGCGACGTTTAATTGCCTAATTGCTTTTTCAAGCTCACCTTGTTGAGTATAAATAGTGGCCAGCAATTCTAGAGCGGTTAAATTATTAATGTCTTTCTGTAATACCCGCTCTAAATTCTTCTCTGCCTCATCGCTCATGTTTGCATTAAATTGGCAGCGAGCTAACAGGGTTAAAATCCGCACATTGTCGGGTTGAATAGTGTTGAGCTTTTCGACAATCTGCAGTGCTGTCTGATGTTCACCACGGGAGCTTAATAGGTTGGCTTTGTTAAATTGTGCAGAGAAATGTTCAGGGTTAATGGCAAGTGCTTGGTCTAAATATTGTTCAGCTACTGCTGGGTTACCTAGGCGAATTTGAATGCCAGCTTTTAAATTCAAAAAGTCGATATTTTCAGGAACCGCTTGTAGCAGTTTATCGGCAATTTCATCCGCTTCGTTTAGCCTACCCATATCCATTAATAATTCACTGCGCAGAATAACAAAACGAAGATTTGTTTGCGCATATTCGGATTGGTCTAATCTGGTTAAAGCATCTTCGAGTTTGCCTCTCGACTTTAGGGTTTTAATTTCCAATAATTCAACATTTGGATTTTCTGGATACTGGCGTTTTAATTTCCCAGATATTTCCACCGCTTTAAATGCTTTATCGTTAGCTAAATATAATTCGGCAAGTAACAGAGCATTATCTAGCTTCTCCATGAGTTTACTTTCATGACGCTGCATAACTTCTAAAGCAAGTTTAGGATCATTCAGTTTTAAATGAGTTTGCGCCAGCAGTGCGATAGCTTCGATGTTATCTGGCACGAAATTAAGATATTGAATGAAAAATGTTTTGGCTTGCAAATAGTTCTGTAAGGCAAAAGCGGATAAAGCACTGACGTAAAACAAAGATGGATCATCTTGCAAACTTTCTTCACTAAGTCCTGCTAGTTGAGAGCTTAATTTTTCTAATTCTTTTGCGGCATCGTCACTTAATTGATTTTTCGCTAATAACCAAGCTTTTAATAACATTCCAGTCGGATCGCCGGGGGTCTGTTGCAAAATTTCGTCCAATAACTGCTTGGCTGAATCTATATCTTGGTTTTGCAGATAAGCACTTACTAACGAACGTTTTATAATAGGATCATCAACGTCAAGTGCGTAACTCTGTTTATAGTAAGTTATGGCTTCTGGCATATCTTTTTGGAAAAGATACAAATCTCCTTTGATACGCAATGTTTGAGCGTTGGTGGGTTCTAGCGCAAGTGATAATTCTATGTAAGACAGAGCTTTGTCAAACTGCTCATCTCGTATTTCAAGTGACGCAAGCGCATTGAGTGTGCGTATATTGGCTGGATCATTCTTTAATGCTAATTCATAACCTTTGCGTGCAGCGTCGATATTTTTAAGGTTTAAGTGGGCGGTGGCGACAATAATTTGCCAATCGTTTCGGCTCTTAGGAGTGAGGTTATTGAATTGACTATCAATGATTTTTTCGTTTTGCTTGGTATAAAGCCAAACCTTACCGAGGGTATCTACTATTAAACTGGGATCTGCTCCCATGGCTAATGCTTCTTCGAGTACTTCCTCTGATTCATACATATAACCACTGATTAACAGTACTTTACCCATGAGTATTTTAGCGGGTAGGCTATCTTCGTTTTGTTGTAAGCTGTTTTTCAAATGGATATAAGCAGTTTCAAAATCTTTATCTTCAAATGAAGCCAGAGCTTTTTCGTAAAATTCACTGCTGGTTTGTGCGATAACCTGGCTACTTACTAAAAGAAAAGCAGCTAAGGACATTTTTCTGGCCAGTTTCACCACGTATGATCTCTCTATAATTATGTAACTATGAATTGCTATCATTTTGCATTACAAGATACCGCAAAGCGCACATACTTTATACTGTTAGCGGATAAATTACTGCGCACTGCTGCGTTGATAATGTCAGATTTTAGACATAAAAAAAGACGGCGAACCGTCTTTTTGTCACAATATATTTGTCTAGACTGACATTTTACGTCTGAATATTGCTGCCACACCCGCTAAAAATAACGCAAATGTTGCTGGTTCAGGAACTTGTGTTTGACCTTCACCTTTGCGGGTTGTGATGTTTTTCAGTTTAATCGCATCATAGTAACTGTCTTCCGCATTGCCAGAAAAAACAGAGTTATACACACCCACTAACCAATATTTTGATTCAAAACCTGGGGCAATGGTTGCCGTGTTTGTGCCAATGTTGAACTTGTCGGTTTGATATCCCCAACCTTCAGATAACAAATCACTCCACTTGGTATCCGAAGAAAATGGAGTAGTACCGAGATCTTTCGTACCAGTGTAACCAACGATACTGACATCTGAATCATTACTATACCAACCGGCTTGAACGCTGGTTAACTCTACAGCAGTATCAAATTCAAATAACACCATGTCATAGTCACGCCATCCGTCGTTACTACCTTTGTTATCTATCGCGTGATGCGGAGAAGAGTCACCTTCATCGTTATTCACTGCACCTAGACCTGAACTGTAACGTTTTAACTGGGCGCTCTCAATGTACGGGTCTCTGTCATAAGAGACATTGCTAGAATTACATTCTGGACCAGAGAGACAGTCGTCGTTGCCGCTTGATGACCAAGCACTTACCGTCATACCAATAGTGCCAGAAGTATAGCTGAGTGAATTAGAACCCCAACTTCCACCAGAACTGAAATTCCAATTCTGAGTTTCATACGTGGTCGTGCTTGCTGAAGCAAAACCTGTGACCGCTAATGCGAAAAATCCTGCTAAAACTTTATTAACCATAACTAATATTCCTACATCTTCCAACCTAAAGGCCGAGACCTTCACTGGAATGAGTTAAGCAAAAAACAAACCAACTATTGTAAGTGTATTGTAAACAACAGCTTAAGTGCTTTTTCGGTAATATTTCCCCAGGTCAATTTGTCTCCCTGTAAAAATAATGGACAGTAAAAAACTTACCTGTTTCCAGATGGCGACATGGTAAGATTTTATCGTTCTAATCTTTCTCAAAGCCAGTATACCGCGAGATTAAAGGGAGTTATGTATGACTTTCGTAGCATAGGTATTTTGAGATATAAGCGTTTACTTATAAAGGAAATGCTCAAATAGGAAACATTTTTCAAAAAGAAACAGTATATTTGCGCAAAGAAGCGTTAAAATTAGTCCGTGCAAGGGTGTGTATGATTTTGAGCTAATTCAGGATTATGCTATCTTGTGCGCTCATTTTGAAGGGGGAATAATGTCGGATTCTAAACGTAAAGGTATTTATTTGTTACCGAACTTGCTGACAACGGCTGGTCTGTTTTCGGGTTTTTATGCTGTAGTCGCATCGATGAACGGTCGATTTGAAGCCGCGGCAGTGGCGATTTTTGTGGCCATGATATTTGATGGCCTAGATGGTCGAGTTGCGCGCATGACAAATACCCAAAGCGAATTTGGTGCTGAATACGATTCTATGGCCGATATGGTGTCTTTCGGAATGGCGCCGGCTCTTGTTGCTTACAATTGGGGCTTAACCGATTTAGGTAAAGTTGGCTGGTTGGCTGCCTTTATTTATGTGGCGGGTGCTGCATTAAGACTGGCAAGGTTTAACACCCAACTAGGTGTGGCGGATAAACGTTTTTTCCAAGGCTTAGCAAGTCCCGCTGCGGCTGCATTGGTTGCCGGAATGGTCTGGGTTGGCGTTGAATACGACGTCGATGGCAAAGATTTCGGTCTAGTAGTTGCTGTGTTAACGGGCTTAGCTGGATTATTAATGGTAAGTAACTTCAAATATAACTCGTTTAAAGAAGTTGACTGGCACGGCAAGGTACCTTTTGTTGGACTTTTAATTGTGATGTTAATTTTCATCATTGTTGCCACGGCGCCTTCTTTAGTGTTGTTTATAGTGTTTGCCCTCTATGCGTTAGCAGGACCTATAAATACGTTTCGAAGTGTTGATAAAGTGCGCCTTGAAGATGTAGTTGGGGATCGTGAAGAGTCTGATTGTGATTTCGACGATACACCCAAAAAATCGACTGAAGACGATAAATAATCGAGCAACTAAGTGTCAAAAAATTTAACGATCTCAATAGGCTTATTTTGTTACGTAATAATAAATTACTGATTCATATAATAAAAATAAGTTGGTTCAGTAATTGCTTTACTTAATTGCTGAGGTCGCACTGTTTAGTTTGTGACCGAAATATAACAATAAAAATGAACGAAATCGTTTAAAACAATAATAAGGTTCACTAGTATGAAGTATTTGAAAAAAGTTTTGCTCGCAACAGGTCTTATTGCCACTACACTGGGAATGTCTCTTTCAGCAAATGCTGGCGCAATTATTCAACAAGATATCTATGCAGATGTTTTGTACTCTGATTTTAATCCATATGGCATTGATTTAGGTCCGCAGATGATTGGTACTGTTACGTACAATACTGAAGACGCGGATGGGGCCGGTTTTTTAAGTACAGCAGAAGTTAACTTAACGCTAGGCTCTTTGTCTTTAACAATGGATGACAGCGAATCTGTTCAGTTTGATCAGCCCATTGTTGCTGGAATCAATCCTTTTGATCCCACTGCTGGTCTAGACTTCATGATTGAAGTTTTTAACTTGTTTGGCGACATGCCAGATTACGTTTTGACGTTAGATATCGGTAATTATGAAGGTTTAGTTACAATTGATGAGATTGTTTATGACATAAATGGGGATGTTGAAGAAGTATTCTTAGATGCGCTAGGCTATACAACACTTGGCGCCGTAACATACGTTCCAGAGCCTTCAGCATTAGTTCTTATGCTTGCTGGTTTAGGTTTACTAGTACGCAGAAAAGTGGCTGCTAAGTAAATTTATTCTCTCGTTTTAAAAAACCTGGCGTCAGCCAGGTTTTTTTATGTCTGTTAATATATTCACCTGTATACCGATTTGTCCTATTTCTGCTTTTTTGTTGATTTCCATTATTTTATTGCGGAGCAGTTTAATTTGTCCTCAGGCTTATTCACTAAGCGTGATAGAGCGGAGTAGAGTGGCTTTAATTTCGTAAACTCATTTTCTAGTAAAGAACGTCAATTTACAGTCATTTCAGTTTTGGCGCGCTTGTTGCAATTCCACATATTATATTAATAACCGTCAAAAATTTGTTTATGGAACTTGCAGGTTACCTCAATCGGGTAGACAAAAATCAGGTAAAAAGCTTTATGAATGGGGTCGGCGCTCCAATCGTAGTGCTAGCCATAATGGGCATGGTTATTCTGCCGATGCCGGCATTTCTATTAGATATACTCTTTAGTTTCAATATTGCATTATCACTTATGGTGATTTTGGTATCTGTGTTTACCAATAAGCCCGTTGATTTTGGTATTTTTCCTTTAGTACTGTTAGTTGCCACTGTATTACGCCTTGCCTTAAATGTCGCTTCCACGCGAATTGTCTTGTTGGAAGGGCATGAAGGTGGAGATTCCGCTGGTAAAGTAATACAGGCATTTGGGGAAGTGGTTATTGGTGGTAATTACGCTGTGGGTATAGTGGTGTTTGCTATCCTACTGATTATCAATTTTAAAGTGGTAACTGCTGGTGCAGGACGTATTTCAGAAGTAAGTGCTCGTTTTACCTTGGACGCGATGCCCGGTAAACAGATGGCGATAGATGCCGATTTGAACGCCGGTTATATTGATCAAGATGAAGCCAGAAAAAGACGTTCGGAAATTACCAGTGAAGCCGATTTTTACGGCTCAATGGACGGTGCTTCTAAATTTGTTAAAGGTGACGCCGTTGCTGGTTTGTTCATTATGCTTATCAACATTGTTGGTGGTTTATTCATTGGTATTATTCAACATGACTTAGCCTTTGGCGAAGCCATTGAAATATATACGATTTTAACCATTGGTGATGGTTTAGTTGCGCAAATACCTTCGTTATTACTTTCCGTGGCTACGGCGATTATTGTTACCCGCGAAAATGACTCTCAAGAAATGGGTCAGGAAATGAGACGCCAACTAGGTAACCAAAAAGCGCTTTATGTTACCTCCGCGATTTTATTCGTGATGGGTATAGTGCCAGGTATGCCACACATAGCATTTCTTGGTTTTAGTGCATTTGTAGCGGCAGTTGCTTACTACAATTTCTGGAACGCCAAGAAGCAGGCTGCTGAACCGCAAGTATTGGAAAATACGCCGGAACAAAGCCAGCCGCAAGAGATTAAAGAGCTTGGTTGGGATGATGTGCAGCATGTCGACACCATAGGTTTAGAAGTGGGTTATCGCTTAATTCCTTTAGTTGATAAAACTCAAGGTGGTGAGCTTCTCACCCGGATTAAAGGCGTTCGTAAAAAATTGTCTCAAGAGTTGGGATTTTTAATTCCACCTGTGCATATCCGTGACAACTTAGATTTAAACCCCAATAGCTATACCATTTCTATGCTAGGAGTTACGGTTGGGGATGCCGAGATTAGTCATGACGATGAATTAGCGATTAATCCAGGGCAGGTTTTCGGAAAACTAGAGGGCAAGGCAACACGAGACCCAGCCTTTGGTTTAGAAGCCGTTTGGATCCGCCCTCAACAACGTGAACACGCACAAACTTTAGGGTACACAGTAGTAGATGCGGCAACAGTGGTTGCTACACACCTTAGCCAGTTACTAACTAATAATGCGTATCAGCTACTTGGACATGAAGAGGTTCAACAACTCCTCGATATGTTAGCTAAAAACAGTCCTAAGTTGGTTGAAGGTTTGGTACCGGAAGTCTTGCCGTTAAGTACAGTGGTAAAAGTATTGCAAACCTTGCTATATGAAGGCGTTCCTATTCGAGATATGCGCAGTATTGTGCAAACGTTATGTGAATATGGTCCTAAAACTCAAGATCCTGATGTGTTGGTATCTGCCGTTAGAATATCGTTAAAACGTTTAATCGTGCAGGAGATTAATAACAACGAACAAGAGTTGCCGGTTATTACCCTAGCACCTGACTTGGAACAAATGCTCCATCAATCTTTACAAGCTGGTGGAGAAGACGGCGCCGGTATTGAACCTGGCTTAGCTGAAAAATTACAAAACTCGTTGTCTGAAGCTTCGCAACAAAGAGAATTAGAAGGTGAGCCAGCCGTATTATTAACATCAGGCATGCTCAGACCTGTGTTATCAAAATTCTTCAAACATTCAGTGATGGGCTTGCACGTTTTATCTTATCAAGAAATTCCAAGTGACAAACAAATTCGAATTGTAAGTGCTGTGGGTCAATAAAATGGCGCAGACTAATTTATATAAACTAGACCAGATGCTTCTTTGGGGGGCAATGTGAAAATTAGACGTTTTATCGGAAAAGACATGCGCGATGCGCTTAACCAAGTAAAAAAAGAACTTGGCGGTGATGCGGTCATTATGTCCAACAAGAAGACTTCGGAAGGAATCGAAATTGTTGCTGCGTACGATCAAGCAAAACCTGAAGCTGTTACGGAACCTAATCAACGAATTAAGCATTCTGGTATTAATAAACAGCCAACTGCAACTGCGCATCCTGGACGACAAGCTACTACAGCAAACTTTAATCAACCACAAAGCCTGCGAGCAGCACAACAAAAAGTGCCGAGTCTGAGTGAAATTATTGGCGACTCGGGGCCAGATAGCCTGCGTGAGTTACTCGAAAAACAAGCCGCCGCAGCCGTGCCAACGTCACAAAATGAAGCTAATAGTCATGAGGTAAAAACGGCACAGGCTGAAGACGTTTCGAATTCTGCCATTAGTGAAATAAAAAATGAGTTAAATTCGCTGCGCAATGTACTTCAATTTCAAGTTTCTGGTTTGCTAAAACAACAACGTCAAAGTGCTCATCCTATGCACGGGTATTTAACCTCAAGACTGATTGAAATGGGCATTAGCAGTCACATTGCCGATGACATAGTCTCTTATACTCCCGAAAACGCAGATGAAAGGCAGGCTTGGTTATTTTTACTTAAACTATTGTCTAATCGTATCCAAACCACTGGCAATGCTATTCTGGCCGACAAAGGTGTTGTTGCATTAGTTGGTCCCACAGGGACAGGAAAAACCACAACCATAGCCAAATTGGCGGCCAGAGCAGCGCAAAAGTATGGCGCTGACCAAATCGCGATGGTAACAATTGATTCCTATCGTATAGCGGCGTTTGAACAATTGGCGACTTATGGAAAAATTATTGGCTGTAACGTAAAAAAAGCGCAAAATGCGGAAGAATTGTCAGATATACTCTTCCAACTGCGTAACAAGCGATTGGTTTTAATAGATACTGCAGGTTTTGGTCAAAGAGATTCTCGACTAATCAAGCAGTTAGATACCTTAAATCAGCATTCATGTGCTAATATCAAGAAGTATGTTGTGATTCAAGCCAATGCACAATACAAAGTGCTGCAGCATACTTTGAGTGCATTTAGCAATATTGATTTGCAGGGATGTATTTTAACCAAGCTCGATGAGAGTTATAGTCTCGGAGAAGCGTTAAGTGTGGCAATTGAACATAAGTTAGCCGTTAGTTATTTGACGGATGGACAACGAGTCCCTGAAGATATTAAAGTTGCAGACGCAAAGTTTTTAATCTCTGCAGCGGCTAAGCTTTATAAAAAATATGGTTTGATTCATACTGCTAAGCCAGAACTAAACAAATCGGCATTAGCAATATGATTGACGACCAAGCGAGTAGCTTAAGACGAATGAATCAATCTCGATTAATCAAAGTGATTGCGGTAACCGGTGGTAAAGGTGGGGTCGGTAAAACGAACATTACCTTAAACACGGCTATCTCGATGGCTAAAATGGGCAAGCGCGTCATGGTGTTAGATGCCGACTTAGGGTTGGCAAACGTCGACGTCATGTTAGGCTTGCGAGTAGAAAAAAACTTATCCCATGTTTTATCTGGTGAATGTACGCTGGATGAAGTTTTAGTTGTGGGCCCTCATGGGGTATTGATTGCACCGGCAACCTCCGGAACACAATCAATGACCGAACTCAGCCCCACTGAACATGCAGGACTAATTCGCGCGTTTAGTGAGTTGCGTACCAATATAGATGTGCTTATTGTAGACACGGCTGCGGGCATATCAGATATGGTGCTCAGTTTTTCCAGAGCATCACAAGATATAATGATGGTTGTCTGTGATGAACCCACCTCTTTAACTGATGCATACGCGTTGATCAAACTACTGAACAGAGAACACGGCGTGTTTCGCTTTAAGATCGTTGCCAACATGGTACGTAACATGCGCGAAGGACAAGAGTTATTTGCAAAGTTATCTAAAGTGACTAACCGTTTCTTAGATGTTGCTTTAGAGCTAGTAGCAACGGTTCCTTACGATGAGAATATTCGTAAGTCAGTTCGAAAACAAAAAGCAATTGTAGATGCATTTCCAGGATCGCCAGCTTCTATCGCTATTAAAGGCCTTGCAGAAAAAGCAATGCATTGGCCAATTCCCAACCAACCTGGTGGACACTTAGAGTTTTTCTTAGAACAACTTGTCGCCGAAAAAGTGGTAGGTGGACAAAGGTGATTAGAAAGGCAGCAGCTTATCAACAACAAGCCGATTTGGCTCAACTTGTAGAAAGACATGCTTCCTTGGTTAAGCGAATTGCCCATCATTTATTAGCCAGATTACCTGCCAGTGTATTAGTGGATGATCTAATTCAATCTGGAATGATTGGATTGCTCGAGGCCGCAAAAAACTTCGATGGCTCAAAAGGCGCAAGTTTCGAAACTTTTGCAGGTATCCGTATCCGCGGAGCCATGCTTGATGAAATTCGCAAAGGCGACTGGACACCCAGATCTGTGCATAAAAATGGCAGAGCAATTACCCAAGCAATTAATCAAGTAGAACGTGAAACGGGCAGAGATGCTAGAGATATAGATATCGCGGAAAAGTTAGAAGTAAGCCTACCCGAATACCATCAGATGTTGAATGAAGTCAACGCTGGAAAAATTATCGGTATTGAAGATTTAGGTATTACCGAAGATGTGATTACCACTGAGCAAAATAAAGGTAGTGACACGCCTTTTCAGGATTTACTACAAGGTTCATTTCAAAAAGCATTAGCACATGCTATTACTACTTTGCCGGAACGAGAAGCAATCGTACTGTCATTGTATTATGATGAGGAGTTGAATCTCAGAGAAATTGGCGAGGTACTCGAAGTTAGCGAGTCCAGAGTCAGCCAAATTCACAGCCAAGCAATGTTAAAATTGAAAAGCAAAATGCAATCTTGGCGAGTTAACGAAGAATAATAAAACACCATTTGATTTAATCCTCATTGGAGGCAGTTTTGGATAAAAATATGAAAATCCTCGTTGTTGATGACTTTTCAACGATGAGACGCATCATCAAAAATTTACTTAAAGACTTAGGTTACACAAGCGTTCAAGAAGCCGATGATGGCAGCACTGCGTTACCTATGTTGCAACAAGGTGATTTTGATTTTGTAGTAACAGACTGGAATATGCCAGGCATGCAAGGAATTGACTTGCTTAGAGCCATTCGTGCAGATGATAGTTTAAAGCATTTACCAGTTTTAATGGTAACGGCTGAAGCGAAAAAAGAACAAATTGTGGCGGCAGCTCAGGCTGGAGTGAACGGTTATGTTGTTAAGCCTTTTACGGCGGCTACGCTTAAAGAGAAGCTAGACAAGATTTTTGAGAGACTGGGTTAAGATTTAACCTGTGTTGAAAATTAGGAGTGTC
Organism: Aliiglaciecola sp. NS0011-25; assembly: GCF_040370605.1. NCBI lineage: Bacteria > Pseudomonadati > Pseudomonadota > Gammaproteobacteria > Alteromonadales > Alteromonadaceae > Aliiglaciecola > Aliiglaciecola sp. NS0011-25. Next base: position 53,962 of record NZ_BAABWR010000016.1, read on the forward strand.
TAAATGACCGGCTCTAATAAAGCTCCAATGTCTCTTGATGACGCTAAAAAATTAGTTGAATTGCTGGAAAGCGGAGATAACCAAGTTGCTAGCGAATTGCTCGAAGAAGCCTCTTTAACCAATTCTGTTGAATTATTTGCAGAGGTGGGCAAATTAACCCGCCAGCTCCATGACTCTCTGAATAGTTTTCAACTTGATGATCGCATTTCGAATTTAGCCAATGAAGAAATACCTGATGCGCAAAGTCGCCTGAACTATGTTATAGAAACGACCGAAAAAGCGGCTAACACAACGATGGATGCCGTGGAAGCAAGTATGCCTATTGCTGAAAAGCTGCATACAGGTATTAATAATTTGCTCCCCGAGTGGAAAAAGTTGATGACTAGGCAGTTACAACTTGGCGAATTTAAATCTCTTTGCTCGGACTTAGATGGATTATTAGAACAGTCATCTAAAGACACCGAACAATTAACTGCATTCTTAACAGATATATTGATGGCACAGGGGTATCAAGATATCACTGGCCAAGTTATTCGCAGAGTTATCGAATTGGTGAAAGAAGTTGAAGACAGTTTAGTGCATATGTTGACTGTTTTTGGTGCTTCTGAAACAAGTTCGTTAATTTCAAAAGCAGATGAAAATGCTCATAAATCTAAAGCTGAGTCCGATACAGTGAAAGCTGAAGGTCCAATCATTGATGCTGAAATACGCGATGATGTGGTGTCCAATCAGGACGATGTAGATGATTTATTATCTAGCTTAGGGTTTTAAGAGGAACTTATTCATGTCTTTTGAAGTTGACGAGGATATTCTACAAGACTTTCTAGTTGAGGCAGGTGAATTATTAGAGCAACTGCAAGAGCAGCTTGTTGATCTTGAAAACAATCCAGAAGATTCTGATTTGTTGAATGCGATATTCCGCGGTTACCACACAGTAAAAGGTGGCGCTGGATTCTTATCACTTACAGAATTAGTCGATATTTGCCATGGTGCTGAGAATGTCTTCGATACCATGCGTAATGGACAACGCACTCTGACGCCAGAGTTAATGGATGTTATTTTACAAGCCACAGATGTGGTTGTGCAGATGTTCGAGGATGTCAAAAAACGCGAGCCACTTGAAGCTGCCGCCCCTGAACTCTTAGAAACGTTACATCGATTGAGTAAACCTGAATCAAAAGATGAGTCAAGTGTAGAACCCCCAGCGGCCTTTGAAGCGCCTCAAGAGATAGTCGAGACCGACTCTAGTGCAGAGTCGAACGACGACATGGAAGACATCACTGAAGACGAATTTGAAGCTCTATTGGATGAACTGCATGGTACAGCTAAGTCAACGCCTGCAGAAGTTACTCCCCCCGCCGACTTAATCACTGGTGCCAGTGATGAAGATATTACTGACGATGAATTTGAAGCCTTACTTGATCAACTTCACGGTGAAGGTGGCTTCTCAAACGATAAATTTGAAGCAGTCCAGCCAGCTCCAGAGCCGACGCCAGAACCAGTGAGTGCCTCACCAGAAGAGACCTCTGATTCTGAAGATATTACAGATGATGAGTTTGAAGCATTGTTAGATCAATTGCATGGTGAAGGGAAAGGACCTGCTGTAAAAGCGCAAGCTTCAGCGCCAACACATACACCAGCGCCGACGCCGACGCCAACACCAGTGCCTTCACCTGCACCAGCGCCAAAACAGTCATCAATACAGCCACCACCTCCAGCAGCCAAAGCAGAAGTGGCTGTAAAACCAGCAAATTCGCCAGCAGCTGCCAAGGCTGTCGTCAAAAAAGATGACAAAAAACCAGTAGCCAGTGCCCAGGGTGAAACAACAGTAAGAGTCGATACCAAGCGCCTAGATCAGATCATGAATATGGTTGGTGAACTGGTATTGGTTAGGAACAGACTGTTAAGTTTAGGTGTTAATATCAATGATGAAAGCATGACCAAAGCGATTGCGAATCTTGATGTTGTGACAGGTGACTTGCAAGGCGCGGTGATGAAAACGCGCATGCAACCTATTAAGAAAGTCTTTGGTCGCTTTCCCAGAGTAGTGCGAGATCTGGCACGTAGTCTCAAAAAAGAAATTTCTTTGGTCCTTGAGGGTGAAGAAACAGATTTAGATAAGAATTTAGTCGAAGCTTTGGCAGATCCCTTGGTTCATTTGGTTCGAAACTCAGTCGATCATGGAATCGAAATGCCAGATGAACGCTTGGCTGCAGGTAAACCGTCACTAGGCACTGTAAAGCTCGCTGCGTCTCAGGAAGGGGATCATATACTGCTTACCATTGAAGATGATGGTAAAGGCATGGATCCCGATAAGTTAAAAGATATTGCCATAAGTCGAGGTGTGTTAGACGCTGACGCGGCGGCTCGAATGTCGGATGAAGAAGCGTTCAATCTCATTTTTGCTCCAGGATTTTCCACTAAAACAGAGATATCTGATATTTCTGGACGTGGTGTTGGCATGGATGTGGTGAAAACCAAGATTAACCAGCTTAATGGCACGGTTAATATCAATTCCGAATTGGGTAAAGGCACACGCTTAGAAATCAAAGTACCACTGACGTTAGCTATCCTGCCGACATTAATGATTATTGTTGGAGAGCAAACGTTTGCACTACCTTTAGGTGCGGTAAACGAAATTATTAATATGGACTTGAGCAAAACCAATACGGTTGATAGTCAATTGACTATGATTGTTCGTTCTAAAGCCATTCCGCTTTTTTATCTTCGAGACTGGTTGCGAAAAGAACCTGGAACGGTGGATAAAAATCAAGGTCATGTGGTCGTCGTGCAAATAGGCACCCAGCAAGTCGGCTTTGTTGTTGATGGCTTAATAGGGCAAGAAGAAGTGGTTATTAAGCCCCTAGATGCGCTTCTACAAGGTACCCCTGGCATGGCTGGCGCTACAATTACAAGTGATGGCGGGATTGCCTTAATTCTTGATATTCCAAGCTTATTAAAGCGATACGCTAAAAAGAAATAATAACCAAATTCATAAGAGGACGCTTTTTCGCGATGGCATACAGGGTATTAGTAGTTGACGACTCAAGTTTTTTTTGCCGACGCGTAAAAGATATCCTAAATCAAGATCGTCTGTTGGAAGTCATTGGTATTGCTCGAAACGGTGAAGAAGCCATTAAAATGGTGACTGAGCTAAAACCCGACGTTGTCACTATGGACGTTGAAATGCCAGTAATGGATGGCATTACCGCGGTCAAGCGTATCATGCAAATTCAGCCTTTACCGATTCTAATGTTTTCGTCGTTGACATCTGATGGCGCGAAAGCAACCTTAGACGCGTTAGATGCTGGAGCCTTGGACTTTTTACCTAAAAAGTTTGAAGACATTGCCAGAAATAGCAAAGAGTCTGTTGAATTGTTGCAAAATAGGGTACGGACTCTTGCTGCAAAGCGTGGACTTGTGGCAAGACGTTATTCAACAGCCTCGAAAACAGCCTTTAATTCTCCCGGAACCACGGCAAAAACCCAAATATTTATGCGAAGTTCAAGTGTTGCCGTTGCACCGGCGGCATCGCAAACTGATGTTAAAGAGTCATTTTCAACTATTCGCCGTTCATCAGGTAAACGTTACGAACTATTAGCAATTGGTACTTCTACTGGGGGACCAGTGGCTTTACAGAAGATACTTACTGAACTGCCTGAAACATTTCCACATCCGATTATTCTTGTACAACATATGCCCGGTAGTTTCACTAAAGCCTTTGCTGATAGATTAAATCACAATTGTAAAATTACCGTCAAAGAAGCGACTCATGGAGAACGTTTAGTCAAAGGTTGTGCGTATTTAGCTCCCGGCGGGAAGCAAATGTTAATTGAAGGTTCAAGTCGCAATGCCACCGTTAATATCGTAGAAACTCACGACCAGGCTCATCATCTGTTTAAACCTAGCGTTGATTTAACGTTTCAGTCGATAAGTCAGGTTTACGCTGGCAATGTGTTGGGCATAATATTAACGGGAATGGGCTCTGATGGAAAAGAAGGCTGCGCAGCATTAAAACAAAAAGGCGCTAAAATTTGGGCGCAAGACGAGCAAACTTGCGTGGTTTATGGCATGCCACAAGCCGTGACGAAAGCCAATATCTCAGAACGAAATATACCAATATTTGATATTGCCAAGAGTATAGTGTTGGAAATGCAAATAAAATGAACACTATTGGATATCGAGTAGAAAGAGATCGCTTGTGATAGTTTGGGCTGTTGCTAACCAAAAAGGTGGAGTTGGAAAAACCACCACGACTGTCACTTTAGGTGGAATTTTGGCACAACAAGGGAAACGTGTTCTATTGGTTGACACGGATCCGCAAGCATCTTTGAGCTATTATTTTGGTGTGGATGCTGAGGAGTTGTCGCATAGTGTCCATGATGTTTTTATTGCTGGTGACGGGTTAGACAAAGATAAAGTGTTGGATAGTTTGTGTTCGACCAAACTCGATTCGCTATTTATTTTGCCATCTTCAATGGCGCTAGCAACGTTAGATCGAACCATGGGTACTAGGCCTGGCATGGGTCTGATATTAAAAAAAGCATTTGCAAAAATTGAAGATGAATTTGATTATGTTTTAATTGATTGTCCTCCTGTATTAGGTGTATTGATGGTGAATGCTGTAGCCGCATGTGACAAATTAATAGTGCCAGTGCAAACCGAGTTTCTTGCGCTTAAAGGGTTGCAGCGAATGATGCATACATTAAAAATTATGTCGAGGTCGCAAAAACGCGATTTTGATTATATTATTGTACCTACAATGTATGATAAGCGTGTTAACGCGGCGTCAGATGCATATAAAGATCTGTGCGATAATAACAAAGGCAGAGTTTGGTCTGGCATCATTCCTGTTGATACGCGCTTTCGAGACGCGAGTCAGGCACAATCTCCTCCGTCGTTATTTAGTCCTAAAACCCGAGGCGTTTTTGCGTATAAAAATTTATTGTCGCAACTTCAAACTAAAGTCGATTACATCACATGAGTAAAGGTACCTTTGCAAAAGAAGACGTTGTAGAAGATTATCTAACATCATTACTGACTGAAGAGGTAGAAGAGGATAGGGAGCAACTCGAAAGTGTTGCTAAGCTCTTGGCCACAGCAGATGTTGCGGCCGTTCAAGAATCCCTTGAAGAGCCGACTTTCTGCGAACCGAATCCGTTGCCGGAAATTAAAGAAACCAGTGTTTTGGTCGAAAATAAAGAGTCTTCGTCAGTCAAAGCAAAGGAAGTTGAAGCGTCTTTTATTCCGACTAAAGATTTTCAAGCACTATTTTTTGAAGTGGCAGGATTAACCTTAGCATTACCTTTAACTGAGTTAGGCGGCATACATAAAATCCAAAAAGTAGGCCCCTTGTTTGGTAAACCTAAATGGTTTAAAGGTGTTATGCTGCATAGAGATGAAAAATTAAGCGTTGTTGATACCGCATTGTGGGTAATGCCTGAAAAATATAATGATGAACTGGCAGAATCATTAAATTATCAATATCTTATTATGCTAGATTCAAGTGGCTGGGGATTGGCTTGCGAACGTTTGATTACCACATCGACGTTAGCACCCACTGATGTGAAGTGGCGAAAAGCGAATAATAAACGCCCTTGGCTGGCTGGCATGGTAAAAGATAAAATGTGTGCACTTGTTAATGTGAAGCAATTGATTAAATTGCTCGACAAGGGCCAAAATAGCAATGATAAGTAGACGCAGCTTGTAGGGAGCGAGTCATATGAGTGATGAAAGAAGTACTAAAAATGTAGCCGCCGATAGCAACGATGAAGTACTGCAATGGGTAACATATCGATTAGGTGACGAAACCTACGGAATTAATGTTATGCAAGTACAAGAAGTACTTAGGCATACAGAAATCGCTCCTGTTCCCGGTGCACCAGATTATGTGCTTGGTATTATCAATTTGCGGGGCAATGTTGTAACTGTGATTGATACTCGAACTCGTTTTGGTCTTCCACCCCATGACATCACTGACAGCACCCGTATAGTCATTATTGAGTCTGAAGAACAAGTGGTGGGCATTTTGGTTGATAGTGTCGCTGAAGTTGTTTACCTACGTTCTTCTGAAATTGATAGCGCACCCAATGTTGGCACCGAAGAAAGTGCTAAATTTATTCAAGGTGTCAGTAATCGTGACGGCGAATTGCTTATATTAGTAGATTTAAATAAATTGCTAAGTGATGAAGAGTGGGACGAAATTAGTGGATTATAATTCGTTTGATTTTGTGTAAAAGGCATACCTAAATGCTTACTTGGCAATATGCATCCATCGCAACGTTGGTGTTTTTGGTTATTCTGATTGGCATCGTTACTTACGTTTTTGCTAATCGAGATAAAAAAAACAAGCAGCGTGTCGATGAGTTAATGCTGCAAATTCACACTCTACAACAGCAAATTTCACACGCACAAGAAGAGTTGCATGAAGTGCGCTCCGGAGCCATGGGTGTTGCAGCGAAAGTAAAGGATTTAGTGCTTAAAATCGGATTGATGCAAGATAAGTTAGAAGAAATTGAGTATCTAGATCCAGAAACTAAATTGTATTCCCAAGCTGCTAAAATGGCCGACGCAGGCGCAAGCGTAGAAGAACTTATGCGAGAATGTGAGCTTCCACGGGCAGAAGCTGAATTGTTAATTGCGGTGAAAAAATCCCAGTAAAATTTCCCTAACCTCTGTTATCGGCATTTATTCCAATCTACTCTTAAAACCCTTTTTCCCTTGTTGTGGTTGTTGGTTTATGGGATAACTAATCAATGTGTTGTGTAATATCAGCAGATTACCTTTATCGTTGATAAGTTGATTTAACATGGTGTTATTCCGCTATGCCGTCACTAATATTCCTCTAATGAGATATGCATTTATGAAAACCACTGTTTTACACCTACTGGCTTTTTTAATGGCTGTTCAATTCACCCTGGTGCCATTGGTAGCAACAGGTACTGAGGCCCAAAGCAGCGCAGATATCACAGAGCCTTTTGGTCCACCTGAACAGGAATTAATGGTCGAAGTCGAAGGCGGTAAAGTGTATGTCCGGCTAAATGGCCTGTCTCACAGTGATGCTTATCCTGTTATTTTTGTTCATGGAGGGCCTGGTGGCGCACATAACGGCTTTGCTGAAATGCTGGGGCTGGCGAATGAGCGTATGGTTATAATGTATGATCAGCTCGACAGTGGTAAATCTGAACAGCCTAACAATCCCGAAAATTGGCGAGTTGAACGCTTTGTTGAATCATTGGATAAAATACGCCTAGCACTTAAAATTGAACGCTGGCATGTGGTTGGACATAGTTGGGGCTCTGCGCTGGCCCTCGAATATACGGCTAAATACCCGCAGCATACTGTCTCCACGGTTTTGGGGGGGACATTTATCTCTACGCCGCACTGGATCATGGATGCCAACTTGCTTGTAAAAGCAGCCCCGGAAACAATAAGAGAAACCCTTAAACAATGTGAATCTGACTCGCCTCCGAAAAAAGATATTTGTGATAATGCCTATACCGTTTTGTATTCACCTTATTACCAGCCTAAACCACCCACTGAAGCGGCTTTAGCGTACTACGAAAACGTTGGTGGAAAAGGGTTTAATCCGCTTATTTATAATCAAATGTGGGGACCAAGTGAGTTTTCTTCTACAGGTGTGCTTAAACACTACGATGCCACCCATTTATTGACTGAGATTGATGGCAGCCGCACTCTTTTTATGATTGGCCAATATGACTCGGCGCGCATTGATACCGTGCAAGACTATATCAAACTGACGTCGGGTGCTGAACTGGCTGTGGTGCCAGGAGGAGCACATGGCTTCTATTCTGATCGGCCGATAATTACCCAAGCCATATTAAAAGACTGGCTTACTCGAAAAGATACTGCTTTTGAAATAAATAGATAAAACGTCTTTTTAAACAAGTGCATTTTACAAAAAAGTTTTAACACTGGCATTATTAGGTTAGGTGAAACAAAGGTCGGTGTTGTTATTCGCTCATATCAGCTTAGTTGAAGGAAAAAGGTCTATTCATTCAAACTGTAATATCTGATATGAGCGAATGTTATCAGTGCCTATTAACACCCATTGTTGAATAATTCAGATTGCTCATTTGCATTATTGACGTTTTTATTTTGATTCCAAAATCGTTACCAGTTGCTGCAGATCTTCAACAATATAATCTGGCTTTTCCGCAAGTGGATAGAGTGCTTTGCCTTTACGGGCAATAAACGCGGTCTGCATGCCTGCGGCTTTAGCTCCCGCCACATCCCAGCCATGGGCGGCAACCATCAATGTTTCTTCAGGTTTTACCCCTAAGGTTTCTAATGCCCATGCATATGATCTTAAGTCAGGTTTGTAGATTTTAATATCTTCGATGCTTAGACGTTTATCAAAAAACTCGGTTAAACCGGCATTCTTGAACTGTGTCTCTACTCCCTTGTTGGACGAATTAGTTAAGCTGACGAGCATGTAGCCTTCGGCTTTTAATGCGGCTAAACCTGCTTTCACATCGGGATGAGGTGGCAACGATAACAACGGGGTTTTAATTGCTGTTAAGGCCTGCTCTTCGGTAATCTCGATATTGTTACTCTCTGCAACCATCATCAATGCTGCGACGCCAATTTTACCAAAATCATGATATTCGCCCGTCACAGTGGTGACCAGTGAATGATGCAGCATAGTTGAAAACCACAAGCTGATTAAATCGTCGTTTCCATCCAATGCTTTTGCAATGGATGTGCGCATGGATTCCAGATCAAGCAAGGTCTCATAAACATCAAAAACAATGATCTTAGGTTTGCTTGCGCCTTGGCTGTTAAAGCTCACACCAACTAAAACTAGGCTCAATAGTAAAAAACGGAAGTATTGGGATAACACTTTAAAATACATGGATACTCGCTACATTAATTTAGGTGGGAAATTAGTTGAACTTGGGTGATTAAATTTCACCGAAGACAACCATAATCGGTTCGAATTTAAATCTGTTGAATAATATCAAGTTAAAACGATTAACTTGATTAGCGCAATATATCTGGCTTTGAACAATCGTTCAAGTTAATATTGAACAGTTGTTCAAAAGGAGGTTGTAAGTGGCAAGTAATACAAAATTTAACCGAGATGAAGTGATTGATAAAGCCCTACAACTTTATTGGAATCGAGGCTTTCATGGCACTTCCATGCGCACATTACAGAATGAAATTGATATGCGTCCAGGCAGTATTTATGCAGCATTTGGTAGCAAAGAAGGTTTATTTAAACAAGCGCTTATTCGTTACACCCAGATAGGATCAGAGCATCTTAAACAATGTCGCAACAAAGCTACCTCTCCGCTGGCGGCACTCAAAATGTTTATGCTACACAGAGTCGCTGAAAATCAAATGTCTTCTCCTTGCAGTATTTGTTTATTGGCTAAAACGATAGCAGAGTTAACCGATGATAATTCGGAGTTATTAGAACAAGCCAGAATGTCATTAAAAGCCATGGAAAGCAGTTTTGAGTCACTGATTATTGAAGCGCAATCTTTAGGGGAGTTAGATAAAAATTATCACAGTAAAAACATTGCTCGCCATGTACAGATTAACTTTTCAGGACTTCGAACTTATATAAGAGTGTATGGTGGACAAGTGCCGACCGAGGAAATCATTGACGGTATATTTTCACCTTTTATTTCACACAAGTCATTACATTAGAGGCTTGTTTTCAAAAGCCTATATGAAAACCAAGAAATGGGAATTTTCCTGATCCGCTAATTTACAATTCATTTCACTTAACTTTTTCAATAAATATACGATATACTACGTTTTGTAGCATAATGTATATCCGGGGGGAGGTATGGGCATAGTAAAAATTTCGAATGAATTGCATGAAGAAGTTCGAAAAAATAGTGCTGTAATGGAAAGGTCAATCAATTCACAGGCTGAATTTTGGCTGAAAATCGGGCGTTTAGCGGAGCAAAATCCAACTTTAACTTACGAACAAATTCTGCAGCGTGAAATGCGTAGTCAAAATGTCACCACAGTGAAATTAGTCAATGAGTAATATCAACATCAAGTCGCACCAAGAAATAGCATTTATGCGTGAGTCAGGAAGGCTATTAGCAAGTGTTTTTGCAGTCTTAGATAGCTTTATAAAAGCAGGCGTGACCACCATGGAAATTAATGATTTGGTTGATGATTATATTGTAAATTCGTTGCATTCAAGGCCTGCCAGTAAAGGCCAATACGGTTATCAATATACGTTAAATTCATCTATCAATGAGGTTGTATGTCACGGCGTACCATCGATAGGGAAAAAGCTTAAGGAACGAGATATCGTTAACATTGATATTACCTTAGAGAAAAATGGCTATATTGCTGACAGTAGCAAAATGTATATGATTGGCAATGTATCGCCTATTGCTAAAAAACTAGTCGATGTTACTTACCAAGCAATGTGGCAAGGCATCAAATCGGTCAAGCCTGGTAATACCCTTGGCGATATTGGGCATGCAATTCAAACACATGCAGAAAAACATGGATTCAGTGTGGTGCGCGATTATTGCGGACATGGAATAGGTCGCGAGATGCACGAAGAACCGCAGGTTTTACATATAGGAAAACCTAACTCAGGTGTTGTATTGCAAGAAGGTATGACATTTACGATTGAACCTATGATCAATCAAGGCTCATTTAAAACCAAATTGAAAAAAGATGGCTGGACGGTTATCACCAAAGATAAAAAGTTGTCAGCCCAATGGGAACACACTGTGTTAGTGACTCCAACTGGATATGAAGTGCTAACCTTACGTGATGAAGAAAAGCAATCTTAAAACTGCTATTTAATGGGCGCCTCATATTAGTGACTTTACTTTTAACCCCAAGTTTTTTGAATAAAGTGCAGCCTAGTTACTAAGTTGCATAGGCATTCTAATCAGTGCTCTGCTGATTTAAGATTAATTGAAATGTAATATGTTGCATATCGCCTGTCACCGTAAGTTCTGCACCAATTCCATTAGCTAGCGTTTTGGCTATTGTCAGTCCTAACCCAAAGTTTTCGGTTGAAGTCCTGGCTGTGTCTTTTTGCCACAGTGGTTCGAACATCCCTGCAAGTTCTTCATTGTTTAAGTGGTTAATACAAATATTGCTTATATCAATCACTAGCGGGCCTTTGTTAGCGTGTTTAATAGCGACTGTCACAGTAGAGTTTTCAACGCTATGTTGCAATGCATTGGTCAGAAGGTTTGTTAATATTGACTCCAATGCAAATGCATTGGTTAGTATGCTGTGTGAATGATCCGCGCTAATTATCTGTATACGCTTTTGGTTAAGCTTAGTACTAAGTTGGTGAACTAACGATAACGGGTCAATCTCATCAGTACATTGTAAGGTTTGCACGCTATATTTATGGATCAGCATTAGATTTGAAATGATACTTTTCATTCGTTCGCTGATTTTAAGCACTTCCGGTTTAAATTCCGAGTTAAGGTTATATTCTTCAGGAAAACGAATGGCTATTTCTGCTAAGTTAATCAGCTCGGTAACTGGGGTTTTTAACTCGTGAGCAATATCGGATGTCAGCCTTTTTTCCCGAAGAAATAGAGAGTAATTTTCATTAATAAAATGATTTAAGCTTTCTACTATAGGCACTAGTTCTGAAGCTGTGTCTTTTATTCTTGAGCATTGGTTTTGTTCCGAAAATCGTATGGCTTTAATTTCTTTATTTAATTCATCGATTGGTTTTAGTGCCGAGGATACCACTCTTCTAACGGTTAACCTGATAAGTAGGGGGATAGTTATTACGGCAATGATAAAGGCTAAATCAATAAACCAGAGATAAAAGTTCAGGTTTTCAACGGAAGCTGCATAGGCGAGTAACACGGGTTTTTGAAAATCTTCGTCTGCTTGTTTGTTGTTGAGTAATTCACTTCTATATTCACTATCAATTTGTGGGATAAAACGTGAATAGATTACCCTGCCTGAACGACCATCGGGTAATTTAATATCTTCAGATAGGATTGAATCAACAGGGATTGATTTGTAGGCTAAACTTCTTACTGTGTGCATTGTCAGTGTGTCTGAGCGCTCGAAAATATCCTCTCCATGCCATATTTGGAAGTACTCTGATTCCGTTGTACCCTCAAACTCAGGTAAAAACTCACCGGCAAATTCGAATTCAAGACCGTCGTGATCCTCCCGTACAAATGTCATGAGCATCCCAGCCTTGTTGATCATGGAACGCTCAAATTCGTCAGAGATCCAAGTATCTACAGTAATATCTGCAGCTAAAAGTACAATTAAAACAATGAGTGAAATAAAAAACGATAACCGTCTTGTTAGTGTTTTGCGGATGGATTTCATTCACCTTCCAGCATTTGATAACCAAATCCACGTTTGTTCTTTATCGGGAGATCAGCACCGAGTTTTCTAGCCTTTTTTCTAGCAGATGACAGGTGTGCTTCAATCGCATTTTTAGAAATACTGTCGTATTGCCCTGATATATATTCGCTCAGTTTCTCTGCGGTGGTTATTCTGTTTCGGTTAACAAATAAACACTCTAAAACTTTGTATTCATTGGGGGTTAAATCAATATTTTGATTTGCAAAACTAATGCTTTTTAATTGCAAGTTAAGCTCAAACCCCTTGACTTTAATTTTGTCAAAATGATTCTGAGTTGAACCTCGTCGCATAAGGTTGATTAATCTTGCGTGCAATTCATCGAACGAAAACGGTTTAGATAAATAATCATCCGCGCCTGATAAAATCCCAGTGATCTTCGTTTCAGGTTCGGCTCTAGCTGATAAAATTAATACGCGAGTGTCATTTTTACTTTTTCGCAGTGTTTCGAGAATTGTCATGCCGTCAATACTAGGGAGCATTAGGTCAAGTATTATGCCGTCGTACTCACACATCAAGGCCATGCTTAAGCCCTCAGCGCCATCTCCTGAGGTGTCTACAGAGTATCCTAGTTTGACTAAACCTATTTTTAAACTGCGTCGCAAAGACTCCGAATCTTCAATTAGTAATAATCGCACAATTTATTGTTCGCCACTGAATGCTAGTAAGTGACAACTTTACGCTTCCAATCTTAAGGTTTACTTAAGATCGTAAACTTGTATGTGTTAAACAATATTAAATCTAATCTTCAGTTAATCTTAAGGTTGCTCGGATATATTGCTAAAAACTTAAAGTAATAAGTCTGGGAGAGTTGATATTGTGGATATTTCTGTAGTTATCCCCGCTAAAAATGAACAAGACAATATCATTCCGTTGATAGAAGAAATTGTTGCTGTTCTTAATCGTAATAATGAGTTTGAAATTGTCTATGTGGACGATGGTAGCGATGATAATACCTATAGTAACTTGTGTTTAGCCGCGTCAAGTGATTACCCTCAAGTAAAACCTATTCGACATAAGTATTCTGTTGGCCAAAGCAAAGCGATTCACACCGGTGTCAGTTTTGCCAAAGGAAAGCTGATAATAACCCTAGATGCAGATGGTCAGAATGATCCTGCTGACATTCCAGATTTGTTAAAAGAAGCTCAAAAATTTCCAGTTGGTGCTCATTTTTGTATCGCCGGTTATCGGAAAAATCGTAAAGATACGGCATGGAAACGCATGCAGTCTAAGATTGCTAACAATATACGCAGTCGAATTTTGCGGGACAATACCCCTGACACGGGATGTGGCTTAAAAATCTTTCCCAAAAGTACCTTTTTACAACTCCCATACTTCGATCATATGCACCGCTTTCTTCCTGCCTTAGTGCGTCGTCTTGGAGGAAAGATTGTGGTTGTTGAAGTCAGCCATAGAGATCGTCAATATGGCACTTCCAAGTATAATATGTTGGGAAGACTACGAGTGGGAATTGTCGATCTTCTTGGTGTGATGTGGCTACAACGACGAGGTAAAATTGCTTTGCTTGAAACAACTCATGAGCAATAAATTTTGAAGTTGTTTCTCAACGTTTTTGTACGTCTAATACCTTTATTATTGATTTGTTTAATTGGTAGTGAGCTACTAGCTCAGATCCCATCGATTAACACATTTAATCAATCGTGGATAGATGCTCACACTCGAGACAATGGATGGCAGGGGATTATTAACTTTATTTTAGTTAGCGGTTTACTGGCGTCTTTGGGCGCTCCTCGACAATTCATCGCTTTTCTAAGCGGCTATGCCTTTGGCTTTGCTGAAGGTGTAGTTTATTCGACGTTTGCGATTACGTTGAGTTGTTTACTCACCATGCTTCTTTCTCGTTTTTATGCCAAACCTGTGGTCACGCACTTTTTCCCAAACAAAGTGATCGGTCTCAATCGTTTTTTGACTAATCAAGTTTTTATAAAAACAATTATTGTTAGGTTGTTGCCAGTTGGCAATAACCTCATTACCAATATAACGGCGGGAGTAACCACTATTAAAATTTGGCCATTTGTGATGGGATCTATGTTTGGTTACATCCCTCAGATGGCTATTTTTGCGCTTATGGGAAAGGGGGTTGTGGTGCAATCTTATTGGAAGATCACTCTCAGTGTTGTATTTCTCGCCATATCCAGTTTGTTAAGTCTTTATGTCTATAAAAAGTTTAAGGCTGATAAGTACTTAATCACTAGCACCGGTGCACAAAATACTGCTCAATTTGCTGCCACGAGCGGTCATAAATAGTGACATGATTACGCATTTAATTCAGTTCCATTTATCTTCTCAAAAACATGCGCGCGAACTGCAGCTTTTGGGTGTACTTTTGTTCATTTCGATCATCTTAATTTTTGTGGGATTAGGATTTCGCGATCCATGGCCTGCAGATGAACCTCGTTTCGCACAAATTGCTAAAGAGATGGTAGAAACTGGTCAATGGTTTTTCCCGGCCAGAGCGGCAGAGTTTTATCCTGATAAACCACCTGTATTTATGTGGTCAATCGCGATTTTTTACGCATTGTTCGGCTCTTTAAATATAGCTTTCTTATTGCCTTCTGCGCTGTGTTCACTACTTACTATTTATTTAGTATTTGATATTGGACGTAAGCTATGGAACCCAGAAACTGGTTTTATAGCAGGTCTACTACTAGTGTTTAGCTTTCAATTTATGCTGCAAGCTAAAAGTGCGCAAATTGATGCAATGGTTTGTGCGTGGATCACCCTTGGTTGTTATGGTTTCTTGAGGTTTTTGCTATTTGACGCTAAATGGCGATGGTTCTATTTAGCCTGTTTTTTTATGGGAATCGGTGTTATCACCAAAGGCGTAGGCTTTTTACCTATATTGATATTGATTCCGTATATGTTTATGCGCTTTATTTGCAATTATCACTCAATACTTAAGCCGGATAATGAGTCTATTGTTAAGTGGTTGCTGGGACTATTGGTCATGCTTTTAGCAATAGGTTTGTGGTTTGTACCTATGTTGGTATTAGTTGAACTAAGCCACAATCCGTTATTAGAACAATATCGCGATAATATTTTGTTTAAACAAACAGTTACTCGTTATGCTGATTCTTGGCATCATATTAAACCATTTTGGTATTATTTCGTATCCGTAATCCCTGCCTTTTGGTTACCCCTAAGCATTTTCATTCCGTGGTTAATTCCTCATTGGATACGCGCAATCAAAAAGCAGGATGCCCGGGTAATTCTGCCGCTAACGTGGATTGTACTCGTGTTAGTGTTTTTCAGTATCAGCCCAGGCAAAAGAGGCGTATATATATTGCCAGCTTTGCCAATGTTAGCCTTAATCAGTGCACCTTATGTGCGACAAATTTTACAGCGACGGGCCGTCAATTGGATTTTATGGGCACTGGTGACTGGTATATCTTTAGGCTTATTAGCTTTCGCATTGGCTGGATTAAGCAATGCCAGTTTTACCCAAAAGCTAGTGACTGAATACGCTATTTCACCTTGGTACTTTTTTATATCAATTGGTTTGGCTGGACTCCTGGGCACACTTATCACAGTCAAACAACAGCAGTGG
Organism: Aliiglaciecola sp. NS0011-25; assembly: GCF_040370605.1. Lineage (NCBI taxonomy): Bacteria > Pseudomonadati > Pseudomonadota > Gammaproteobacteria > Alteromonadales > Alteromonadaceae > Aliiglaciecola > Aliiglaciecola sp. NS0011-25. The sequence goes on from NZ_BAABWR010000016.1 coordinate 69,887, forward strand.
CGGAGCTGGCCGCTATTTATATCTGTGTTATGGATTTTGTACTCTACTTGGGGATACGGTTTATTAGAAGTGGTTAAAACGCCGAAAAAAATATTTCAACAAATGCAACATATTGTTCCGCAAAATGCTGAAGTTGGGCTAGTCGATTTTGCCGAGCAATTTATTCTATTTTCCCCTTATCCTATTACTCATTTTGGTTATCACACTGACAATGCAGAGCAAGTTAAAGCGGCTTACCAGTGGATAGGAACCAGTAAAAACCGATTTATATTGCTAAGTTTTGAGTTAGTCGAGGGGCTTTGTTTTGATAAAAATAAAGCCATACATCTTGGGTTTGCCCACCGCACTGATTGGGTATTATTAAATACCGCTAGTCGCGTAAATGGGTGTCCTAAACCACAGCTTCATAAACCACAGGGCAATATTATTGAATATCAGTATATTCCCAAACCCTAAGTGCCTATTTGAATCAAAAAAACATATCAATAACTGCAAAAAGTTCAACTCAGACAGTAGAGATTTTAAATTAAATTATAGAATTGTTTTTATTTAAAAAATTATTGCAAAACATCAGTTTATCTTCAGTTTCAGCTAAGGTTTGGCTTCTAAAATAGCTTGTGTAATCAACCATAAATGAAACAAGATGAATGTAATTTTAAAGCTAATGCGACATGAATATACTGGCGCACAAATTATCGCGATAAATTCGTTATTTATTGTATTTGTATTTAATTATTGTTTTTTAAATGGTGTATTTGCAGCCATTCAACCTAACAACTTGTCACAATGGAGTTTTTACGCTTCAGTTATTCTATTATTGTTTAGTCTAACCATTATAATCACTAGTATTTTGGGAGGAATAGTTTTTCCCAGAACTATATCTGCGGTCACAGTGCTAGTGTCATGCTTATTGTTTTATGCAACTTTTCAATACGGTGTCATTTTTGATAAAAGCATGATTCAAAACATTGCTGAAACCAATTCTGGTGAAGCCTCATCTTATTTGAATATTAGTTTTCTTATCTACTTTATTCTGCTGGGAGTTGTCCCTGCAATATTGATGTTTAAAATAAAGGTTAAAGGAGATTTAAAAAGCCGAATAAAAAGTGTGTTAACGATAAATCTGCTTGCACTAATCGTCACTGCTTCGACTGTTACTTTCCTGTATAAAGATTACGCAGCGGTAGGCAGAAATAATCATAATTTATTTAAGTATATTGTCCCTTTTGCATTTTATGATTCTGGATTTAGGTATTTACGAGATAATTATTTTTATCCCCCTTTGCCCTTTAAAGTTTTAGATAAATCGCCAACGATCAAGCCGTCAAAACAAGGACAACAAAACTTAACAATAGTTGTGGTCGGGGAAACTGCCCGTGCACAGAACTTTTCGTTGAATGGTTATACTCGCAATACCAATAAGTTTTTGGCGCAAACCCCAATACTCAGTTTTAAACAGGTAAGCTCTTGCGGTACTGCTACCGCAGTGTCTGTGCCATGTATGTTTTCTCGTTTACCACGAAGCAAATACGAAAGTCGAGTGGCGAGTAGTCAAGATAATGCTTTAGATATAATTCATCGAGCAGGCGTGGACGTCACTTGGATTGATAATAACAGTACTTGTAAAGGGGTATGTGAAAGAGTGAGTGAAATTCGTTTTGATCCAACTCAAGACTCACCGTTGTGTGATGGTGATTATTGTTTTGATGAAATTCTTATCGAAAAATTGCAACAACAAATTAGCCAGCATAAATCCGACAATAAACTTATCGTCTTACATATGATCGGTTCCCATGGTCCTACTTATTTCCGGCGCTATCCCGATACATTTAAACCTTTTATGCCAGATTGTCCGCAAAGTGATATTCAACATTGCAGCGAAAACCAGTTAAAAAATACATATGACAATACTATTGCTTATACCGACTTTGTATTAAGTAAAGTTATTGCGGTTCTGCAGCAAAGTAATGTAGCCAATAAGTCCTTGCTGTACATTTCAGACCATGGCGAGTCATTAGGTGAAAATGGACTTTATTTGCATGGCTTTCCCTACAGCATTGCCCCTGAAGAGCAAACTCATGTGCCTATGTTGTACTGGAGTACTGAATTAGCGGATGCTAATTTTAAAGACTGTATTTCCAGCAAATTGAATTCTGATTTCTCACAAGACAATATTTTTGACACCCTGTTAGGTTTAACCAATGTAAAAAGCAGCATTTATCAACCAGAAATGGATATATTTCAGCAGTGTAGAACAACAACAATAATGGCTAAAAGTTGATTATTTGCTCCAATTTCAGTTAACCAATTTTATGTGAGGAATAAGAATAATTAAGGTTATCTCGAATATGTGAAATAAAAATTCTCAGGTATAAAGTGTATAGGCCGGATAAACGTTTAGACGTCTAGACGTAAAGATGTTGACTTTTGAGTGTGAATAGGCGAAATTTGTTTTCTTACAACCACATTGGAGAACTTATGCCTATTCGAATACCTAGTGATCTTCCCGCCCAAGGGGTCTTGAACGCGGAAAATATATTCGTTATGGACAGCGAAGCCGCTGCTAAGCAAGACATTCGTCCTCTAGAAGTGGGCATTTTGAATTTAATGCCGAATAAGATTGAAACTGAAGTTCAGATTTTACGACTTCTTTCCAATACGCCATTACAGATTAATATTGATCTTATTCGCATCGATAATCAGGCACCTAAGAATACACCTAAAGCCCATATGGATGCCTTTTATTTGTCTTTTGATGACGTGGCTCATAAAAATTACGATGGGTTTATTATCACCGGTGCACCCATTGCTCACCTCGATTATGCTGACGTCAAATATTGGGACAAAATCACCACTATTATGGAGTGGACACAACGTCATGTGCAGTCTACTTTATATTCTTGTTGGGCGGCCCACGCTGCCATGTTTCATTTTTACGGGCACAATCGTCAACTTCGAAACGACAAGCTTTCCGGTGTTTACACCCATAATGTGAACGAACCACACGATGCGTTAATGCGCGGCTTTGATCCGCAGTTCAATGCACCCCATTCTCGTTTTGGGGAAATTCCCATCGACATATATAAAAGTGTTGAGGGGCTAAATGTATTAGCCAGTTCGGAAAAAACTGGGGCGTATTTAGTCGCCTCAAAAGATAAACGAATGGTATGCGTTACTGGGCACCCAGAATATGATCCTGAAACACTGGATCAGGAGTTTAAGCGTGATAGTAATAATGCATTAGCGCCGAAAATTCCAGAAAACTATTACGAAAATGATGATCCCAGTCAGCCCTATCATGTAACATGGCGCTCCCATGGTTCGCTTCTGTTTACAAACTGGTTAAACTATTATGTTTATCAGACGACACCGTTTGATCTTGCTGATCTTCCAAGTAAAAAATAAGAGGTAATTGCGTGGCGCAAAATAACACCGAACAACTCTACTCCATTGCACAGCAACGAATTCTTATTCTTGACGGTGCAATGGGAACTATGATTCAACGGCATAAACTGGAAGAAGATGATTACCGCGGTGATCGATTTGTCGATTGGCATTGTGATGTCAAAGGCAATAACGACTTGCTTGTATTGAGTCAACCCCAAATTATTTATGATATTCATTGCCAATATTTCGAAGCTGGCGCTGACATAATCGAAACCAATACCTTTAATGCTACCACTATCGCCATGGCTGATTATGATATGCAATCCCTGGCCAAAGAAATTAATATTGAAGCAACCAAGTTAGCCCGTAAAGCGGCCGATGAATACACCGCAAAAACGCCCGATAAACCTCGTTTTGTTGCGGGCGTCTTAGGACCCACAAACCGCACGGCTTCAATTTCTCCCGATGTAAATGATCCGGGCAAGCGTAATGTGAATTTTGATCAACTGGTAGCAGCCTACTCAGAAGCGACACACGGTTTGATTGAGGGCGGAGCTGACATAATTCTAATTGAAACTATTTTTGATACATTGAACGCTAAAGCGGCTGCCTTCGCAGTAGACACTGTGTTTGATGAGTTAGGTATTACTCTACCCGTTATGATTTCAGGTACTATCACTGATGCCTCTGGCCGTACTTTATCAGGGCAAACTGCTGAAGCTTTTTACTATTCACTGCGACATATCAACCCTGTGTCATTTGGGCTCAATTGTGCCCTTGGACCGGATCTATTACGTCAGTATGTAGAAGAGATTGCTAACCAAGCTGAGTGTCTGGTTTCTGCGCACCCTAATGCGGGCTTACCGAATGAGTTTGGGGAATACGACATGGAAGAAGACGAAATGGCAGAACATATCCAAGAATGGGCGAAATCAGGATTGGTGAATATTGTCGGTGGATGTTGCGGCAGTACGCCAGAACATATTGCTGCAATTGCAAAAGCCGTAGAAGGCATTGCGCCTCGGGTTCCAGTCAAAAAAGAAGTTAAAATGCGCTTGTCTGGTTTAGAACCCTTTGTGCATTAACAGGAGTTTTTCGTGTCACAAGAACAACAAAATACCAGTGCTACCTTTGTAAACGTAGGGGAACGTACCAACGTTACAGGTTCAGCAATGTTTAAACGTCTGATCCTCGAAGATAACTATGAAGCAGCGTTAGATGTGGCTCGTCAGCAAGTTGAAAATGGTGCGCAAGTCATCGATATCAACATGGATGAAGCCATGTTGGATTCCGAAGCTGCCATGGTACGATTTTTATGTCTAATTGCCTCTGAACCAGACATTTCTCGCGTGCCTATTATGATTGACTCTTCTAAATGGAGCGTCATCGAAGCTGGCTTAAAGTGTGTTCAGGGGAAAGCGATAGTCAATTCGATTAGCTTAAAAGAGGGTGAAGAACCCTTTTTAAAGCAAGCTAAATTATTGAAACGATATGGTGCAGCGACTGTTGTGATGGCGTTTGATGAAAAAGGTCAAGCCGACACACAAGCTAGAAAATACGAGATATGTGAGCGCAGTTATAAACTATTAACTGAAAAAATCGGCTTTCCACCTGAAGATATTATTTTTGATCCGAACATTTTTGCCGTAGCAACCGGAATTGAAGAGCACAACAACTATGCGGTTGATTTCATCGAAGCGACTCGTCAAATAAAACAAAATCTACCGCACTGTCATATCTCTGGTGGTTTATCGAATATTTCCTTTTCATTTCGCGGCAATAACCCAGTTCGCGAAGCAATGCATTCGGTGTTTTTGTATTATGCCATTAAAGCAGGCATGGACATGGCGATTGTTAATGCCGGCCAGTTAGAAGTTTACGACAATATCCCTAAGGAATTAAAAGACGCTGTTGAAGATGTGATTCTTAATCGCCACCCAGATGCCACTGATAATCTATTGGCGCTGGCACCCAAATATCAAGGTGACGGCAAAGCGGTTGTAAAAGAGAATCTAGAGTGGCGTGAATTCCCAGTTAGTAAGCGTCTAGAGCACGCTTTAGTTAAAGGTATTACCGACTTTATCGTTGAAGATACTGAGGCTGCACGTTTAGAAGCTGAGAAACCTTTGCATGTTATCGAAGGTCCATTAATGGACGGCATGAACGTGGTAGGTGATTTATTTGGCGAAGGTAAAATGTTTTTACCTCAAGTGGTAAAATCTGCCCGAGTGATGAAAAAGGCTGTGGCCTACCTTGAACCTTACATCGAACTTGAAAAAGACCAAAGCAGTAGCAACGGTAAAATATTGTTGGCAACAGTAAAAGGCGATGTGCACGACATAGGTAAAAATATTGTTGGTGTGGTTTTGCAATGTAATAACTATGAAATTATCGATCTAGGCGTAATGGTGCCGGCTGCTAAAATTATGCAAGTGGCCAAAGACGAAAACGTCGATATGATCGGACTGTCAGGGTTAATCACTCCTTCTTTGGATGAGATGGTACACGTCGCAAAAGAAATGCAACGCTTAGAATTAGATCTACCGTTATTAATCGGCGGTGCCACCACATCAAAAGCCCATACTGCGGTAAAAATTGAACAAAACTATCACGGACCTGTGGTTTATGTGCCTAATGCCAGCCGAGCCGTCGGGGTTTGTCAGAAGTTGATTTCGGATGAATTTAGACCTGAATACGTAGCGCAATTGCAAAAAGAATACGACGTCGTCCGAGAGCAGCATGCACGTAAAAAGCCCCGTTCTAAACCTGTAAGTTTAGCTGCCGCAAGAGAAAATCGTTTTGATTGTGATTGGCAGGTATATCATCCTCCAGTACCCAAAACTTTAGGTGTGCAAACGGTAAATGTTGAGTTATCGGAATTGGTTGATTACATTGATTGGACACCTTTCTTTTTAACTTGGTCACTTGCGGGTAAATACCCACGAATTTTAGATGATGAAGTGGTTGGCGAAGAAGCTAAAAAGCTGTTTCACGATGCCACTAATATGCTGAAAAAGCTGTGTGAAGAAGGTAGCTTGGCTGCCAAAGGCGTGGTTGGCATCTTCCCTGCGAACCGTGTAGGTGATGATGTTGAAATTTATGCCGATGATAGTCGCCAGAACACGATTCAGGTAGCTCATCATTTGCGTCAACAAACCCAAAAGCCAAAAGGGTTTAATTACTGTTTAAGCGATTACATTGCGCCCAAAACCAGTAAAAAAGCCGACTATATTGGCGCTTTTGCCGTTACTGCTGGCATAGGTGAAGATGAATTAGCTCAAGCTTACATTGATGATGGTGATGACTACAACGGTATTATGGTCAAAGCCATTGCTGATCGTTTAGCAGAAGCCTTTGCTGAGTATTTGCATGCAAAAGTCAGAAAAGAAATCTGGGGTTATGCTGCAGACGAACAGTTAACTAATGAAGATTTGATTCGCGAAAAGTATCAGGGTATTCGCCCTGCACCTGGCTACGCTGCCTGTCCTGAACATACTGAAAAACAAGTTATTTGGGATCTATTGGACGCTGAAAATGCGACCGGTATGCAGCTTACTGAGTCATACGCGATGTGGCCAGGCGCGGCTGTATCTGGGTGGTATTTCTCACACCCTGATGCACGCTATTTTGCAGTCGCTCAAATTCAACAAGATCAACTTGAGGATTACGCACAGCGTAAAGGATGGAGCTTGGAGTATGCTCAGAAGTGGCTTGCTCCGAATCTAAACGGCTAACCTTATAAATAGTAGGTGACGGATGTTCGATAACAAAAACTTTTCACAACCTTGTGAGAATAATAAGGCACCTATCTTAGAGCAACTGCTTGTGCATTTTGCCAATCAAACCAAGGTATTGGAAATTGGTTCTGGCACAGGGCAGCATGCTGCATTTTTTGCACCTGCATTGCCACATCTAACTTGGCAACCGACAGATATTGCTGACAACCACGCCAGTATTAATGCGTGGTTAGAGGAAGCAAAATGCACAAATGTGTTGCCTCCTGAAGAATTCTTCATTGGCAAAGATAGCTGGTCTTTTCAAGACGTAAACGGCGTTTTTAGTGCGAATACCACTCACATTATGCAGCCTCATGAAGCCCAATTGATGATGCAAACTGTCGCTTTAAATTTACCTGAAACTGGGGTTTTCTGTCAGTATGGCCCATTTAAATTTGACGGTAAATATACTAGTCAGAGTAATGCGCAGTTTGACCAAAGCCTACAACAAAGAGGTTTTGGCGGTATCCGTGACATTGCTGAGTTAAAAAACTGGGCCACGCCATTAACCTTAGACGATATGATTCAGATGCCGGCCAATAATCATCTGTTAGTCTGGCGTAAGTAGTAACTTCGTTAGTCTTGTGATTTTTTAAACGGTAAGACTTCAGCGGCACTAATTTTATAGGCTTCAATCCCAGGGGCTTCTTGCTTAACAAAACGTGATACTGCGTCTTGGAAGGAGGGATCATCTAACCAGTGATTTGAATAACAAAATATCGGCTCAAATCCCCTTAGAATTTTATGTTCTCCTTGAGTGCCCGGGTTAAAGCTGGCTAAGTTTTGCTGGATACAGAATTCAATGCCTTGGTAATAACAACATTCAAAGTGCAGACCATCAAAGTCTTCTATTGCGCCCCAATATCGACCACACAACTGTGTTTGATCATATAAATAAAGTGCCCCAGCCACGGGGGTGTCATTGTGCGAAGCAATCACCAATAAGATGTTCTGTCGCATATTTTCGAGAATATTTGTAAAGAAAGATTTGTTTAAGTAACCACTATGACCGCTACGCTTTAAATAGGTCTGGCAATAGCAAAGATAAAAGAAATCCATTTCTACTGAGGTTAAGGTTTCGCCATGAAAGCGTTTGACGGTTAATTCTTGCTGCGCAATTTTTTGTCTTTCTTTGCGCACACTTTTTCTGCGTCGGGCGGTAAAGGTGGCTATGAAATCATCAAAATGCTGGTAGCCACGGTTAAACCATTGAAACTGGACACTTCTTCGTTCCACTGCACCAAGGCCTTGCAACTGTTGACTGACTTTTTCAAAGGGGAACAGAAAGTGTACAGAAGATGCGTCCAGGGCAGGCAATTGTTGTTTTATATACAGGTACATTTTTTCCAATAACTTTACTGGGTCAGTTTTATTATTGGTTAACAAACGCGTACCGGTAACAGGTGTAAAGGGAATTGCATTGACTAATTTGGGGTAATACTGTTTGTGATAACGCTGATATGCTTCTGCCCAAGCAAAATCAAACACATATTCGCCATAACTATGGCTTTTTTTGTACATTGGTAGGATACCGATAACCGCCTCATCCTGATAAGCTACCAAATGATGAGGTATCCATCCTGTGTCACCGCCAACAGAACCGGATTGCTCTAAGGCCGCTAAAAATGGGTAACTACAAAACAGCGCTTGATTTTGATTTAAATCATCCCAGATCTGTTTAGGTACTTCGTCGATTGAATGAATAAATTGAAAAAACAATACAAAGGTTCCGATGAATCAAGTTGATAGGCTATTAATATGTCAGACAATGATGTGAAGATCATCAATCATTCTATTACTCGTCTGTTAGCTCGTCGAGAACATAGTCAACATGAGTTAGTCACAAAGCTCACATTAAAAGGCTTAGATAGCGGTTTAGTTAAACAGCAAATCGCCTTATTTGCAGAAAAAGATATTCAAAGTGATAAACGTTTTGTCGAAGCATTTATTCGAAATAGAGTGTTGAAAGGGCAGGGGCTTAAACGTATCCAAGTTGAGTTACAACAACATAATATTGACGAAATGATAGTATCAAACAGTTTTGCCGACTGTGAAACAGATTTTGCTGAGACAGCCATTCAAGCTTATCGTAAAAAATACGGTGATACGCCGATACGGGATTGGCAAGACAAACAAAAGCGCATGCGTTTTTTGCAATATCGTGGTTTTAATCACGAACAAATTCGAATTGCTTTAAAAGGCGAACCTAATGAATGAGAATGATCAATACAGCTTGACAAATTCACGGCTTAACAAGGTTCCCTCATTTGTGGTATCGTTCGCCGCCTATAGCCTAATTAGCAAGCATTGTGCTTGTCCGACAACTTTTAAATCAGGAAAATGAATGAGTAAAACTACCGCTGAAATTAGACGCGCCTTTTTGGATTATTTTGCCAATCATGGTCATCAAATTGTTCCCAGTTCTTCATTGGTCCCGGCGGATGACCCTACGCTTTTATTTACCAATGCAGGCATGAACCAATTTAAAGATGTTTTTCTTGGTACTGAAAAGCGACGCTACAACAAAGCAACGTCTTCTCAGCGTTGTGTCAGAGCGGGTGGAAAGCATAACGATTTGGAAAATGTTGGCTACACAGCGCGACATCATACATTTTTTGAAATGCTGGGGAATTTCAGCTTTGGGGATTATTTCAAACAACAAGCTATTCACCATGCTTGGACGTTCCTAACCGAAGTATTAGGCCTACCTAAAGAGAAACTATTAGTCACCATTTATCATGAAGACGATGAAGCTTTTGATATATGGAACAAAGAGATTGGTATTCCAGCAGATAAAATTATACGCATCGCAACCTCAGATAACTTTTGGTCAATGGGAGATACTGGCCCCTGCGGACCGTGCTCCGAAATATTTTACGATCACGGAGAACATATTTGGGGTGGACGTCCAGGTACGCCTGAAGAAGACGGTGACCGTTTTATTGAAATTTGGAACCTAGTTTTTATGCAGTTCAACCGAACTGCCGATGGCGTCATGCACCCGCTACCTAAACCTTCAATTGATACGGGTATGGGGCTTGAGCGTATTTCCGCGATTTTGCAGAACGTTCACAGCAATTATGAAATTGATATCTTTCAGAAGCTTATTGCCGCTGCAGCAAAAATTGTGGGCTCAACGGACTTAGAAGACAAATCCTTACGAGTGATTGCAGACCACATTCGTTCATGTGCATTTTTAATTTGTGACGGCGTTATGCCATCGAATGAAGGTCGCGGTTATGTATTGCGACGTATTATTCGTCGTGCCGTAAGACATGGATATAAGTTGGGCGCGAAAGATATTTTCTTTTACAAGTTGATTGACGAGTTAGGAGTTCAAATGGGTGAAGCTTACCCTGAACTCATTGATCAAAAACCGGTCCTTGAAAAAGTGCTCAGAGTTGAAGAAGAGCAATTCTCTCGTACCTTGGAACGAGGTATGACTATACTCAATGAAGCATTGTCAGAATTAGAGGGAGAAGTTGTTCCTGGAGAATTGGCATTTAAACTTTATGACACTTATGGGTTCCCTGCTGATTTAACCAATGATGTAGCCCGTGAAAAAGGTTTTACTATCGATCAAGATGGTTTTGATCAAGCGATGGCGCAACAACGGGAACGTGCTCAGCAAGCGAGCAACTTCGGTAAAGATTACAATGAAGCGATTCATGCTAAATCAAGCAGTGAATTTGTTGGTTACGAATTAGAAGCTGATCGCGCTGAGGTTGTCGAGTTATTCAATGACAAAGGCGCTGTCACTGAAATCAAAGCTGGTGATTCTGGTATTGTAGTGCTTTCAAAAACGCCATTCTACGCGGAATCTGGTGGTCAGGTCGGGGATACTGGATTACTCAAAGGTGACTCTGCAGAATTTAACGTGTTAGACACCGTTAAGCTAAATGATGCTGTTGCTCACAAAGGTATCGCGAATAAAGATATTAAAATTGGCGATGTTGTTGATGCTCAAGTTGAAGCTCAACGTCGCTCAGCAATTAAGTTAAACCACAGTGCTACTCACTTAATGCATGCGGCGTTAAAAACTATCTTAGGTGAGCATGTTAACCAGAAAGGTTCATTGGTGGACGCAGAGCGTTTACGTTTCGATTTTTCTCATTTTGAAGCGGTTACGCCTCAGCAAATTTTGGAAATCGAGTCACTCGTCAATCAGCACATTCGTTTGAATCATCGTCTAGATACTAAACTAATGGGCTTAGAAGAAGCTAAAAATGCCGGTGCTATGGCGTTGTTTGGTGAAAAATACGACGAAAACGTGCGCGTAGTATCGATGGGACCGTTTTCATTGGAACTTTGTGGTGGTACTCATGTCAACCAAACAGGCGACATTGGATTATTTAAAATAGTCAGCGAAAGTGGCATTGCATCTGGCGTACGACGAATAGAAGCGATTACTGGTCAAGCAGCATTACAATATGTGCAAGATCAATCGAAATTAATTAGCAGCATCTCTGGTCTATTAAAGTCAGAGGCTGCGAATTTAGAAAATAGAATCGTTGCTGTAGTTGATCACACCAAAGAGTTGGAGAAGGAATTATCTAAGCTTAAGCAGAAAATGGCTGCTCAAGCTGGAACTGATTTGGCGTCTAAGACTACTGATGTAAAGGGGGTGAAAGTACTTTCGACTAAAGTTGAAGGTGTAGAATCTAAAACTTTACGTACAATGGTCGATGACTTAAAGAACCAAATCGGCAGTGGTGTCATTGTTTTAGGTTTACCAGCAGATAACAAAGTGAGTGTTATTGTTGGTGTGACTAAAGATCTAGTTGGCAAAGTTAAAGCCGGTGAATTAGTTAATTATGTAGCCAGTCAAGTAGGCGGTAAAGGCGGCGGGAGACCCGATATGGCGCAAGCCGGAGGGAGTCAACCTGAAAACCTTGATGCCGCTATTAACTCTGTACATAGTTGGTTAGAAGAGCGCTTATAAGTGTTAATTAGTGAGTTTTTGTAAGTGACGACAAAAACATGGAATGCTAATTGTGTATTTTTCTGGAGTTAACTGGTAAATACGCTAATTTTAATTAGGGAATATTGTGGAATAACGCAAAAGGAGCAATAGAATGCTAATTTTAACCCGTCGTGTAGGTGAGACCTTGATGGTAGGTGATGAAGTCACCGTAACTGTATTGGGTGTTAAAGGGAATCAGGTAAGAATAGGGGTTAACGCCCCCAAAGAAGTATCTGTGCATCGAGAAGAAATTTATATGCGCATTCAAGCAGAAAAAAATGGAACTGCGAGTGAACGTTCCGGCAATTCGAGCGAAGATGTAGAATAAAGTAAAGTGAAAAACCTAAGAAGGCTGGTTAACCAGCCTTTTTTTTTATTTTATTTTTAATAATTGTTTTAACTATCTCGAAAATATAAGCATATCAATTCGTACAAAATACCATCATATTATTGCAGTTTTACGCTGATCGTCTAAAATCCCAGCATACAGGTAGTAAAGTGTAAAAAAAGGTTTGACTTCCTTTTGTGATTCAGTAAACTTCGCTCCCACATTTGGAGAGGTGGCCGAGTGGCTGAAGGCGCTCCCCTGCTAAGGGAGTATAGGGTTTGTAGCCCTATCGAGGGTTCGAATCCCTCCTTCTCCGCCATTCCTTTTTATCGGGAATGGAACAAATGTCTTTTACGCGTGTGTAGCTCAGCTGGATAGAGTACCTGGCTACGAACCAGGCGGTCGGAGGTTCGAATCCTTCCACACGCGCCATATTGAATCGAAGCTCCGCAGGAGGTTCGACAAAATCGTCAGGAACGATTTTGAACGTGCGAAGCGCGGCCCCGAAGGGGTGGAAGGCAGGATGCCTGAAATCATCCTTCCACACGCGCCATATTTGAATCGAAGCTCCGTAGGAAATTCGATAAAACTGTTAAAGACTAGATGTAGAATTTGACAGTTGTAAGTACAGAGTAAGTTAAATACCACGCGTGTGTAGCTCAGCTGGATAGAGTACCTGGCTACGAACCAGGCGGTCGGAGGTTCGAATCCTTCCACACGCGCCATACTTGAATCGAAGCTCCGCAGGAGGTTCGACAAAATCGTCAGGAACGATTTTGAACGTGCGCAGCACGGCCCCGAAGGGGTGTAAGGCAGGATGCCTGAAATCATCCTTCCACACGCGCCATATTTGAATCGAAGCTCCGCAGGAGGTTCGAAAATCAAAACTACGATTTTGTGCTTGAATAGCGTTTTGCTAAAGAACGTATCTCGAGAAGTTAGAAATATAAAATCGACGTAAATGATTTGAAGTATAAGCAATAAAAAAACCGCTTTTATAAGCGGTTTTTTTATGCCCGAAGTTAAATTAAATATTTATAAGTAATTACCAATAAGTAATATTAATCTAAACGTGACGATTGGTATGATAGCGCTGCTTTGCATTAAATTAACTTTATAGCTAACGCTAAAAGTATTCGAACAGATTTACAGTATAAAGTGGCTAAATGATTGGTGGAGACGCCTAATCAGCGACTTGAGTGGGTAAAAATTCAAAATAGTTGAATAAGTACCCTAAAAATACAGTTTGCTTTGTGGATTTTGGTTGAGTTTTCAATGCTTAAGTGATACTTATCGATACCTAAACTAATAACAGTGTGAATTATATGCAAACGTCCATTTCTGAATTACTAATTGAAGCTGCCAACCTAATGGTAGTGGGTATGGTTGTGGTGTTTGTTTTCCTTACACTACTAATCGGCGCAGTAAACTTAATTGCTGCAATTAACCGAAGATTTCCTGAAGAAGTTGTCCCTGCGCATCCTGCTAGGACACAAAGGAAAGTGTCTAATGACAAATCAAATTCTTCCGTGCCTATTGCGGCAATAACCGCCGCAGTTCACCAATATCGAAAAAATAGATAGTCTAAATAAATCGATTTTTTAGGAGTTTCCATGAGCAACCCCCTTAAAATAACTGAATTGGTACTGCGTGATGCGCACCAATCTTTATTAGCCACTAGAATGCGATTGGATGATATGTTACCCATCGCAGCGAAATTAGATAAAGTTGGCTTTTGGTCAATGGAATCTTGGGGAGGCGCTACATTCGACTCTTGCATTCGTTATCTTGGCGAAGATCCTTGGGATCGTATCCGTGAATTAAAAAAGGCCATGCCTAATACACCTCAGCAGATGTTGCTAAGAGGGCAGAATCTTTTGGGGTATCGTCACTACGCAGATGATGTAGTTGAAAAGTTTGTAGAAAGAGCGCATACCAATGGCGTTGATGTGTTTCGTATTTTCGATGCAATGAATGACACTCGAAATCTGGAAACAGCGATTAAATCTGTGGTTTCTGTAGGCGCACATGCCCAAGGCACGATTTCCTATACAGTAAGTCCAGTGCATACCCTAGAGCGTTGGCTAGACATGGCTAAGTCCTTAGAGGATATGGGCATACATTCTTTGTGTATCAAAGATATGGCAGGGTTGTTGAAACCTTACGAATGTGAAGAACTAATTACTCGCTTGAAAGAAATTATAAGTGTGCCTATTGCCATGCAATGTCATGCAACCACTGGACTAAGCACCGCAACTTATCAAAAAGCCATTGATGCGGGTATTGATATGGTTGATTGCGCGGTATCATCTATGAGTATGACGTACGGGCACAGTGCAACTGAAACCATTATGTCGATTGTGGAAGGTACTGACCGAGATACCGGCTTAGATTTGCATCTGATGGCTGAAATCGCGAGTTACTTCAGAGAAGTGCGTAAAAAATACGCTAAATTTGAAGGTAGCTTGAAGGGCGTTGATGCACGAATATTAATTGCTCAAGTGCCTGGTGGAATGTTGACGAATATGGAAAACCAACTTCGTGAACAAGGTGCAGAAGATAAAATGGATGAAGTACTCAAAGAAATTCCTAAAGTAAGGGAAGATCTTGGTTTTATTCCATTAGTGACTCCAACTTCGCAAATCGTTGGTTCTCAATCTGTATTAAATGTGCTGACCGGAGAACGATATAAGAGCATCACTAAGGAAACTGCAGGTGTTCTTAAAGGTGAGTATGGCGCAACCGCAGCGCCAGTGAATGCAGAATTACAAGCTAGAGTATTAGATGGCCAAGAACCTATTACTTGTCGACCAGCTGATCTGATTGAACCTGAATTAGCTGCCTTAACCACAGAATTGACTGAAATTGCGCAACAGCAAAATATTAAGTTGGCTGAGGAAAAAGTGGATGACGTATTAACCTATGCATTATTCCCGCAAATCGGCTTAAAGTTTTTGCAAAATAGAGGGAATCCTGACGCATTTGAACCTGCTCCTACAGGCGAGACTGAAGCAAAACCTGCAACTTCGTCAGCTGCATCTTCGCCAGCCCAAGGTAAAGCAGAAAGTTATTCTGTGCGTGTTGATGGCAAGTCTTATGAAGTGGAGGTTGCCCCAAGTGGTCAACTTTCTTCAGTTAAAAGCACTGAAGCGGCGACGCCAACTGCCACCCCATCTTCTGACGAAGGTGTTGAATTAAACGCGCCATTGGCGGGTAATATATTCAAAATCTTAGTTCGCGAAGGAGACGAAGTGAGCGAAGGTGATGTCGTCATCATCATGGAAGCGATGAAAATGGAAACAGAAATACGTGCTATCGAAAGCGGTATCGTGACTGATGTACTTGTATCAGAAGGCGATGCAGTTCAATCAGGTCAAGCTTTATTGAGTTTAGGATAATTTCATGGAGAAGTTAGAAATCCTATGGCAAAGCACCGCGCTGGCACACTTCCAGGCTGGTCAAGTGATCATGATGGTTGTTGGCCTGTTGCTACTATATTTGGCCATCGTTAAGAAATTTGAACCGCTATTATTGTTGCCCATTGGTTTTGGTGCGTTATTGACCAATATTCCATTGGCTGGTTTTAGCGAAATGGGTGGTTTACTGCATTACATTTATGCCGTTGGAATTGATACAGGGGTGTTCCCTCTGCTCATTTTCATGGGGGTAGGTGCAATGACTGATTTCAGCGCGCTTATTGCTAACCCACGGATGTTGTTGCTTGGCGCCGCTGCACAGTTCGGTATATTTGCCACCTTGTTAGGGGCGATTTTGCTGAACTTTGTTCCAGGTCTTGAATTTACCTTAAAAGATGCTGCAGCGATTGCCATAATCGGTGGCGCGGATGGCCCAACGGCAATTTTCTTAGCATCGAAATTAGCCCCTGAATTATTAGGCACTATCGCTGTTGCTGCTTATTCTTACATGGCATTGGTACCTATTATTCAGCCACCAATAATGAAAGCGTTAACGACCCCTGAAGAACGAAAAATTCAAATGGGTCAGTTGCGTATAGTGTCTAAACGAGAAAAAATCGTTTTTCCATTAGCTGTGTTGCTAATGACTATCCTGTTTTTGCCGACGGCAACGCCGCTAGTAGGTATGTTTTGTTTGGGTAACTTAATGAAAGAGTGTGGTGTGGTGGATCGTTTGAGCAATACTGCGCAAAACGAGCTTATTAATATCGTCACTATCTTCTTAGGTTTGGCTGTTGGTTCGAAGTTGTCTGCTGATAAATTTTTGAAAGCAGAAACATTGGGTATACTTGCATTGGGTGCTGTGGCATTTGCTATAGGAACAGCCACAGGCGTTCTAATGGCGAAACTGATGAATAAGTATAGCAAAGCAGATATCAATCCTTTAATCGGCGCAGCCGGCGTGTCAGCCGTTCCTATGGCCGCAAGGGTAGTAAACAAAGTTGGGTTGCAAGCCAACCCCCATAACTTCTTACTGATGCATGCAATGGGACCTAATGTGGCAGGAGTATTGGGCTCAGCAGTAGCGGCCGGTATCTTGTTAGCCTTAGTGGGTTAGATTATCGCTTCAGCGAGAAAGTAAAAAGTTAAAACAAACCCGTTGAGGTTCACTCTCTCCGGGTTTTTTTATGTTCAAATTAATTTGGGGTAATAAGTGATAGGTGGGATTTAACTAACTTTTCGGTGTACTCACTTTTTGGCCAATTGAATACCACGTCAGTTTTACCTGTCTCCACTAAGTTTCCGTTTTGCAGAATTAATACCCGATCACTGATGTGCCTGATAATCCCTAAATTATGAGAAATAAATATAAATCCTAAACCAAGGTCCTTTTGTAGTTTCATAATCAAGTTTATGGTCTGCGAGCGAACCGAGGGATCTAATGCAGCAAAAGGTTCATCAGCAACAATAACTTGTGGATCGAGAATAAGCGCTTTGGCTAAGGCTAAACGTTGTCGTTGACCATCAGATAACATGTGTCGATAAAAAAACATGTGATCGGGCAACAACCCTACTAATTTTAAGGTTTGCTCTATTTTCTTTAACCGTTCAGTTGAACTTAATTGGGTGTTAAGGATTAAAGGGCCTTCCAAAATTTTGGCGATATTAATACCAGGATTTAGCGACTCATTACTGTGTTGAAATATCATTCGAATATTAAGACAGCGTTGTCGTAAATTATGTGGCGATAACTTTTGACCATTTAAAAATATATTACCTCCAGTTGGTATCTCAGCGCCAACCAAAAGTTTTCCTAACAAGGATTTTCCGGAGCCATTTTCCCCCAAAATTGCTAAGGTTTCGCCACTGTTCAATTCGAAACTCACTTTACTTAGCGTGAATCCAGAGCGCTTCTTAAACAGACTCCTAGTCGGTTTTTGGGTGTATTCGAGGTTTTCAACCTTTAATAAAGCCGTCATTCTTTTTCTCGTATTAAGGGAAAGTGGCAACTATAGAAATGATCTTGTACATATCTAAGTTCAGGCACCTTAACACATTCCCTTTGTGCACGAGGGCAGCGAGGACCCAGTCGGCAGCCGATGGGTAAATGTTGCAGTGTGGGAATGGTGCCATCGAGGGTGGATAGCGGCGATTTAGGCGGCAAATCCTTCCTGAAACTTGGGGCACTGTCTAATAGCGCTTTGGTATAAGGGTGCAACGGGCGTTTACGTAGTTGCGCCATTTTTCCATCTTCTACCGTTTGACCACAATATAAAACGGTCATCTTGTTTGCCATACTCGATATTGCGATCAAATCGTGGCTAACAAATAAAATGCTCAAATTACGTGTCTTATTAAGTTGCGACAACAGTTTTAATATCTGTATTTTGGTCGTAATCTCCATGCCACGGGTTGGATCGTCGGCAATCAACAGTTGCGGTGAAGATACCAAAGCACATGCGATTAAAAATTTCTGACCAATATCATCGGCAATTTGATTGGGGTAGGCTTGTAAATACTTTTTATGATCTTTAATACCGACTTTGTGTAATAGTTTGATGGCAATCTGAAGTCGTTGTTTGCTCCTTTGCCAAAACCATTTCCCTTTCAAAATATGTCCAGGAATACTTTCCATTAACTGCTCACCAAGGGTGGATGAGGGGTCTAATGATGCAATCGGATTTTGAAAAATAACGGCAATTTCACTGCGCATTATTTTGCGTCGTTCGGCTTGGCTAATTTTTAATAAATCTCGACCTTTCCAAGTGAGCCTATCTGCGGTTAATCGCCAGTTTTCAGGAATCGCCCCAACAACGGCTCTGACGATTAAACTCTTACCTGAGCCGGACTCACCCACTAAAGCGCGTATCTCGCCTTCTTCAATGCGTAAGTTCACTTTATCCAAGGCTTTCATCCAGCCCGTTGAACCGTTGATTTCAAGGGTTAGATTTTTAATATCTAGCAATGCCATTAACGTTGCAGCCTATTTCGAAGTGCTGAGCGAAGACCGTCACCCACCACATTTACTGACAACACCATTAAAAATATTGCACTTCCCGGTAGTGCGATGCTCCATGGCGATTTGTAAGCAACTCGCAGCCCTTCAGAGAGCATAGTGCCTAGTTCAGGGGCAGGCGCTTGCGCCCCTAATCCTAAAAACCCTAGGGCGCTAATATCCAAAATTGCAATAGACAATGCCATTGTGCCTTGTACAACTAACATTTCGTACATATTCGGCAAAATACAATAGAAAAACAGGTAGGTATTTTTAGCACCGTCTAATTTAGAAGCCAATATATATTCTTTGGCCATTTCGGTTCTGACGACTTCTCGCGTGTTATGCACAAACTGGGGGATGAGTGCCAAACTTATTGCCCACATACTGTTGACCAAACCAACACCTAAAATACCAACAATGACGATGGCAATAAGCAAGGTTGGTATTGCTAAAATTGAGTCCAATAAATGATTTAATACGCTAGACCGTACGCCGTGAGTTATGCCCGCCAATGCCCCTAATGCTACGCCAACTAGCATAGCCAATAGAACCAATAATAAGCTTATCCCAAGGGTCATTCTACAACCATAGATTAACCGCGAGAGTAGATCCCGTCCTATGCTATCGGTTCCAAATAAATGTCGAATTGAACCGTTTACATCCCACGATGGTTTAACCAGAAAGGCATTGGGGTTTTGTAGCAAAGGATCAAATGGCGCGATGAGCGGGCCGAACACTACGAGGAATATAAAAAATCCCAATATCCATAAGCCCAAAACGGCAATATGGCTTTTGCGAAATTCCCACCAAGTATGTATCAATGGTGAAGGATGGAATTCTTCCTGATAAATATCAAATTTGGGCACGACGTTCTCCCGTTAGTGCTGGGTTAATCAGCTTGGCTAACAAGTCGGTGCAGACTGTTAAAATGATAACCATTGTAGATACGGCTAACATACCCGCACGAATCGCAGGGTAATCCCGTTGAAAAATTGCCTGAATTAGCCAGTTTCCAATCCCTGGCCAGGAAAAAATAACTTCGACTATCATGGCATTTGTCAGCAGCACAGCGAATTGCATACCAAACAGTGGGATAATCGGAAGTAGCGCATTTCTGACGCCGTGTCGGAATACCACCTGCCATCCACTTAGTCCTCTAGTGTAGGCGGTTAATATATATTGGCTCGCCATCACATCGATAACCGAACGGCGTGTAATTCGAAATATAATTGATGCGGTTACAATTGTCAGAGACAAGGTTGGTAAAATAAGATGTTGCAGAGCACTGTTAACGGCGGCATTTTTGAATTCAAAATCACTTAATAAAATATCGATAAACATAAAACCAGTTTGATGAGGGATATCGAAAAGTAAACTAATTCTGCCGGACAGTGGAAACCAGCCAAGTTGCAATGAAAACACCAAAATCATGATGAGTGACAGCCAAAAGACTGGGGTCGAATAGCCAATAACACTTGCGGCTAATAAGCTGTAATCCGATAGCTTGTAATGCTGAAAGCCTGCCAGAAAACCCAAAGGCACACCGATTAGTAAAGAGAGCAACAAAGCGTAAGCGCTTAGTTCCATACTCGCGGGTAAAGTTTGTGATATTTCCATCCAAAGTGGATTACCAGAGCTAAAACTTAGCCCCCATTGACCTTCTAATAGATTATTTAAATAAAGCCAATATTGATAGACATATGAACGGTCAAAACCATGAAGCTCTATGAGATATTGATGGTTTTCAGGAGAAGAATGTTTTAACCCTGTTAAGTTTACGATTGGGTCGCCAGGAAATAAATAAACTAACGCAAAGGATAATACGCTTAGCACAAACAAGGTGAGAATAAGCAAATTAAATTTTCGAATGATTTGCATCAACATCATTGTTTCTCTACGTCCCCAAATCGAATTGCACCAAACGGATTAATCACTAATCCGTTAAGCTCGCGGCGGTGCGCACGATAACGATACGCATGAGCTAAAGGAACTAAAGGTAATTGTTCAGCAATCAATTTATTGGCCAATTTATAATATTCGATACGTTGTGCTATTTCCGAGTATCGTAACGCTTGATTTATCAAGGAATCATATTCCTCAGAACACCACATCGCTCGGTTTGTACCAGATTCAATGGCCGAACAGGTTAGCAGAGGACGGTAAAAGTTATCTGGGTCGCCATTATCTGCTGACCAGCCGATAAGTACAGAGTCGTGCTGCCCTTCTTTTAGTTTTTCACGAAATGTTGTCCACTCATAACTAACAATATTCACTTGAATGCCTACTTGATTGAGGTAATTTTGCATCAATTCAGCCATTTTACGGGCATTTGGGTTGTACGCTCTTTCAACGGGCATTGCCCATATATTCATGGTAAACCCTTCGTCTATGCCGCTTTCTCGTAATAGCTTACGGGCCATTACAGGATTATAGTTGGTTTCACTCACATCAGACTGATACGCCCAAGATGATTCAGGTAACAGACTTTTTGCACTTACGGCGCTACCGTAATAAACCGCTTCAAGTAAGGTATTTTTATCAATCGCCATGGCTAAGGCACGTCTTACTTTTGGGTTATCAAAAGGATATTTCGACGTATTGAACGCCCAAAACCCCACATTGAGGCCAGGCCTGCCATCAAGGGTAAGGTCTGGTCTTTCACGAATGGTATCCAACTCGCTGTGCGCAGGAAATGCGATGGCATCACATTCACCTGTCATGAGTTTAGCTAACCTGAGCGAGCTCGTTGTTGTAATGTCAAAGATAAGTTTGTTCGGTGCGTTTTTATGCTGCCAATAGTCTTGGTGCTTGCTATAACGTATGTAATGGTCTTTTTTATACTCTTTAAATCTGAATGGCCCTGTGCCAATCGGATAATTATCAATCCGTTCTTGTTGGTTACTTAAGATTAATTTTTGTGCGTATTCAGCTGACAGAATAACCGCGAAATCAGTGGCTAAGTTGGCTAAAAAAGAACTGTCAGGGCGGGCTAAGGTAATTTCTACTCGGTAACCATTTATTCGTTTCACATTTGAAATTAAGTCGATGAGTCCAATACTCGTGAAATAAGGATAGTTGCCACCCGATACGTAATGATACGGATGGCTGTCTAGACGCCAGCGGTCAATACTGAAAATAACGTCATCGGCGTTAAAGGTTCGAGTAGGCGTAAAATAATCGGTGTTATGAAACTTTACGCCTCTGCGTAGTTGGAAAGTATATGTCAATCCATCTTGGCTAATTAGCCAACTACTGGCCAATGCGGGCACAATTTTTCCAGATTGTGGGTCAAAATTGAGTAAGCGGTCATATATTTGGTGAGAGGATGCATCAGATGTGGTGCCTGAGGTGTCAAGTTGTGGATTAAAGCTTGTTGGGTTGCCTTCCGAACAATAAATGACACCAGTCACAGAGGAAGTTGCTGTTGTGCCATCAAAACAACCACTAATACTCAGCGCAAGCAGCACTGCTAAGGTGAAGCGAAACAATCGATTGGGAGTTTTAGGATGCATCACCTTAATCTTCTATGTCTTCTGGGGAACTGTCCAATAAATTATATTTTTTTAGATAACCGCGTAATTGATGATAGGTCAAAGATAACTTCTCTGCGGTCTTTTTTTGATTAAATTGACTATCAGATAATGCCTGTTTAATTAAGTCGACCTCAAATTCTTGTGACAGTGTTTTCAAATCAACAGGAAACTGAAAGGCTTTCTGTTTTGCTTTAACAGGTTCGTCCGTATTTGTTGCGCTTTCTGTCGGAGCTGATGGCGTTACTGCTGCTGGTGGCACCACTGCGGTAATCCGGTCTTGGGTTTTAATTCTGCCTTTTGGTCGAAAAACAGACTCAAAGGGATCTAACACGATTTGATGAACTGGCACATGTGGGTTATTGCTTCGATAGACTGCTCGTTCCACAACGTTTTTCAGTTCACGAATGTTGCCCGGCCATTCATATTCGAGCAAAGTGCGTTTGGCTTTCTCAGTAAAGCCACTAAATAACTCCATTTCTAATTCTCGCGCCATATTAATCGCGAAATGTTCGGCCAGCATCATAATATCTTCTAGGCGTTCACGTAATGGAGGGAGGGTAATAACATCGAATGCGAGTCGGTCTAGTAAATCCGGTCTAAACTCACCTGAGGCGGCTAATGAGGGTAAATCTTCATTGGTTGCCGCTACAATTCGCACATCCACCTTTACGGATCGAGAACCGCCAACCCGTTCAAATTCACCATATTCGATAACTCTTAGCAGTTTCTCTTGAATCAGACCTGAAGTGTTGGCCAGCTCGTCTAAGAAAAGGGTGCCATTGTTAGCGACCTCAAAACGACCTTCTCGTCGTTTTTGAGCACCAGTGAACGCGCCAGCTTCGTATCCGAACAGTTCAGTTTCTAATAAGCTTTCACTTAGCGCTGCGCAATTGAGCTTTAAATAATTTTGTTCCCAACGCTTAGACAAATAATGCAGACGAGCTGCCACTAGTTCCTTACCAGTCCCTCTTTCACCAATGATTAGAACAGGTTTGTTCAAAGGCGCAATTTGAGATATTTGTTCAAGCACTTCAAGGAAGCTATTGGACTGTCCTAGCAGATTGTCTTGTTGACGAAATCGGCTCATTGACACATTTCCTCTATTTGAAAATTGTAGCTGTTAGACTACTATATTCGACGATGCAATTAACGTTTAAACCTTTACTAAATAGTTAGTTATAGCTCACGTATTTGTTCATCAAAGTAAAAAGTGGTCGAATTCGCTAATATGTGGTTGATAATCATAATACGCTAAAATCATAAAGTTAAGGAATAAAATTGTTTTTATTTAAAAATCATAAGGTTAAACTGATTTAATTAGTTGGCCCGTATATTGAATAATCAATTACAGCAAATGCCAAAAGCATTTATTTATTCGATAACTTGAAGTAGAGGAAAAGATTATGGGTATCTTCTCGCGTTTTACAGACATCGTGAACTCAAATATTAATTCATTACTTGATAAGGCTGAAGATCCAGAAAAAATGGTTCGCCTCATTATCCAAGAAATGGAAGATACATTAGTCGAGGTGCGTTCTGCCTCAGCTAAGACCCTAGCTAATAAAAAAGATATTAGCTCACAGATTACAAAATTAACCAATGAAGCTGAAGATTGGCAATCTAAAGCTGAACTGGCATTGAGTAAAGATCGTGAAGATCTTGCCAGAGCTGCATTACAAGAAAAGAAAAAGTGTGTTGAACACAGTGATTCTTTAGCTAAGGAATTAGCGCTTATTGATGAACAAATCAGCAAGCTACAGGGCGAAATTGGCCAATTGCAAGATAAGCTAGCCGATGCAAAAGCTCGTCAAAAAACGATTATCATGCGTCAGAAGACAGTGAGCTCTCGTCTTGAAGTGAAACGCACCTTAGATAGCAGCAAAGTTGATGCAGCGATGGGACGTTTCGAACAATACGAGCGTAAAATTGATGATTTGGAATCACAGGTTGATGCCTATGATTTAGGTAAGAAAACTTTAGCTGATGAATTTGCTGATTTAGCATCTGATGATGTGATTGACGATGAACTGGCAGCGCTTAAGAAAAAAGTACAGACTAAAAATAGTAAAGCTAAAAAATAAAAGTAGTGGCCAGGAAGGAGTAACACCGTGGAAGATATATTGATTGTGACGGTAGGCGTACCTACTATTATTTTCATGATAATTGTCGCACCTATTTGGTTGATTCTGCATTACCGAAGTAAAAAGCAGGTCAGCCAAGGGTTATCTGAAGATGAATATAAGTCATTACAGGAATTATCCAACAAGGCTGAAATGATGGCAGATCGTATCCAGACTTTAGAAGCCATTTTGGATGCGGAATCACCAGATTGGAGAAATAAATCATGACACCACGCAAGCAATTACAGCGCGATTCGGAAAATGGAAAAATTGCCGGTGTCTGTGCAGGGATTGCTGAGTACTTTGGAATAGAGACTTGGCTAGTTCGAATTGCTGCAGTCGCCGCCATGTTGTTACTCGCTGGGCCATTTATTCCAGTATTTTACATCGCTGCTTGGTTCATTTTAGATAAAAAAACACCTGAATCTAAACATAGTTCACAAGGCCAACATCACTTTCATGGCAAGTCTGGTGTAAAAGGTTGGCATAACGATATTGATGATGCAGATAAAAAAGTAGCGGTTAAGTCAAAGGTTTGGCAGGCTGGAGAGCCTCCAAAGCAAGCTTTTTATGATATCAAACAGCAATATTTACGAACGGAAGCGCGTTTGAGAAAGATTGAAACCTATGTTACTTCATCTGAATTTCAGTTGAATCGCGAAATTAACAAACTCTAGCGGTTTAATGAGCAATTAAGCTAGTCGTTTTTTCAAACTGCACCTTGTTTAAACCAATGCTTGGTGCAGTTTTATGTAGGTTGGTTTGCCTACTGTTTGGCAAATAATCAGAGTCTGGTAGTCAATCATCCCATTAAAAACCCTTGCATACATCGTGATTAACTTATCAGTCAGATTTTGCTTGTAAATTAAACACAGGTAATATCCTTTTATTGTACTTCGCTCGCTAACCTGTTTTGTCATCTCAGGAGTCATTTGATTGCTATCTAAAATAACCCAAAACTCTTCAGTGCAACGTTTTCAAGATCAAGCCAAAGTGTTGGGGAACCGGCTGATGGATCATCACGTGAGTCTAGCGGTGACGGGCCTGAGTAAAAGTGGTAAAACCGCGTTTATCACTTCTTTGGTAAATCAATTACTGAATGCGCGAGAGTCATCTGATTTGCCGTTTTTCTCGGTGGTATCTGAGAATCGACTAATTGGTGTTAAGCGCGACGTTCAGCCAGATGTAACCGTTGCCCGTTTCGCCTATGAACAGGGGCTAGAAAGCCTAAACAGTGAACCACCAAAGTGGCCAGAATCTACCAATGGAGTGTCTCAGGTGCGGCTGCTAATTAAATATCGCAATCAGTCACGACTGCGCAGATTAGTATCCGAATACAGTACCTTAACATTGGATATTACTGACTATCCCGGAGAATGGCTTCTCGATTTACCGTTATTAGAATTGGATTATGTGCAGTGGTGCCAGAATTTTTGGGACGACTTGCACGATCCAACTAAGAGTTCACTGGCTGAGGATTTTAAATCTGAATTGAATAACTTAGATTTGACTGGGACTGCAGATGAGATGCAAATTCAACATATTTCCAACCTGTTTACCCAGTTTCTTCATGAGTGTAAGGCTCAAGGTTATCAACTTATTCAACCTGGTCGTTTTGTGCTACCGGGCGAGTTAGTGGGGGCGCCTGTGTTGCAGTTCTTTCCGTTAAATCCAGCGCAACTGAAGTTAGCGTCTGACAATCAAGCTAACGGTGAAAACTCTGAATTATTGGATTTGCTGAGCAGCCGTTTTGAACAATATCAGAAAAAAGTCATTCGACCGTTTTACAAAAAGCATTTTAAACGTTTTGATCGACAAATTATTTTGGTCGATTGTTTATCTGCTTTGAATATGGGAGCCCATAGTTTTAATGATTTACGCAAAGCCATCAATTGGTTATTAGGCAGTTTTCACTATGGTACCAGTAATATTTTACAACGAATATTCTCACCTAACATCGACAAACTGATGTTTGCTGCGAGTAAATCAGACCATATAACCCCAGAGCAACAACCTAATTTGGTGATGCTTTTAGAATCAATGATCCATGAGGCTAGACAGCATATTCAATATGAAGGAGTCGCAACCGAATCCACTGCTTTTAGCGCCATACGTACCTCACAAGTAGGCAGTAGCATACTAAATGGAGAGGCTGTTCAAGTGCTTAAAGGCACCACTATTGAAGGTAAAGCAAT
The DNA here is from genome assembly GCF_040370605.1 of Aliiglaciecola sp. NS0011-25. Taxonomy (NCBI): domain Bacteria; kingdom Pseudomonadati; phylum Pseudomonadota; class Gammaproteobacteria; order Alteromonadales; family Alteromonadaceae; genus Aliiglaciecola; species Aliiglaciecola sp. NS0011-25. Next base: position 96,603 of record NZ_BAABWR010000016.1, read on the forward strand.
TACTTTGTTTCCAGGAGAAGTGCCTAAAGAATGCCCTGCACAGTCATTTTGGCAGCATCAAGGTTTTGCTTTTCCGAATTTTCGTCCGATGCCAAAAGGCGACAACAAAAGTGCCTTTCCACATATACGGTTAGACCATGTATTGGAATTTGTGTTAGGTGACAAACTGGAGTGAAGTTATGAGTCAATCAGAACAACCTGCTAAGGACAGTATTCAATCTAGTTTAATACTGACAGAAGAGCAAAATGACGGGGCAGAGCAAGCAACAGTTGAGTCGTCCCATAAAATTAAGCCTGCCACGCTTTTGCAAGCTGATGTGGTTTGGGAGCAAAGCAGCCCCGAAACAGAGCAAACCGATGATTTTGATGATCCTCAAAACCTAAAAACAGCAAAGAGTTCTAAATTATTCTGGTTACTGCTGTTGGCCTTAGGGCTTGGCTGCGCCGAACTCGCTTTGTTCATTCGCGAAGTTTATTTAACTGAAGATTTTTTGTCGGCTATTTGGCTTATTTTGTTTTCGTTGATTGTAGTGATGGCAGCAAGAGAGTTATTTTCCCAATGGCGCGGACTGGCGCACCTCAAACGGCATGATGAATTTAAACAACAAGCACTGCAATTGCTCGCGGCACCAACCATAGGACAGTCAGAAGGATTTTGTGAAAAGCTGATCGCGAATTTGCCTGCAAATGAATATGAAGCGGAAATTGGTCAATGGAAAAGTACCGTACAGGCACATCATGTTGATAGTGAAGTTTTGCAGTTATTTGATCAAAAAGTGCTCCAAAAAGTAGACCAAAAAGCCTTAGCTTGTGTGACTAAACATGCTTCTGCTTCGGCCGCTATGATTGCCGTGAGTCCCTTTGCGTTATTAGACATGGCAGTAGTTTTGTGGCGCAATTTAGTCATGCTTAAACAAGTGAGCCAATGTTACGGGATTCAGTTAGGATACTGGGGACGAATTAGTTTGGTTAAACGAGTGTTTAAATCAATGCTAATCGCTGGCGCTGCGGAGATTATAAGTGACGCAGGAAATTATGCACTTGGCGCTGGGGTAACGGGGAAACTATCATCAAGAGTCGCTCAAGGTTTAGGCGCGGGCGTGTTAACCACACGAATTGGAATAAAGGCAATGCATGCATGTCGTCCCTTGCCTTGGATTGCAAGTAAACCTCCTGGGTTGTCAAAACTTACCCAACAATTACTTGCTGACTTGAAAAAGGTAACATCATAAGTTTTTGTATTTAATGGAAAACTCTGTTCTTATGTAAAATTAATGTTACATTTTTTGAAAAACTCTATATACCTCGATTTCTGTTCCTTTAATCTTAATTAAGTAGACTTAAAGACATTGAGATTTAGCAAATTGCACGTTTTTCTTTCATCTAGATTGAAAGAAAAACGAACAGAATAAGACTTTTGCAAGATGGGAAGTCGAGGAATACAAATGCCAAAAACAACTAAATATTCTTCTCGAAGTATGGATCAAAATGGCCTTGTTGACTGGTCACAAAGTGAGAATTTGGTTTGGAGAGACTTATACCAACGACAAATTGCGATTATTCAAAATAGGGCATGTGATGAGTTTATGCAAGGACTTAGATTACTCGACTTGCCTGCAGATAGAGTTCCGCAATTAGGCGAAGTGAATCAGGTTCTAGCAGCCACCACAGGTTGGCAGGTGGAACAGGTTCCGTCACTGATTAACTTTGATGCGTTTTTCACTTTATTAGCCAATAAAAAGTTTCCGGTCGCCACATTTATTCGCAATCGTGAGGATTTTGATTATCTTCAGGAACCGGATATTTTTCACGAAATATTTGGCCATTGCCCATTATTAACCAATCCATCTTTTGCACATTTCACCCATACTTATGGAAAGTTGGGGTTGGCAGCGAATAAACAGGATAGAGCATACTTAGCTAGATTATATTGGTTCACCGTTGAGTTTGGTTTGTTGCACACAGCAGACGGGACGCGAATTTATGGGGGAGGGATTTTATCTTCACCTGGTGAAACGATTTATGCCTTAGCAAGTGATAAACCAATAAGACAAGAGATGGTACCACTAGAGGCACTGCGCACTCCCTATCGCATTGACATCATGCAACCGGTTTATTTCACATTAAATCACTTTGATCAATTGTTTGAATTAACCCAGCTCGATATTATGGCACTGGTGAATACGGCGAAAAAATTAGGTTTAAAAGCGCCGCTTTTTGAAAGCAAAGATAAGTTAGTTAGTTAACTCTCGAATAGTGTCAGATATACACCTAAGAATTGTTCGATTGGTTGATAACGATACTTTCTATTAAAAATAACGCTTCATGTTAAAACTGGAACGTTTTTCACCTTTTGTCTTAAATTTAGGTTACCCACCTCACTGAATTTGAAGACAACCCCTATAATTTGTAATAATATCTTTACACCTTTTATTATGGATCGTGACCCCATGCGATTGGAAATTATTTGTCAGGACAGATTGGGCATAGCGCAAGATGTATTAGACATATTAGTTAATTACGAAATTGATTTACGTGGCATTGAAATTGATATTGCGGGAAAAATTTTCTTAAACTTCCCGAATATTAAGTTTGAGGATTTTCAGCAGTTTATGCCAGAAATCCGGCGTATTAAAGGCATTGAAGACGTTAAAACAACGCCTTTCATGCCAATAGAAAGGGAGCAAAATCAGCTTCGCGCATTGCTGCAAACTCTACCCGATCCCATATTTTCTTTAGATACTAGAGGGCGTATTTTGCTGGTTAACGAAGCCGTAACCGCAAGTGTCGAACAAAGCTCTGAAAGTTTGTTGGGTGAAGAGATTGGCGAATTTGTGCGTGGTTTTACTTTTCAAAAATGGTTTGAAGGGAATCCTGCTACCGCACAGACCCAGAAAGTTAGTTTTTTAGAACAAGATTTTTTAGCTGATATATTGCCTGTCATGATACCGGATGCTGGTGGCTCGTCTATTTTAGCCGGCGCTTTGCTAATGCTTAAATCTGAATTTAGATTGGAGCAACAACTTACCGTATTCCACCAAATCAGCAATGATAGTTTCGCCTCTGTGCAGGCCAGCAGCAATGTAATGAAAAAGGTCGTCAAAGAAGCCACTCGGATGGCCGAATTAGATGGGCCTATTTTAATTTTCGGCGAAACAGGAACGGGCAAAGAAATGCTAGCAAGAGCCTGCCATGAGGCAAGTCGTCGAGCCAGTGGGCAATTTCTGCCGCTCAATTGTGCATCATTACCGGATAATGTGGCTGAAACAGAGTTATTTGGCTATGCCCCAGGAGAATTTGGTCAAACCGAAGGTAAAGCGGGGATTTTGGAACAAGCCAAAGGTGGAACTCTTTTCTTAGATGAAGTGGGGGATATGTCAGATCACTTACAGTCTAAGTTACTGCGAGTACTGCAAAATGGAACATTTCGCAGGGTTGGAGATAGCAACGAGGTGACAGTTGACGTCAGAATCGTTTGTACAACTCAAAAAGATTTGGCTAAGTTAGTTGAAGAAGGGCAGTTTAGAGAAGACCTCTATTATCGTCTCAATGTGTTGAGTTTAACCGTGCCTTCGTTGCGTGAACGAAAATCCGATATCATTCCCTTAGCTGATCGCTTCATTAAGCAACATTGCATGAAATTGGGTCGTCGAGCGCCTAAATTAAGTAAGTCATGTGTCGATTATTTACAATCTTACTCTTGGCCAGGTAACGTTAGGCAACTTGAAAACGCCCTTTATCGCGCATTGTCTTTGCTGGAAGGTAATGAAATGTGCAAGGAGCATATTCAACTGCCGAGCAGTTCAACAAACCTAAACTTTATCCCTGAAGAGTTCGAAGGCTCGTTGGAAGAAGAAGTGAAGCGATACGAGAAAAGCTTGTTACGACGGCTCTATCCATTTTATCCCAGCACTCGTCAACTTGCTAAAAAGTTAGGTTTGAGCCATACCGCAATTGCAAACAAATTACGCGAATATGGCATCAATAAGAAGACTGTAAAAATTTAGGTACAGTTATTTTTGTACTGTTCATTTTTGTTGACATAAACAGCCGCTTTTTAGCGGCTTTTTAATGCCTGCAGGTAAATGTAAAAATTACGTTACAAATTTTGAGGTTTTCAGTAAAAAACTATTGTAAAGCAGATACTTCTGTTCTGCTAAATAATAGGCTTAAGTATAGACATCTACTTGTTTAACTTTTGCGAGAAATACCTATGACAACAGACATTCATTATAACCCTTTGCATTGTGACGGCTTCGAATTTGTGGAATACACCGCAGCTGATGATAAGGGCATTCAGGATCTTAAAGATTTATTCCTATCGCTGGGTTTTGCAGAAGTTGCACAGCATCGTTCCAAACGTGTTTGGTTGTTCAAACAAGGTGATATCAATTTTATTGTCAATGCAGAGCCCGCGTCGCAAGCAGAGGAATTTGCTCGGTTACGTGGTCCTAGTGTTTGTGGCATGGCATTTCGCGTCAAAGATGCAGGCAAAGCATTGCAGCATGCCGTGAAAAATGGTGCTAAGCAATTTGTTGGTAATTTGGGGGCAATGGAATTAAATATCCCTGCAGTTTATGGGATTGGCGAAAGTACTCTGTACTTTGTCGATCGCTACGGTGATGAGTCAATTTATAACATTGATTTCAAGTTCTATCCGGATTGGCAAGAGCGTATGCAAAGTGCCAATGCTGGTCTAGCTGTACTTGACCATCTTACCCACAACGTTAAACGCGGGAATATGGCGGTTTGGGCGAATTTTTATGAGCGTATAGGTAACTTTAGAGAAATTCGTTATTTTGATATTGAAGGCAAATTGACCGGATTAGTCAGCAAAGCCATGACGTCTCCTTGCGGCAAAATACGTATCCCTATTAACGAATCATCAGATGATAAATCTCAAATTGAAGAGTTCATCCGCGAATACAATGGTGAAGGGATCCAGCATATCGCTTTGTCTACCGAAGATATTTATGAAACCGTGCGAACCTTGAAAGCCCGCGGTCTTAAATTTATGGATACTCCTGATACCTATTATGAGAATGTAAATAACAGAGTAGAGGGGCACGGTGAAGATCTCGCGACCTTACAAGAGCTGAAAATACTGATCGATGGTGCGCCAATGAAAGATGGGATTTTGTTACAGATTTTTACTGACACTGTGATTGGTCCCGTATTTTTTGAAATCATTCAACGCAAAGGTAATGAAGGTTTCGGGGAAGGCAATTTCAAAGCTTTGTTTGAATCAATTGAACAAGATCAAATTAGACGAGGTGTGATCGAAAATAACGGCGAAAAATCTGATGCGTAAATGGATTCATTTTCCTCGGCAAGAGGGAACTTGCTCGCGCCAAGCCCATGCTGATTTTCCCGAACAAGCTATTTTTGAACGGGAAATTGGCCGCAACGGATTTTTTGGACCAGCCACACATTTGCATCACACCCATGCACCGACCGGTTGGATTGATTGGCAAGGTCCATTGCGGCCAAGGGCGTTTGATTTAAATTTGTTGCAACACAAAAATGTTGAGATGAACGGAAATTCTCCGTGGAGCGCTGCTGAAATATTATTCAATGCCCATTGTCGATATCGTATGTGGCATTGTCACACAGCAATGCAAAAATTAGCCAGAAATGCCGACGGTGATGAATTGTTATTTATTCATCAAGGAGCAGGGCAATTATATTGTGATTATGGACATTTGAGTATAACTCAGGGCGATTACGTGGTCATTCCTCGTGCAACTTTGTGGCGTATTGAACCTGATTCAGATATGCAGATTCTGATGATTGAAGCGACCAACGATAGCTATCAATTGCCTGAAAAAGGCTTGGTTGGTCCCCATGCTATTTTTGACGCTGGGATGTTAGATGTCCCTGCGATAAACCAAAAATTCAAAGCGCAATACAGCGAACAAAGATGGCAAGTGGAAATAAAGCGCCACAATCAAATATCCGAAGTGACTTACCCATTTAACCCCCTCGATGCGGTAGGCTGGCACGGTGATTTGAGCGTAGTGCGCATTAACTGGCGAGATATTCGACCATTAATGAGCCATCGATATCATTTACCGCCTTCGGCCCACACCACCTTTGTTGCAAGTAGGTTTGTTATTTGTACCTTCGTTCCAAGACCAATAGAAAGTGATCCAGGTGCATTGAAAGTGCCGTTCTACCATAACAATGACGACTACGATGAAGTCTTGTTTTATCACCAAGGTGACTTTTTCTCCCGTGACAATATCGAAAAAGGTATGGTGACTTTTCACCCCGCTGGTTTTACTCACGGACCGCATCCTAAAGCATTTGCTGCTGGCAAAGCGCATAAAAAAACCTTCACTGATGAAGTGGCTGTGATGTTGGATACGAGGGACGCTTTGGAAGTTTCTGAAATATCTTCATTGGTTGAAAACCCCGACTATGTAAATAGTTGGCAAGTGAAATAATTATTTAAAAAGGATTGCCATGAAATTAGCAAGTTATAAAAATGCCAGCCGCGACGGTCAACTAGTGGTGGTAAATAAAACGCTAACCCAATGTGTTTTAGTGACTGAAATTGCTAGCACTATGCAACAGGCTTTGGATGATTGGGCGCAGACAAGCCCTAAACTAGAATCAGTATATCAACAATTAAATGCCTCAAAGCTCACAGATACCTTGCCCTTTGACAGTAAAAAATGTGAGTCTCCTCTTCCTAGAGCTTACCAATGGGCAGATGGAAGCGCTTATGTTAATCATGTGGAGTTAGTTCGAAAAGCCAGAGGTGCTGAGATTCCAGAGAGTTTTTGGAATGATCCGCTAATGTATCAAGGTGGCTCTGACGACTTTATTGGCCCAACCGACGATGTTCCATTACCCAGTGATAAATGGGGAATAGACTTTGAAGCTGAGGTGGCAATAGTCACTGATGATGTGCCCATGGGAACACTTCCTGAAAACGCGAGGCAACATATTAAATTAATTATGTTAGTTAATGATGTTTCTTTGCGAGGGTTAATTCCTGGCGAGTTAGCCAAAGGTTTTGGCTTCTTTCAATCCAAACCTGCTTCTGCTTTTTCGCCTGTGGCCGTTACGCCTGATGAATTGGCTGATAAATGGGTTGATAATAAAGTACATTTGCCACTGATCTCTGAATATAACCACGAACTATTTGGCTGCCCTCAAGCCGGTATTGATATGACTTTTGACTTTTCCCAGTTAGTTGCCCATGCAGCCAAAAGTCGTAATTTGAGTGCTGGGACTATTATTGGTTCGGGCACAGTCTCTAACAAGCAAGGCACCGAATATGGGACTAGCATTGCTGAAGGTGGTGTAGGCTATTCTTGTATTGCAGAAGTGCGGATGATCGAAACCATTCGAGATGGCGAGCCTAGCACTGAATTTATGAAGTTTGGTGATCACATCAAAATTGAAATGAAAGACGAGCATGGAAACAATATATTCGGCAGCATCGAACAACAAATTGTTGAGGCTGAGTTATGTTAATACCTGAATCTATGACATTTGCATATATCGTTGCTTCGAGGAGAAACAAGTGAGTTTATATTTACATGGTTATTGGCGTTCATCTGCTTCATATAGAGCTCGAATTGCACTTAATATAAAACAACTAGAATATACTTATGTGCCGGTTAACTTAGCAAAAGATGGTGGTTCGCAATTTAGTGAGCAATACACAGCTCTCAATCCGGCCCAGTTGGTTCCAACTTTTGTAGACGACGATGAAGATATTTTTCTCAATCAATCGATGGCGATTATTGAATATATCGATGAACGTTATGAAGAGCCGGTAAAATTAGTACCTATTCATCGTTTAGACAGGGCGAGAGTGCGCGCATTTGCTCAGGATATTGCTTGTGATGTCCAACCGGTTACTAACCTGCGAATATTGGGCCACCTGAAAACAACTTTTCAAGCTAATGATAAAGACACGGCAAAATGGTGTAAACATTGGATTGAAACGGGTTTCAAAGGAATTGAAAAAAGACTGACGAATACCGTTGCTGATTATTGTTTTGGATTCGATCTCAGCATGGCTGATGTATTTTTAATTCCTCAGGTTTACAACGCTGAACGATATGGTGTAGACATGAATCAGTTCCCTTTGATTCAGCGTGTCGCTAACAATTGTAACCAACTACAGGCATTTATCGATGCCAAACCTGAAAACCAGGTTGATGCTATGTAAGTTGAACTTATATGTTTTTAATTGGTAGCTCTGTGGTGTTCTTAACCTGTTTGAGGGCAAACGTAGAGCTAAGATGATCAACTAAAGGCAAGTTAGTGAGCTTACTTTTGAGTAAATGTTCATATTCTTCAATACTCTCAACAATGACTTTTAATAAATAATCTTTGTCTCCACTGGTGGTGTGACATTCAACAATTTCATCGATGCTTTGCACTGAAGCTTCAAATTCGTTGAGGGACTCACCATCGTGATTTTTCAAGGTCACATAAATAAATACGGATACCCCAAGGTTGAGTTTTTTGTTATCTAAGATGGTAACTTTCTGCTTGATAATACCATCGGCTTCCATGCGTTTTACGCGACGCCAACAAGGCGTGTGAGACAGGCCTACTTTTTGGCTCAATTCGGCCATAGATACAGTGGCGTCTTTTTGTAAAACTCGTAGAATTTCACGGTCAAATTTATCAAACTTCATAAGGTGGTCTTGTCAAAAGTGGATTATTTTATTTAATAGTGGAGCATGCGCAAAATCTCTATCTTTTTCAAGAGAAGATACTAGGATAATTATCCTAAATGTTGGAATCCAATCGTTACAGGATTGCGTCTTTTCTGTCAGTGTAAAAATCTTAGCAAAACATATCCTCAGCACGTTGCGCTACTATACTGAAAAATAACAATCTATTTATAGGGTTTCACAATGTCAGTGTTCGATCACTTAGAATTTGATGGCCATGAACAAGTGGCGTTTTTTAAAGACAAAAAAACCGGTTTGCAGGCAATTATTGCGGTGCACAATACAAACCTTGGTCCGTCTCTAGGTGGTTGCAGAATGTGGCCTTATGCAAGCAGTGAAGAAGCACTCAATGATGTACTGAGATTATCAAAAGGGATGACCTATAAGGCAGCCATGGCGCAATTAAAGTTGGGCGGTGGCAAAGCGGTCATCATAGGTGATCCCCGAAAACAAAAAAGTCCCGAGCTGATGGCGGCTATGGGAACCTTTGTTGAGCAAATGGGCGGACGTTACATCACTGCTGAAGATTCTGGTATTGCGGTATCTGACATTAAGATCATGGCTGAAAATACGGCTCATGTGTCTGGAATTCAAGCAAAGTACCGTGTTGACGGTGGTGAAGCCGATGGTAACCCAGCGCCTTCTACAGCTTACGGTGTGTTTAAAGGTTTGGAAGCGTCAGTTAATTATGCGTTAGGTTCGGATTTAAAAGGGGTAAAAGTAGCAGTTCAGGGGATGGGACATGTGGGTTTTCGTTTAGCTGAGCATCTATATCAGCATGGCGCAGAACTCTATGTGACGGATATCTATCCTGATAATGTTAATTTGGCCGTTGAAAAGTTTGCAGCAACAGCGGTTAGTCCGGATGACATTTTTGATCTTGATGTGGATGTTTATGCGCCTTGTGCCATGGGAGCATCTGTCAATCAACAAACCTTGAACAGAATAAAAGCGAAAGTCATTGCTGGTGCGGCAAATAATCAATTGGCGCGGGAGTCGATGGGGGAGCTATTGCGTGAAAAAGGCGTGCTCTATGCCCCTGATTACGTTATTAATGCTGGTGGTGTTATCGACATTTACCACCAACGTATGCTCAGCACTGCAGAAGCGATGCGCAGCCACATTGAAGGTATAGCTGATACGTTAACGCAAATATATGAACGCGCGGAAGCAGAACAGCAACCAACCAATGTGATTTCTAATCGGATGGCTGAAGAACGCTTTCTATCAGAATAATCAATTGCACAGTGCGCAATGTGGCTTTTGCTAACTTGTAGGATGAAAATTCAGCAACTAGTTGTAAGTAGGTGAATTCAACCTTGCATATTAATACGGCTTTGGTCATAATGCGCGCCGATTCAATGACTCTTAATTCTTATTAAGGTTACTGAATTCGAGTTTCTATGGTGGCCTTTTGGTCCTTCCGCAATGATACTCTGTGAAATCGGTCAGGCCCGGAAGGGAGCAGCCGTAGCAGACGACTCATGTGCCGGAATGTGGCTGAGGGGCCGCCACCCAACTTTCCCCCTTCTTTTATTTAGTCCAAGCATTAAGACTTTTCTGGTTTAGGATTATCTAAGTAGCTCATTGCTTTAGATACCGCATTAACTACATTCATTTCCATTTGCTGACGTTCATTTTGTGGAAGATAAAAAGACATGTCTACGTCGAAACGTATGTATCTTGGTGGAAGTTGATTCAGCGCTAGGCAACATAAGTCAGCTATATAGTCTGAGGATTTGTTGGACGTTAGATCCATTGATTCGATTCTTTCTAAAATAAGATGTTCATAATAATTATGGATGTCATCATCTAGTTTCATTATTGCTTGTTCTCACCTAAATATCCTATGAAGCTCTAGCTTAGTTGAATCAATTAATATTACCAACCGCTTTTCTTCTAACACAGTGGTGTGAACAAATAATAATCAATATCAATAATCAGCTGAATTAGCCTGTCCAAATCAGTAAAAAATAAATTTTGATGAGCAAACCTGCTGTTAACACGCTTTTAACACCCGTTTAATCTTATATAAATAAGGGGCGATTAATAATATCTGAGTATTGAAATTGACCTATTTCAAATTAAAAAACACTTAAAAAAGCCCCGCTTGCAAAATCTGGAAATAAAATTATTTTATATAATATCAAGGGTTTACGTTGTTCAGTTGTCGGCTTTTACTATTGGGGTGGTGGCTTGGTTATATAGGTAGGTACTTAATAAATTGAATAGAATTCTATTTGAAATACTTGGTTGTTATTAAATCAAGTAAATATTTTCAAATTAACCACTATTGAAAGCGTAAACTTTTAGTTACTTATTCCCTTATGAAATATATTGAACTTTTATGTAATAGGCTAATACAACGAGTTGACCACAGCACTACGATGTGTTTATTATTCAGTGCGAGGTTCACTACCTTACTAATAAAAAGTCGCATAAGCGACAAAACTAACACTATTTAATAGTGGTCCAGGGAGACATACATGTATACAAATTCAAAGTTAGCGAAGTCAATTCGCATGGCTCTAGCTGTCGGTGCTGCTTCAACAGCAGTATTGGCTCCTGCAACAGCTGTTGCTCAAGATTCAGCTGGCGTAGAGAAAATCTCTGTAACCGGTTCTCGTATCCAACGTACCGACCTTGAAGGTGCATCACCTGTTATTTCTATCAGCGCTGCTGATATTAAAATGGAAGGTGACTTCTCAGTTGCTGACGCACTTCGTAGCAGTTCTTTGAACTCGTTCGGTTCTTTCTCAGAGCGTTCTGGTAGCTCTGCGCAATCACAAGCAACAATTAACCTTCGTGGTGCTGGTTCTCGACGTACTCTAGTTCTATTAAACGGCCGTCGTTTCCCAGGTTCACCTACGCTAGGTGGTGCTTCTGCTAACCTTAACGCAATTCCTTTTGCTGCTGTTGAGCGTATCGATATCATGACTGAAGGTGCTTCAGCGGTATACGGTTCTGACGCAATGGCTGGTGTTGTAAACGTTATCTTGAAAGATGACTATGAAGGTTTGACTTTCTCTGGTGGTTTAGGTCACCGTGATAACGACGAAGGCACAACTTCTAAAGAATTCTCAATCGTAGGCGGTGTGTCTAACGATAAAGGTAACATCACATTTGCTTTCGATCACCAAGAGCGTAAAGGTATCTCTGACGGTGCTCGTGATTATACTAAAGCAAAAGCATCTGACCTAAACGGCGACGGTGTAATTCAGTATGAAGAGACAAGCGGTTATTCTTTCTACGGTGCTAACTTAGTTTCACCAGATGGCAGCCAAATGCAAGCGTCTCTTATCTGTGATGACCTAATCTCCGAATATGGCGATGCGTTTATCAAAGCAAACGCTGACCAAGCATATAGCCCAGGTTCAACTGGTTGTTTCTATGGTTATGCTAACGTTTCTTTCAACACAGCATCTGTTGACCGTAATACAGTATACGTAAACGCTAACTATGAAGTTGCTGAAGACATTGAATGGTTCGGTCAAGCAATGTTTGTACAAAACAGTTCTTTCGGACGTTATGCTCCTCCAGCTGCTCCTTGGAATGGCGTACCTGCTGATAGCCCTCATAACCCTTACGGCGAAGAAGTATTCGGTTATTTCCGTTGGGTTGATATCGGTACTCGTGACGGTAACGTTGATGACTACAACCAAGATTATACTACTGGTCTTCGTGGTAACCTTGATTGGAATGACGCATCTTGGGAAGTTTACTTCCACAATAACGTTGCTGACAACAAATCTGTTGGTGAGTACTACTTAAGCTACGGCGGTCTAGCTTACAATGAAGCTAACGATATCGACCTAGGTTCTGAAGAAGGTGTTGCAAACATGAAAGCAACTACTTTGCAAAACTCTAAGTCAACGTTTAACCAATGGTATGCTGGTATCGGCTTTGATATGTTCGAACTAAATGGTGGCGCTGTAGCTCACTATTTTGGTGCTGAATATATGGAACAAACTTATGCAGATATTTACGACGGTCAGTCTGAAGCTGGTCTAATCGGTGGTTCTGCTGGTAACAGTGCTCAAGGTGAGCGTGATATCACTTCTTTGTTCTATGAGTCAATTTTACCAGTAACTGACGAAGTGGAAGTTAACTTCGCTGTTCGTTACGATGATTACTCAGATTTTGGTGATAACGTTTCTCCTTCTGTTAAAGCTCGTTGGGAAGTAGCAGATGGCGTTGTACTTCGTGCATCTTATTCTGAATCTTTCCGTGCTCCTGGCTTGGATGAATTGAATGCTGCTACAACATTTAGTGCTGAAGCTGCAACCGATTACCGTCAATGTGAAGCTAACGGCATAGAAGCTGTTAACTGTAACGAAGGTCAATTCGATACTTACTACAAATCAAACTCTTCGCTAGGTGCTGAAGAATCTGATTATGTGAACCTTGGTGTAGTTTGGGATGTAACTGATGAATTTGCTGTTAAAGTAGATTACTTCAAGCTATCTATCGATAACGTTATCCAAACTAAAACTGTTGATAGTCTTTTACTTGATGAAGCGGCTGGTTTGATTACAGCTAAATCACCTGGCGACGATGTTGATAGCGACACATTCTACTTAGTTCGTGTTGACGGCGCAGATGGCGGTCGTTTGCTAGAAGCTGGTACTGGTTATTTCAACGGAACTGGTTTTGAAATTGAAGGTGTTGATTTAACTTTCACTGGTATGTTTGAAACTGAATTCGGTGATTTCCGCTTCAACAACGTTAACAGCTTTATCTTGACCTATGAAGAAGAGTTGGGTGGCGTTACTGTTGATACTGCGGGTTGGTCTGGACAACCAGAGTTCAAATCTGTAGCTACAGTTTCTTGGTCTATTGGCGATCATTCTCTAGCTTGGAATGCTACTTACACTGACAGTACTACTGAAGCAGAAGTTTTATCTGACCCAGATGACGATGTTACTACTGACAACAGTGTATGGTTAACTTCAGGTAAGCTTGATAGCTGGTTAATCCATAACCTTACTTACACGTATAACGCTGGTGAGTATGGTGCGATTACCCTAACTGTTAACAACTTGACTGACGAAGATCCAGTGTTGTCTTCTGCAGGTACTTGGGATGACCAAGACTTGTATAACAACTTTGGTCGTGACTACCGTATAAACTATACAATTAGCTTCTAATTCGATAGTTTCTAATACGCTAGAAACCAAGTGTTAAAATTGAAAAGGCCGATTTTTATCGGCCTTTTTTATTGAAAATTTATAGTGAGGTAACCTTTGAGTAGTTATTGGAGCCAATATTGGCAACAAGGCCATATGACGTCTTTTGGCAATGATTTTTCTGACAATTATACCGGTGCACTAAAATCCCTTTGGGAAGAGGTGTTCAAAGCAGTAGCACACAACAACAAGGTTTTGGATATAGGTACGGGTAATGGTTCTATTATTGCTCTAGGTATCCAAATTAATCCTAATTTATATTTTACTGGTTTGGACAGCGCTAAATTATCTCTACCTGAGATTTTTCAGAACTTAGACAAGGTAGACTTCATTGAAGAAGCTTCAGCTGAAGATATGCCCTTGCAAGACCAGAGTTACGATTGTGTGGTATCTCAATTCGGGATTGAATATTCTAGTTTACCGAAAAGTTTGTCTGAGGTATCAAGGGTAATCAAACCCGCAGGGCAATTTCACTTTGTTGTACATGAATGTGATTCGACTATCGTTAAGCCAAATATACACATTCTTAATGCCGGCAAAGCGCTTTTAAATAGTGAGGTTATTGATAGTCTTAGAAAACTCTTTAATGGACTTGCGAAGTATGGACAACAATCTGCAATTACCGATCAGCTAAGACAAAAATTAAATTCTGATATTGCGAGTATTGCAGCAAAACATGCTTCTGGCTTGCAGGGTACAAACTTTCCCGTTTTCCTAAAGCATGTGATGAATCCCAATTTTGAGTTGAAACAACGTAAAAGTGATTTGAAGATATTTTTAAATGAATTAGACGGTCAAATTGTCAGGCTTTCCGATCTTGTTGAAGCTGCAATGAACGAAACAAAACATCTTCAATTAACTACACTGCTAAAAGAATATGGTCTGGATTTACTGAATGACGAACACATTTTTGAGAATGGTAAAATGATAGGGCGATATATAAGTGGCACTAAAGCAAACTAATAAACTTATTGAACCCATTATTATTTTGTCGGCGCCTCGAGCTGGCAGCACTTTATTATTTGAAACTTTGGCTAAGCATCCCGATCTTTGGACTGTTGGAGGAGAGAGTCATCAAATTATCGAACATATACCAGCGCTGAGTACGGTTGCTAGAGGATATGTATCGAATAGACTAGATAGTGATGATGCGGATGATGATACGATTCAAACCCTACAAACAAGGTTTTACCAAGCAGCAAGAAAAGCAAATGGACAGACTAACGCAGGTTCTGAGCAGCAAATTCGCTTACTTGAAAAAACCCCAAAAAATGCGCTGCGTATTCCGTTTTTACTTTCGGTATTCCCTGATGCTAAATTCATTTATCTAGTAAGAGATCCGCGTGAAAATATTAGTAGCATCATGGATGGCTGGCGCTCCGGTCGATTTGTGACCTATCCCGAGATTACAGCTACGGATTCTAGATGGTCATTTTTGTTGCCCGATGGTTGGCAAGATTATAAAGCAGCCAGTAAAGCCGAAGTAGCGCGGTTTCAGTGGCAAGCCGCTAATGATGCCATCCTCAACAATTTATTGCAGCTACCAACAAATCAGTTTGAAGTCGTGTCCTATCAAGATTTAGTTACACAGCCAATGGAAGTAATTGCTAGATTGACCGAATTTTCTCATTTATCACCGTTTTCCCAAAGTTTGCAACGCTTACCTTTATCTCGTTACACATTATCGCCGCCTAACAAAAATAAGTGGAAGCGCAATCAAATTGAAGTCCAACAGCAATTACCACATCTACAGAATACATTGACTAAAATTAACAGCTTGCTGAAATGTAGGGGATTAAGTCAACTTGATCTAATTGATACGAATTTTGATGCTGTTGTAGGCCAAAGACCGAGCGCAGCAATACAAAACAGTCCAGAATTCCCCAAAGTATCTCGCAATGCTCTGTGCCCTTGTGGTTCAGGGAAAAGGTATAAGCAATGTCACGGTATTATTGTAAAATAAACCTTCAGCTAGCTTAGCAGTAAGATAACACTAATGGAAAGACAGCTTTGAAACTTAAACACGAATTCATTCAGCTTCCTTTGCACTTTGACGAAAAGCGTTTACAAACGGAAATCAATCAGCTTGATCGCAGTTTGTGGGCGCCTCATCACGAAGGGTTTAAAGGTAACCTCTCTATCCCTCTAGTGTCGTTGAACGGTCAGTTTAATAATCTGTTTAAGGGACCTATGGCCGCTACGTCTGTATTGGCTGAGACTCCTTATTTAAAGCAGGTTATCGCCAGTTTTGGAGAAGTGATAGGTCGCTCGCGTCTGATGGGGTTGGAAAGTGGTTGCGAAGTGCCTTTGCATTCAGATATTAACTACCATTGGTATAAACGCGTCCGTATTCACATTCCCATTGTGACTAATCCTAATGTGGTCTTTTATTGCGGTGATAAACAAGTGCATATGAAAGCCGGCGAAGCGTGGATTTTTGATTCGTGGAAGTACCACAGAGTTGATAATCAAAGTGACTTATTTAGGGTACATCTTGTTATTGATATCTGTGGTTCGAGTAATTTTTGGAATATGGTTGAAAATGGTCATGTACCCTGGCTGAATGATGCTTTTACCCAAGAGCAGATTAAGCATGTGGCATTTAATCCGCACAGTGACGGGAATTTTAGAAGCGAACGTTTTAACACGCCATTAGTCCTTTCTCCCGGTGAAATGGAAGGCTTGGCTAATGATCTTATTTCAGATTTGCGCTGTGTGAAAACTAATCCCCGTCAGCAACGAGATGAGATGATTCATAAAGTCCAAGCATTTTGCTATCAATGGCGAGAACTGTGGGGCCTGTATGGTTTGACAGAACAAGGCTGGCCTTCATATCACAAATTACGTCAGCAGGCCTATGAAGGTGTTATGCATCTTGAAAGCAGCTTAGAGCTTAGTAACGGCACTCAGGCGACGCGCATGTTTTTGCATTGTATGATTGATCCGGCGTTAAATGTGGAAGTAAAAGACAGTTATCTAGACAGCCCAGCCGATGACAATCCCAACATAAATGTTGGCCAAAATACGTCACAACAGGGCAGACCTGCAGAGGCTTCTGCTCACAATGAAAATAAAAAAAATGACCTTCCTGAAAAATCAAAGTTAGGTAGGAATGATATCTGTCATTGCGGCTCTGGGCGCAAATTCAAACACTGCCACGGTAAACTTACTTAGACTTTAATGTGATTATCTGTGCTCAAGTGCTTGATTACTTTGGCAGTATTCTAGCTCAACGTTGATTGAATGAGTGCTTTCAACGAGTCCATTTGTTGTTTAAATTGCGGTAAATATTGAGCATAAGCATCAGCACTTCCAAGGGCGTTTTTATGAATTGGTTGGCGAACTTGGCTAGCGCTTGGCGTTAACACTGGCTTATCCGATTTGAAAAATTCAAAACATGCATTCTCTACTGGCAAACCACAGAATTCGAGCAGTTCAGTAATATTCTTTTGCGGCTCGGATACCAACTTAGCGTAATCTAAATGATATATTTTTTCGGGGAATTGCTTAGACCAATGTCCTATTATCTTGACGTACCCAGATACATAACTTTCAATTGCTGCTAAATTGAAACTGAAGTCATTTCCATGGCTAAAATGCTGACGGTAGACGCTCATCGCATTATCGAAAGGATCTCGAATTAAATTGATGATTTTTGCATTTGGAAACAAAGCTAAAATTAAGGCAATGTGTAAATAGTTAGTGGGGTTTTTATCAATAATGTACGGATGTTCTTCAGTTAAATAAGCTTTAGCTTGCTTTAGGTAAAATCCAGAATAGCGTAAACGTTGCTCATCCGTCATGTTCAACAGGCTTTGTGAATAGCCTTGTTTGCGACTCAGTTGCATGGCGATTCTTTCAATGTAGGGGAGTTCATCGGTTGCCGCTACTTGAGAATGGCTAGCCAAAATTTGTTCCGTTAAAGTCGTACCAGAGCGAGGCATACCGACTATAAAAATGGGAGTCACAGACTCTCTAGTTAACGGCTCTATATTTTGTGATACCGGAGTATAGTGACTCAATTCGTTTATTAACTGGAGGTAGCCATGTTGTTTAAAAGGACGTAGTTGCGACAGTTTAGCGTTGGCGGCTGTCATAAACTGTAAAGCTTGTGAGTACGACTTCTGTTGGGCCATAGCATGACTTAACGCAAACTCGATTAATTCTGGCTTATTTTCTGGCTGTCCTTGTGCGATTTTTGCCAGCTTGTCCTGCATATCCTCAATTTCTTGTGACCTGAAAACATAATTTTTAAGGTCCGCTAAACCCCAATAACCATAGCCACTGTTAGCTGGATCTTGGTTAATATACTTTCGATAATATTCAGCTGCTTTTGGGGTGTCGCCAAAGGCTTTGTAATTATGCCCAAGATTTAGCAGTAATAGGGGATCTGCAAAATTGTTTTGCTCGCAAACTAAAGCAAGCTCAATAGCAGCTTGTATCTGTCCTATTTTACTTAAGCATAAACTCTGATTGTATTTGATTTTCATATCTAGTGGATGCAACGCAATGAGTTTATCCAGGACTTTATTCAGTAAAAAATACAACTCCAACTTATTTAAGTGCCCAGCCAAAGTCATTAATTGGCGTTCACTTAAATCATGTTCATCCACTAACCCTATTAGCAGATCCAAAGCAGTGTCAAATTGGCCTTCTGCAGCCTCAATTTGATATCTGATTATCAATGCATCTGTTTGTTTTGGCTCTTTACGCAAAATCTTATTCACTGCTAACCGGCTCGAAGTAAGTTTGCCGTTGGCTAATAATTGCTGTGCGTCATGTAATAGTTGTAGGGTTCTTTGCGACAAAATAGACTCTGGATTTAATCTTGGGTTGGATTTCATTAAATGGTATCTTACCTTGATTCGCAACTCGGTTGATAGCCACTTGTAACCTGATTTTATTACCTGATTCTTATGCAAAATCCAAATTTAGGCGCGCAACAACGTTTGAACATGGCCATGCAGTTAATGCATAAAGGCCAATTTGAACAAGCTCTAACTCATTTCTTGATTTTAAAAGATCTGGGCATTAAAGACTTTCGATTATTCAGAGCCATGGGGTCTGCATATGAGCGTTTAGGCAGAGACACTGACGCTAAGCGGTATTTTTCCGAGTCTTTGCTGGGCAACCCGAAACAAGTGGATTTGTACTATGCGCTAGGCAAAATCGCTTTTCGCGCTAACCAATTTAAGCAAGCCCTGAATCACTTCAAACAGTGTTTGTCATTGGATAATAAAAGTCCGCAAATTTGGCTAAAGTTAGGACAGACTTATTTCTATTTGCATGAGCTGGAATTAGCAGAGCAGGCATTTTTAAAATGTGAGGATATGCAAAGGGATTGTGTTGACGCAAAGCTCGGGCGAAGTCGTATTTTACAACAGCGCAATGAACACGCTACTGCCGAAAAACTATTACATTCTCTTTTACAAACAGAGCCTAATAATTTACTGGTTGTATCTGAGTTAGCTTGGTTGAAGAAACACCAAGGACACTATCAACAAGCAGCGGAGTTATTCTATAAAAGGCTTACTATCGCCCCTGAAAATCCTGAATCTTATGAAGACTTGGCACTGGCATACTTAGATTTAAACTTGCCGGAAAAAGCATTGAATATTCTTCAACAAGGTATCGAAAAATCGCCAGATAATCGTAAACTGAACCAAGTATTTAGTTCCTTAAAATATGAAATGAATGATGATAATCATCTATCTCACTATAGCCGACAGCCAATCGAAACAATGCCGGACGGATTAATTGTCGATTATATAGTTGGTTTAGTGAAAGTCGATGAACTTGCGCTAGCTAATCAGCTTGTTGATAAGCTACAACTTAATTCAGATAAAAAGCATGTAGCTAATAGTCTGCAATTAATATTATGGGAAAAAGAAAACAAACACGAATCTATTGTTAGCTATTTAAACGCTAAACAGTCATCGAAAACAGCGTTGTCGATGACTGAAAATGAAAAATTGGTTAAGGCCTATCTGGCTTTAGATGAAAATCAGCAGGCAAACAAATTGCTGGATAAGATGCTCCTATCAGCGCCTGATGACCAATTGCTTTGGGCGCTTAAAACCACGGCATTAAGACAGTTAAAAAGTCCTGAATATGAGCGTCTTTGTGATTATCAAAATATGGTATTCAAACACCCTTTAATGCTTGCGGATCATAATGAGAGTATTGAACAATTTAGTCAGCGCTTACGTGTTGCGTTAGATGAAATTCATGTAAGCCAGCGGAATCCTCTGGATCAATCTCTGCGGCATGGAACACAAACCATGGGCAATCTGTTTGGACATCAAGTCCCGGTTATTCAAGAACTCCGGGCGGCTTTGAAACGAACGATAGATGCTTTATTGGTTAATCTGGTTTTAGATCCCAATCATCCATTTTATAAACATGCTGGCAAAAGTATTGAGTTTTCGGCAAATTGGTCGGTTAAGTTAACCGATAAAGGCTTTCATGTTTCTCATGTGCATCCAAAAGGCTGGCTCAGTAGTGCTTTTTATGTACATATCCCTCCGGTTGTCAATGATTCTAGTAAACAAGGCTGGTTGCATTTTGGCAAACCTGGTATTAAATTAGCGAATGCACTTGAAGCTCAGAAATGGGTAAAACCTGAAGTGGGCCAGTTAGTTTTATTCCCATCCTATTTTTGGCATGGCACAGAACCTTTTCATGATACGCAAGAAAGAATGTCTGTGGCGTTTGATTTATTGCCCAATAATTCAGCAAAATGAATTATGCGTTAGATGAAAAACTGACCTAAACTAAGTTTATAGACTTTCGTATAAATGGTCTTACCAGCTCTTTATCGCTATTTTTGAATAAATTGTCGTAATTACATTATTTTTATTCACAAAATAGTTGAATTTTTTATAGAAAGTGTAATATGAAAATGCTGCTCGAAGTCCTATATACTGTGGTAATGCGGTTTTTTTTATGCTTCTTTGATTATAAAAACTACCGTTAGTCACTAAATGCTAAAGTGTGGCATACGATATCTTGACAACTCGATAACTTCCGTGTGACCATTCGAGTGCAATAGTGTTAAATCTGTTTAGGAATAACACTATAATCCTAAAAATAATTATATAGCCCCTTGTCAGTGAACTTTTCACCTAGACTGGGATTCATAACAAGAAAATTGGTTGGGAACTATGTCCAAAATGAGCAAGAGAACCCTTATTGCCTCTACCGTTATGGGTGCATTTGTACTTGGTAGTAGTGCAGTCTCTGCAGATACATTGAATGATCTTCATAAAGAAGAAGCTAAAATCCATGTTGCTGCAGCAAAATCTCAAGAGAAAATTGATAATCTCTTTCAACAATCACAAGAACTTTTAGTAGATTATCGTGCAGTTGTAGACGAAACAGAAAATCTGAAAGTTTACAATGATTATGTTGCAACTCTAGTTGCTGACCAACAACGCGGTATCGATTCTTTGCAAAGACAAATCGACCAAATTGATGAAACTAAGCGCGGTATCGTTCCTTTACTTTTCAGAATGATCGACAGTCTTGAAAAATTCATTGAAGCTGATGTTCCAATTAAAATGGCAGAGCGCAGAGCGCGTGTAGAACGTTTACGTGATGTTATGGGTAACTCTAACGTTACTGTTTCAGAGCGTTTCCGCCAAGTTATCGAAGCTTACCAAATTGAATTGGATTACGGTTCGAAGATTTCAGCTTACCAAGGCAACATGACTTATAACGGTACTGACATTACGGTTGATTTCTTTAACCTAGGTCGCACCGCATTAATCGCTTTATCTCTAGACCAAAAGAATGCATGGATGTGGGACACTGCAGAACGCACTTGGGTCGAGCTAGGCAGCGAGTACTTAGAATCTAGTATCGCAGCAGTTCGTATGGCAAGAAAACAATTGCCAGTTAATCTAGTTAAACTACCCATTCCAGCTGCGGAGTAATAAGAAATGAAATTAACATTTAAATCCGTATTCGCTGCAACAGCAGTAACACTTTTAGCATCTGGTGCGCACGCTCAGTCAACACTTGATCAATTACTAGATGAAGTGAAGCAGAATCGTGTTTCTGAAGCCAGACTTGATAAAAAACGTGAAGCTGAGTTCCAATCAGCTCGTGCAGACAAACAAGCTCTATTAAGAAGTGCTCAAGCAGCATTGAAAGCCGAAGAAGCTCGTGGTGATCGTCTTGCTAAGCAATTTTCTGATAACGAAGTGACGTTAACAGAAAAAAGCACAGAACTAGACATGGCAACTGGTGACCTTGGTGAAATGTTTGGTGTTGTTCGCCAAGCTGCATCTGAGTCTTATGGACGTATCGCGACATCAATTGTTAGCGCTCAGTTCCCTGGTCGTGCTGCATTCCTAAAAAGAATGTCAGAAGAGTCTGAAGGTCTTCCAAATATCCGCGAATTAGAAGATATGTGGATTGCTCTTCAAACTGAAATGACTGAGTCAGGTAAAATTGCTCGTTTCAATACTGAAGTAATCAACCTTGAAGGTGGTTCTTCACAACAAGAAGTCGTGCGCGTTGGTGCATTTAACTTGGTCGGTGAAGTAGGTTACTTAGTATATGATGATCAAGAAGAAAAAGTTCAACCTTTAGGTCGTCAACCAGACGAGTTCCAAGCTGAAACAGCTCGCGAACTATACGCTTCTACTTCAGGAATTATTCCTACTTTTGTTGATCCTTCAAGCGGTGCGATTCTTGGCCTATTGAAACAGAAAGCAACATGGGAAGAGCGTTACCATGCAGGTGGTCCAGTTGGATATACAATCACTGTAATGTTGGTGATTGGTTTGTTGATTGGTTTCTACAAAATCATCACACTTACACTTATCAGTGGCAAAATGCGTTCACAGTTAAATAATCCTGGTTCTCCTTCATCATCCAACCCACTTGGACGTGTATTAAAGGTTTACAACGAAAACAAAACTGCTGACACTGAAAACTTAGAAATGAAGTTGGATGAAGCTATCCTTAAAGAACTTCCTTCTATTGAAAGTGGTATTAACATCATTAAGATTTTTGCTGCTATCGCTCCGTTACTAGGTCTACTAGGTACGGTACTTGGTATGATCGCTACCTTCCAACAAATTACGTTGTTCGGTACTGGTGACCCAAGATTGATGGCTGGAAGTATTTCAATGGCATTGGTAACTACAGCTCAAGGTATTATCGCGGCTCTTCCGCTAATCCTTATGCACAGCATCGTTGCTGGTCGTAGTAAATCAATCGTGCATATCCTTGACGAACAAACTGCGGGCATAGTAGCTGCTCACGCAGAGTCGGAGAAAGCATAATATGGCTGACCTGATTGGATTATGGGATTCTGTCAGGGAGTTTATCGCGACAGGAGGCGGGGTGTTATACCTCGTCGCTTTAGCGCTCTTTCTCATGTGGGTGTTAATGATAGAGCGCTTTTGGTTTTTAAATTCTGTGTATCCTAAGATGAGAAAAAATATCATCAAAGATTGGGATGCTAGAACTGATACCACCTCCTGGTATGCGCATAGAATCCGTGACGCTTGGATTTCACAGGCTTCAGACAAACTAGGCAGTAACATGTTACTGATTAAAACCTTAGTGGCAATGTGTCCTCTAATTGGTTTGCTAGGAACAGTTTGGGGCATGATTAACGTATTTGAAACTATGGCGACGCAAGGAACCGGTAATGCTCGATTGATGGCAGCTGGTATTTCAATGGCAACAATTCCTACTATGGCAGGTATGGTTGCAGCTTTGTCTGGCGTTTTCTTTAGTTCTCGTTTGGAATCAAAAGTTAAAATCGCCAAAGAGAAGCTGATTGACAGCCTTCCTCACCATTAAGAGAGAAGTTTATGGCTCGTAAAGAACGTGTACCAGAGGAAGATGCAGCGATTGATATGACACCGATGCTCGATATCGTGTTTATCATGCTTATCTTCTTCATTGTAACCACTGTTTTCGTTAAAGAAGCAGGGATACAGGTGAATAAACCCGGCGCTAGCCAGGCGTTTTTATCTAAAAACGCTAATATCTTTATTGCTGTCACGGAAGACGGTGTAATTTGGATGGATAAGCGCGAAGTTAAGGTTGAATCTATTCAAGCGAACCTTGAAAAGCTTTTGGCCGAACAGCCTTCAGATGTTGTGATTATTCAAGCAGATGAAAAAGCTGAACATGGTATTGTGGTGAAAGTAATGGATCAAATCAAAGCCGCAGGTATCGACCAAATCTCAGTAGCAGCTAGAGGAGCATCATAATCATGCGAGTAATTTTCTCTATATTGCTTGGTGCCGTCGTTGCTTTTGCCCTTTTTGTGGTAATGGCTAAGTTGGTTGCAAATTCTTCGCAACCAGCAAGTGAAGTACCTGAGTCACCTGTTATTGATATTGTAATGTCGGACCCAGACGAAGCAACACAAACTCGTCAACGTGTTCCACCACCACCACCTCCTCCTCCTCAGCAACCGCCTAAAATTCAGCCGGTTGAACCTGATGTGGAAGACGCAAATGCTGATGGCGTAAGCTTTAACATGCCAGCTGTAGATGTTGGTGGCGCATCAATTGATATCGGTGGCGTTGGTAATATGCAACGCGATGGTGAAGCAACTCCGATTGTTCGTATTGAGCCTAAGTACCCAGTGCAAGCCGCTCGAGATGGTAAAGAAGGATGGGTTATTTTATCTTTCACTATCAACGAAGTAGGCGGTGTGGACGATGTTGATGTTTTGGATGCAGATCCTAAACGTATCTTCGACCGTGAAGCTAAACGTGCATTGCGTAAGTGGAAATACAAGCCAAAAATCGTCGATGGGAAACCTGAAAAACAGTTCAATATGAAAGTGCAATTGGACTTTAAATTGGATCAAGGCTAATGAAAAAGTTTGTATTAAATGTTACTGCGATAGCAACTCTAGGTGCCGCTACATTGCTATCAAACACAGCAGCAGCTCAGTCGGCACCGGTAGCTTGTGCAGATTACAAGCGTGGCACAACCAATATCGTTGGTGAGCGCGTTGGTAAAAAGATTCAGAAAGCGCTTGAAGAGTATAATAACGATAATATCGATGGAGCTTTAGCTATTCTTTATGAAGTTGATGCTAAAGACGGATACGACAAAGCGTTTACTGATAATTTTATCGGCAAAATGTTGGCAGGTCAGGATGGTAAAGGAGCTAAGGCTCTTGAGTATCTTGAAGGATCTGTTAACCCAAAAGCACTCAACGACTCTGAGCATGCTAACACTGTGAGACTTGTTGCAGACCTTAGTATGCAAGAGAAGGAATATGCTAAAGCTGTTAAGTATTATGAGCAGTGGATGACCTTCACTTGTAAAGAAGATCCAGACATCTATACACGTATGTCTCAAGCTTATTATGAGCTAAAAGATCTTCCTAAGATGGTTCCACCTGCTGATAAAGCGATTGCTTTGTATGAAAAACCTAACAAAAACCCTTATGTTTTAAAGTTGCAATCATTTTACGAACGTAAAATGTATCCGGAAACTGTCGCCGTTGCTGAAGAGCTAGTGCGTACTTTTCCTGAAAGCAAACAGTGGTGGTCACAATTAGGCTTTTTCTACATGTTAGTTGAGGACTATAAAAAAGCCCTTTCTACATTTGAAATTGCATACAATCAGGGTTACTTGGCTAAAAAGTCTGAAATAAAAGCATTGTCACAATTATACGCGACTAATGAAATTCCATATAAAGCAGCTGTGCTTTTGGAAAAGTATATGAAGTCAGGTTTGATAGAAGAGAGTGAACAGACTTTATCGAGTCTTGCTAACTCTTACCATCAAGCAAGAGAGTATAAAACGGCAGCTAGCTATTATGAAAAGGCAGCTAAGATAGAAAACGACGCTGATTTATATCGCAAGCAAGGTATATTGTTACTTGCGGCAGAAGATTACAAAGGTTCAATAAATGCTTTACAAAAAGCGCTTGATAATGGAGCAGACCAAACTGGTCGAATTCATATTGCGATGATGGAAGCAAATATTTATACCGGTAACTTCCGTCAAGCTATGGTTCATGTTCGTGAAGCGAAGAAAGACAAAAACGTTGAACGTACTGCTAGAGCTTGGGAACCGTATATTAAAGAAAAAGCGAAAAATCGCGGTATTAAAGTTTAACTTTAAGATCTCGATAGCAATATTGTTACCTTTAAAAGGCTTCTTAATAGAAGCCTTTTTTATTGCTCTCTCACTATTCATAAATGTAAGCCTAATTAAAAGATTTTTGTAGGTTTTTTAGGTTTATTGTTGATAGCTAATGGTTTTTAAATGTCCTCAATCTTATCTGATTTTTTTCATCTCTGGTTTTTTTGGGTCACTTCATCGGCCTGTCGTTTACTCTAATTTATTGTTGTTTAATTCGGATTGTTGAAATCAAGTTAGCGGATGATGCTGAAAGAACCGTGTTTATCTTAGCGATATTTAATGGAAGTAGAGCTTAATTTTTAATGAGTTTTTTTAATTGTTCTCGAAAGTAACTTTCAATTTGTTTTTTACCTGCTAACTTGTAGTTAGTACATAGCTGAGGATAGCTGTTTTTAGCGACTATCACATCATTAATAAATTTCCACCCATGGATGGCCTCTTCATCTAGAGTCTGCAAATTTATAGAAAGACTTTTTATCCAATTGAATACAGCAAACTCAACTGCAAACAGAGGGCGATTACCTGCAATAAATTGGGTCATTAAATTATGCCAATACATTTTCATTTTATGACTGTCATATGGCTGTGCAGATTTTTTTAATTTAAGGTTGTTGAATATTAGTTCAACTAAAGCAGGGGAAAGCGTTTTTAGGCGGTAATCTTTTTGATAGTGTATTTGCTGAGTGCAAATTAGGTTTAAAAATTTGCTAATCTGGTTAGCATTACAAGACAATGGTTTGAGCATAATTGCACTGAATTCTCCACTTGAAGCGTCTTGTTTAATACCAAGTTTTACCAACTGAAAATCATTGTTGTACCAAAATAGCGCGAGCTCTTTTGTTAATCCAAACGAACTACCTAAAAAATCTACCTTATGTTCTTCTGCAGATCTTTGTATATGGGCTAACAGCTGCGAGCCCACTTTTTTATGCCTATATTCTTGTTTGACTGCTATTCTAATCACGCGTATACAGCGCTTTAACAAGTACTCTGGATTATTATTATCAAATGCTAACCGTTGCGGAATTAAGTGGCCAGGGATGCGTCTACTGCCTTGGGCAATGTCTATTGCAATTGGAGTTAGATCTTCCCCTCCCTCTAAGGCGGTGAGGGCGACTCCTATTGGCTCTGCATATTGATTACTAAACACGTGAATGTGTTGATCTCCATCCAACATTCTAACCAAATCGTCTGGTGAAGTTTGATAATGGGCATCAACTAACAATTCAAATACCCCTTGTAACAGCGATGGATGCTTGATTAATTGTGCTCCATTATAAACCTCGTAAACCAATTCATTGGAAGAGTTGGAAATACTCTGGTATTCAGTCAACCGCTTGGATACCGAACTCTGGGTTGTGGTTTTTAGCGCCATTACCTTATGCCAAAAGGCTTCAAGAGGATCATTTTCGAACCAGCGAATAGGTGTGTGCAACATGAATTCACGAAAGTGTGCAAAATGGGTTCTTAAAAAAGGTTTAAAGCGTAACTCAAAGCCTCTGCCGCTGCCTTCATAACCATGAATTGTTGTACTGAGAACTACGTTTGGATAAAGCTGAACTAATTTTTCTAACACTTCTGAGGGCAATGAGGCGGCTTCATCGACGAATAACCAATCGGCTTTTGGTTGGGTTTGAATAATTTTATCGAAAGGAACATACGCCAAGTGATTAGCTAAAATTTGTTTAATATCTCGGCTAGGGTCATTTGTTTTTAAAATTTTCGAAGCTTGTTCAAATATTTTTTGAGTCATGGAACGATGGGCTGACGTCACTAAAAATGTGGTATTCGTTGACATGATTAATTGTCCAGCTGCAATTCCTAAAGCAGATGATTTTCCTCTGCCTCTGTCTGCAAGAACGACTATCTGATTGTTATCTTTAGAATATGCAAACTTGATATATTCCACCAACTGAAACTGATCAGCAGTCATACATACTTCATCTTGAAAATGGCTTTTTTTCAATTCGGTTGTTTCTGCTTGAGTTAGTTGCAATTGTTGTTGTTGCCAGATTGAAACGCCAGGGAAGGTTTTAATATGCTCCACTAACCATTCTATAAATGGCGAGTGAGGACGGCTTGTATTAGGCACTAATCCTTGAACTGTACTTTGCGTATTGCCATTTTGTGACCAAGCATCTAGTTCTGGGCAAAGTAATATCATCAAGCCGCCTTTACTCACACAGCCGCTCAAAGCGAGTAGGGCATTGCCTCTAATATCAGCAAAGCCATCATATACCACCCATTCGAATTCTTGACCTAAAACGCTCCTATATTGCTTTGATTCAATATTTTTTACAGAATCAATATCACCGACACAAATTCTCGATGTTGGAGCATGTGCAGTAAGTATATTTGTTATCGATTCTTTAACCCACTCCTGCGATCCGGATATAACCAACAACTGTCGGTGACCGATATTGCGTCTGCGTTTCTCAAGCCAAGTTAATACTTCTAATGTCATATGCTTTTTTAGTTGAATTCTTGATATAGTTCAACTCCCTAGTGTATTGGATAAATTTAAGGAATACGAATGCGCTTTCTATCTCGAAGGTTAGTGATGCCAGGAGATTTAAATTATGCTGACGCGTTATTTGGTGGTCGAGCATTGGAATGGATTGATGAAGAAGCTGCTATCTATGCTATTTGTCAGTTAGAAACGAATGTGTTGGTAACAAAGCATATTGGTGAAATTACATTTGAATCTCCAGCGTTAAAAGGAGATGTAGTAGAATTTGGTCTGGCGACTAAAAAAGTTGGGCGTACTTCGATAACTATAACCTGCATGGTTCGCAATAAGGTGACCAAAAAAACCATATGCGTGGCGGATGATATTGTATTTGTCAGTTTAGATCCAACTACCAGAGAGCCTGTGCCTCATGGCAAAACGATTAAAGATTTGGAACAACAAACCCAGCAAGAATTAAGATCATTGAATTTAAGTGATTAGCTTCTTGTAACGTTATCCAAACTCAATTTGTTTGAGATAAAAATGCCGCTGACGTTTTTGAAGTTAGCGGCATTTTTTATTCTATAAACTTGCGGCAACTATTTTTCTAACATCTTCAGGCGTAATGTTTTGCCTTTCACCTATTTTAGTTTTGCCCGCTTTTTCGAGTCTCGAAGCAACCTTATCGGCTACATCACTATCAATGTCATATTCAGATAGGGTGGTCTTGATTCCCATATCTCGGAAAAATTGTTCAGTTTTTTCAATAACTAAATTGATTGCCCCTTCTTCATCATAGCGGCTTAATCCCCAAACTCGCTCTGCATATTGAAGCAGTTTTTCCCGTTTGTGTTCACGCTGATGTTGCATTACACGGGGTAAAATAATTGCAAGGGTAACGGCATGATCTAAATTATAAAGGGCTGTTAACTCATGCCCTATCATATGGGTAGACCAATCTTGAGGTACTCCAGCACCAATCAGTCCACTTAACGCTTGTGTCGCATTCCACATTAGATTCGCACGCAATTCATAATCTTTAGACGTGAGCACCTGCGGCCCGATATCAATTAAGTTGCTTAAGATCGATTCCGCAAATCGGTCTTGAACACTCGCATTTACGGGGTAGGTTAGATATTGCTCAATAACATGTACAAATGCATCTACCACACCATTTGCCAGTTGGCGTTCCGGTAAAGAGTAGGTGACTTCTGGGTCTAGTACCGCGAATTGAGGTCTAACATGTTCCGACATGAAGGGTAATTTAAGATTATATTCTCGACGAGTTACCACTGAGCTGGTATTGGTTTCAGTACCTGTCGCTGGGAGTGTTAATATGCAGCCAAGACTTTTAGCACTTTTAACTTTTGCACCCTTAGCTAAAATGTCCCAAGGATCGCCTTCGAAATCTGTGGCTGCGGCGACAAATTTAGCTCCGTCGATGACTGAGCCACCTCCAACTGCGAGAATAAATTCTACGTCTTCTGATTTCACCATTGATACGGCTTTCATCAATGTTTCAAATTCGGGGTTAGGCTCCACCCCGGAAAATTCACACCAATCGTGCCCCTCAAGTTGTTCAATAACTTGTTGATAGATACCGTTGTTTTTGATACTTCCACCGCCGTATATCAACATGATTTTGGCACTGGGTAGTAAAGTGGATAATTTACTAATACTGTCTTTTCCAAAAACAACTTTAGTGGGATTGTAGTAGATAAAATTTTGCATTTTCAAATCCGAAATTATGTAAAGAAGCTGAAAAGTGTCGATTAACTATATTGAACCACTAAGTGAGAAATTCAAGTTGAATGTATGAATTAACCGTCATTCATCAGTTCTATAATTTGCCTTATTGGCAGCGTAGTTTTACAAATTCAAAATATTCAATAAGTTAACTTGCGTTTTTAATTGGGGAGTCCGAAGCTTTCGACAGTATTAATTTTGCATGCGCAATCCATACCAATTTCAAAAAACAGCAATATATTCATGGCGATTCCATTACGCCCTTGCTATCATCTCGCCGTTCAAGTTAAACACTAACTTGTTACACCAAGGGGTGCTCTTTGCTGAGATCTAATTTATTGGAAACCCTTATACCTGATCCGGATAATACCGGCGTAGGAATGGTCATCAAGAACTTCTTAAAGCTCTCCATTTACTGCCGAAATACCGGATCTTTTCATTAATTAGAAGAGATCCAAATGAAATTAAAATTTCCTTTACTTTACACAACCTTATTAAGTGCAATTCCTGCATACGCGTTAGCAAGTGAAAATCTAGAAGTGATTACTGTTACCTCAGACTTCAGAGAAAACGATATTCAGAACGTCACTGCCAGTGTCAGTGTGATATCTGAAGAGGTGATTGAACAACGCAATGGCTTTCATCTTGAGGATATTTTAGGGGTAGGTGCCAATATTAACTTTAGCAGTGGCGCTTCCCGAGGACGTTTTATACAAATACGTGGAATTGGTGAACGTAGTCAATATTCTGAACCTAATAATCCCTCAGTAGGATTGTTAGTAGATGATTTTGATTTTTCTGGATTTGCCGGCATCGGCACCCTGTTCGATGTTGAACAAGTAGAAATTTTGCGTGGACCGCAGGCTACTGAGTTTGGCGCTGCGGGTATGGCTGGAACAATTAAAATCAAAACCGCCGAGGCAAATGAGCAGCAACAAACAAAATTTCTTGCCACTGTTGCTCAGCAAAATACTTGGAATATTGGTGCAGCTTACGGTAATCAAATTACTGACAAACTTTTCTATCGTGTTGCCATCAACCAGTTTAAAAGTGACGGTTTTATCTACAATCAATTTTTAGATAGAGATGATACCGATAACTTAGATGAGTTGACTGCGCGTTTGAAGCTTAAGTTTCTAGCAACCGATAACACAACCATAGATTTTAATTATCAGTATTTTGATATTGATAATGGCTATGATGCGTTTTCACTTGATAATGATGGGGTTACTCGCTCAGATGAGCCTGGTGTTGATACGCAAGAAACCCATGCTTTTGGCATAAAAGCGAAGATTGAATTTGCAAAATCTACACTTATTGGTTCATTGAACCACACTACATCAGATTCAGTGTACGGCTATGATGAAGACTGGACTTATGTGGGCTTTCACCCTTGGGAATACAGCTCGACTGATTACTATTATCGTGAGAGGGATTTAACCAGTGTTGATTTGAGAGTTGTTTCAAATGACAACGGATTGATTTTTGATGATAGCACGCAGTGGCTAATTGGTTTTTTTGCTCGTGATATTGATGAAAATACGCGCAGAAATTATACCTATGCAGAGCAAGACTTCACCAGTCAATATGAACCTCAAAATTTGGGGATATATGGTCAAACCGACACCCAGCTTACGTCAAATCTAAATTTAAGCGTTGGTCTTAGAGCGGATCGTTTTGAGATGGATTATATCAACAATGACGGTTATATCGAGCAGCAAACGGATACCATGCTAGGTGGTAAAGTTGTTCTTAAATATTCAATAAATCAAGCATCTGTGTATACGAGTGTTTCGCGAGGGTATAAAGCAGGTGGATTCAACCCTGACCAACGGGTAAGCGAAGCAAGTCGTTTATTTTCTCCTGAGTACAACTGGAACTACGAAGTTGGCATTAAAGGACAAGCCTTTGACGATCAACTCTTTATGCGAGTTGCACTTTTCTACATGGATAGAGAAGACACCCAAGTTAGTGACTATGACGTGCAAATCAGCGAAGAAGGTATTCCGAGTTTTATTGATATCATCGGCAACGCAGATGTGGGAACCAACAAAGGTTTAGAAGTAGAACTTGATTGGCAAGTATCCGAGTTGTTAAACCTGACTGCTAATTATGGTTATCTAGACGCTTATTTTGGAAGTTATACCCAGGCCGACGGCACCTATATTGATAAACAATGGCAAGCCCAAGCGCCAAAAAATTCATTTAACTTAGCTGCTGTCGGGTATTTATCTCAAACTGTAAGTGTGCGCTTAGAAGCGGATGGCAAAGACAACTATCGTTTTTCCGATGGGCACGATGTGGAATCACCTTTCACGGTTTTAGTAAATGCGCAATTACGTTTAGATTGGCAGGATTGGACGTTTTCTCTATGGGGTAAAAACATACTGGACCGCGAACATTACGTTAGAGGGTTCGGTGGTTTTAGTAATGATCCGCGAGACGGATATGCGACGCCTCAACCTTACCTGCAACTTGGCGATGGTCGTCAATTCGGACTTACCGCAAGCTTACGTTATTAATCAAATTGGACACTAATTATGAAATCAGTAGTTGAAATATCGTTATATCCACTTAACCAAAAATACTTAGCACCAATCCAAGACTTTATTGACCGACTCAATAGTTATTCGCAGTTGACGACATCAACGAGTGATACCAGCACCATAGTGCGCGGAGATATGACTGAGTTAATGGGCATCTTGAATACCGAAATGCAAAAAACCTATGAACAAGTTGGTCAAGCGATATTTGTTTGTAAATTCTTAAATGGCGATGCTATGGGTGAGTCTAAGTAATGGAAGACCTGTATGTTGTGCTAGTCGAACAGGTTAGACAACAATCGGTACTAGAAGTAGTAGCAGTGACTTTTTCACTGCTCTACCCTTGGTTAGCGGCGCGCCAAAATATATTGTGTTGGCCGGCTGCTCTGATTAGTACCACTCTTTACGTTTATATTTTTTGGGAAGTCAGTTTGCCCTTCAATAGCCTGCTTAATATGTATTATTTAGTGATGGCAATTTATGGTTGGTTGAGATGGCAAAAAACAACTCAGAATGATGTGCTTAAAGTGTCCGTGGTTCCGCTGGTCGTGCATTTATGGATGGTCTCTTTGTTAGTTGTTATGGGGTTGGCATTGCCTCATCTTGTAACACTTTCATGGCAAGGAAGTGATTTGTATCTAGATGCTTTTGTGACAGTTTTCAGTGTCTATGCCACCTATTTAATGGCTAACAAGGTGCTTGAAAATTGGCTATTTTGGATTGTCATCAATACATTCGCAGCATATCTATATTTCATCAACGGATTGTTACTGACTGGCGTAATGTTTATTTGGTATTTTGGCTTAGCAATTTATGGATATATTAAATGGAAAAAAGCCTATAAAGTCGAATCTTTGCCAGAGGAAGCCTACCAAAAAATCTAACTTGAGTCGGCAGCATAGCAAGAGTATGCTCAGAATGTCAGATTAAAGGAAAGAAGATGAAAAAGGCCCGAATCATCGATGAGTTAATAGCCAGTCAACTGTTTGGACAACACTTGTCTTTGGAGCCTATAAAGGGTGGGGTGGTAAACTTAAGTTATCGCCTCACTACATCATCTGCAGTTTACTTTTTAAAAACCTTTGAATTAAATCATATTACACCAACCGATCGGCAAGCCTTGTTTATGCAGCAACAACAACTGAGTGAACTTGGCATAACCTCAACACCTATTTACCTGTCTAAAGCCCATGATTTTCAGGTTGAGTCTTGGGTAGAGCACGTTTCACTATTCAATATCAACAAACCAAAATCCGAGAAAATTCAGTTATTAGCTAAAGTATTGAGTGATATCCACCACTTACCGACAGTCGCGACTTCAATCGATTTGCCCAAAGACTGGATATTGTATTTAAATGCGGCGAGCGTTTCAGATCTCGATTATTGGCAGAATCGGATTAACCAATGTAAACCGGATTGGATTGAGACCCATAAATGCGACCAGGTCTTATGTCACAATGACTTAGCCATGGAACATGTTGCAATAGGAGAGTCTTCTTTAGTGTTTGATTGGGAGTACGCTTCTTTAGGAAATCGGTATTTTGATCTAGCTTCATGTGCATTGATTAACAATATGGAGCTTCACGAAATGTCAATTTTACAGCACAGTTATGCAAAATTTTGTGATCTTAGTGAAGATTATGTATTCGAGCAGTTTCAAAAACAATTTCCTATTGTGCAATTAACTTATGACCTTTGGAAAGAAGCGGCAAAAACGGTTTTATTAGACGATGGGAATAGCTAAGTTCGAGTAAAGTGAAGAATTTCTGCTAATTAGCACTTCAAACTACTTTACCTTTTTTTTTCCATGAGTATAATGCTGCTTCTTCTGCAGGGGTGTAGTTCCAATTGGTAGAACAGCGGTCTCCAAAACCGACGGTTGGGAGTTCGAATCTCTCCACCCCTGCCAATTTTTCTGTTAGTCTTGAAGAATGAACGAGCCTACCCCAAAACCACTCAGCAAATATCAAGCAGCCATGCTCACTCACATGGGAATTGTACCGTGGCAACTAAAAACTAATAGTCAAGATGTGGCTCAGTTAGACAGTGAAGTAACGACTCAAAGCAATGTTTCAAGTTCGGCACTTCAATTACCTAGCCAAGAGCAAAAGCAAGCAGGCTTGCAAAGACTAAGACAACAAATTGAATCAAAGCGTAAATCTGCTAATAACGGTCTGTTGTTGTGTATGCCTGAGACCGCGAATAACCAACTGTTAGCAGATTTGCTGTTGTATGCAGATTTATCTATCACTCATTGTATATTCGAAGAAAATGCTGATCCTAACGATTACGTTGATTTTAAGTTAGCTTGGCAAGTAGGTGATAAACTATCTCTTAATGGCTTGGTATTGACGGCGCCAACTCCGGACAAAATAAATTCTAGCCAAGATAAAAGACAACTGTGGCGAATTTTACATCAAGTATTTTAATTTGTTATGAATAGTCAAATTCAACAAATAGACAAAGCTAATCATTTTGCGGCTTTTCGCGTTCAACAATCCTGTCATCTTAATCCTTGGTCTGAGTCGGTCTTTTTAGACAGTCTAACAAAACCTTATTTTGCTTATCAGCTGGTAGTTGATGAGCAAGTAATAGGGTATTACATTGGTCTTAATGTGGCTGGTGAAGCTACATTGATGGATCTGGGGGTGAGTGGCGATTACCGCGGAAAAGGTTTAGGTCAGCAGTTACTTTCGCATTTTATTCTACAGTGTAAGCTACGCAACTGTGACGAGATATGGCTGGAAGTGCGAGAGTCCAATCAAACGGCTGTGCAACTCTATTCAAAAAATAATTTTAGTTTTATCGAAATTCGAAAAGACTATTACCCAACTAAAACAGGCCGTGAAAACGGCCTGATCATGAAAACGACTTTAGTAAAATAAATTTATTTTAATTTATCTTACTGCAGCACTTTCTAAATTCATTTGTTGGCTGGCATCTGAACGATCCATTGCCATTTGAACAATTGCTGATGAGTTGAATTGACACCCATTACACATTGCGATGAATTGATTCATGCTTGGGCTACCAATATTCTTTTCCCAATTTTCATAAGTTTTTCTAGTTTTAACATTTGCAAGTTTAGCCATTTGAACAGTTGTTAAACCAGCTTCTAAACGCATTTTCCGCAAATCACTACCTGTTATATACATAAGGTTCCTACTCCATTTATTATTATATATGTAGCAAACAACAATTGAATTGGCGTATTAATAATTATTGTCTGCCTTAATTTTCAACATATTGTAAGCAACGTTTTGTGGATTGAATTCCACATGGTGTAAAAAAACATCCTAAATATATAACTGTTTGTTTTTTAAAGGTAAATAATTTACCGTTAAACAAATTTTAGCTGAAATGCGGGTTGAAACGGGGAAGAAGGTACTTTTGTCATGACAAACAAGCACCTTTCTGAAACGAATTGAGCATCAAAGCAACAGGATTTCACTTTGTTCGAATAATTTAAACACGAAATTATTCATTACTATTCACTACCGATAATGGGAACTAAGTTACTACTTTAAAAACTTACCTATTTCTAAACATGTATTCTTAAGTTTGCATATATCTAACTAGATCACTGATTTTTAGACTTTTAATAAGCTCAAAATGCTGTCGTACCAAGAGCTTGCTTGAGTTGTTTCAGCAATAGGTGGCTTCTGTTT
>NZ_BAABWR010000017.1:0-118269 GCF_040370605.1 Aliiglaciecola sp. NS0011-25
ATATGCGGTAGGGGCAACTGACTTTATTGCCAAACCTATTAGATGGCCAATTTTGGGTGAAAGAGTTAAGTACATCCTCCGTGCGAGTCAAGCCTTTGCAGATTTAGTAACGCAGCAAAAAGAACTCCATCAACTGGCTTTCTATGATACTTTGACTGGCTTGCCTAATCGCCAATACTTAATGCAAGATTTGCAACGTTTTCTTGCTTTAGCTCAGCGTAAACAACATCAAGCCGCAATGTTATTTATCGATCTTGATCGGTTCAAGCGGATAAACGACACCATGGGGCACAGTAATGGCGACAAATTACTGCGCAAAGTGGCTCATCGCCTACAAACTAATTTACGGGATAGTGATGTTTTTGCCCGCGTAGGACAGAGTCTCTCTTTAAATCAACCGCAACTTTCCAGTTTTGGCGGGGATGAATTTACCATTTTTTTAAATGGACTAAATGATGCGAATGAGGCCACCTTAGTAGCTGAAAGAGTTATTCGTAGCTTCAGTAAGCCATTTCAACTAGAACAGTTTGAAGTGGTAATTACACCCAGTATTGGTATTTCGGTATTCCCTAATGATGGAGAAGATGCCGAGACCTTACTTAAAAATGCAGACACAGCGATGTACTCTGCCAAACAAGCAGGCCGCTGTTGTTATAAGTTTTACCGTGACTCAATGAATGCTAAAGCTGCAGCTCGATTACAACTCGAGCAAGATCTACGTCAAGCGCTCAACGCCGGTGAAATCATACCTTTTTACCAACCACAAGTTTGTGCGCAAACGGGACACATACTGGGAGTTGAAGCGCTCGTAAGGTGGTTGCCAGCAAATGGAGGAATGATTCCGCCAGATGAATTTATCGCTATTGCCGAAGAGACCGGTTTAATTAATGTTTTGGGACAGCTTGTATTAGAGCAAAGTTGCCAGCAAGCCAAAATCTGGATGAACAACAATACGCCTGTCAGAGTGGCGGTGAATGTCTCAGGTCATCAATTTAGACAACATAATTTTACCGAAATCGTAGCTGAGGCCCTGCGTAACAGTGGATTACCAGCAGAGTTACTCGAATTGGAGTTAACTGAATCGGTGATTATGAGTGATGCCGAAGAAAATATTGCACGCTTGATTGAATTAAAAACCTTAGGGGTAACGTTAGCTGTCGATGATTTTGGAACGGGTTACTCGTCGTTGAGTTACTTGAAAAAATTCCCTATTGATATATTAAAAATTGATCGCTCATTTATGTGTGATTTGGACTCTGCACCTGATGATGTGGCGATTGTAGAAGCTATTTTAGCCCTTGCTCAAAGCTTGAATCTCGGTGTGATCGCCGAAGGTATCGAAGATGCTGGGCAAATAGAAATATTAAAAAATAGTAAACATTTATTGTTGCAAGGCTATTTATTCTCACGGCCATTGGCAGCTGAATATATAGCTCCTTTGTTAACTCAGAACTTTACTCACCTTATGCAAAAATAAGAATAATAACAATGAAACCTTGCAAGTCTGATGAAGCTGTTGAAGAAAATAAAGATCAAATAACACTGTTTATTGATGGTGATTTAGCCGCCGATTCTGAATATTCCGCGGCGATTTCTGCGCTCCAACACACCTTTGCTGCAAAGTACGATTTCGTTATTACAGCGCTGGCTGAGCAGAGTTTGCCAACGTCAATATTATTGCTTTGTCAAAATGAAGAGCACGGGACTTCTTTGAGCAACAGATTTAACTTGCATGGCTTGCAGGTATTTTGGTTACCACAAGACCCCTCATATCAACCGTTAAAACCATTAATAAACGGGCACTGGTATTTAGACTGGAAACAACCACCTACAGTCTTGCCAGTACTGTCGTTAATACAACAGCAGCATCGATTGCTGGCGGATTTCTCCACCACCAAGCAAAAACTATCGATGTTAACTGAGTGTTTAGGGGAAATGTCTTTGACCCTAAATTCGCATGGCCAAATAATTGAAATGAATGCGCCTTTACTAAAGGTTATGGGGGAGTCTGGGAAGTCAGTAATCGGTCAAACATTGCTTTCGTGTCTGCACATTCCCTCTTCAATCGCTAAACGTCGAATGACACAAATTTTGGCTGATTTAAGTCGTACTCACTCAATGACTAGGTTGCCACCATTTCCTGTTCAATTGAAAGATGCAGTGGTTATGCTCGATGGCTTTGTTGGCCCTTTTAATCATGATGACACTTTATTGATTTTAAGGCAGATCGCTAGTTGGCAGAATCAGGAGTGGTTAGAACAGTCGGCCGCAAAAAATACACCGGTAACGCTTTTGCTGGTGAATCCCGACGATTTTGCGGCATTTAATCAACAATATGGCCGCGATATAGGCGATCAAGTTTTAGCTGAAATTATACAATGTATGTCGGATTTATTGCGTTCCGCTGATTTTGCTAGCCGCTTTAGCGGAGCTGTATTCGCTGCTCATCTACCAGAAACGAATGAACAACAAGGTCAGGTTTTAGCATCTCGCATGCGTGAAATGCTGCGTAAAAAACGCTTTTCAGCTAAAAAAGTTAATTTGGATTTTAGTTTTGGCTTAGCCACTATTGAGTCAGAAGAACAGCTTAACGAACATTCTCCGTTAGAGCTTTTTCGACGAGCAAATGCCGCGCTACAAGCCGCGCGAAGCATCGGAGGCGGCACATTAGTTTGCTGGCAACCGAAATTCGACGCTAACATATTGGCTAATTTAGATCGCATGAGTGGTAAGTTTTCTGATGCCGCCGATGACGACTTCAAACTCATTACGCTGCAATGGGATATTATTCGTATTATCGGCAGTACACACGATTTGCAAAGCTTTTCTGAGCAAGTCTGTCAGCTCATCAGCAGCGGAATGTCATCGATGTATGCCGGATTATATTTAACCAAAGGCGATGGTTTAATTAATTTATCTTGCGCAAGTGAGCCTAAAGTAGAGGTGAAAAGTGTCCATCAATGGGTTACCACTAATATCCAGGTCGATAATCTAGATAATTTGACCGCTGTACCTTTACTTGAGCTGAACGCCACTACGCTTCAAGCTTCTGTACCTTTAGTGACTCGCGGTAAATGCCTAGGGGTTATTGTCTTGCGTTGGCATAGCAACCAGCAACCTGTGGCTAAAAAATACACTGAATTACTACAACAAGTCTCGGCGAACTTAGGTACTGCCATTGATCGAATTATATTGTTGGATCAAAGTCATAAACAGGGCAACAGCCCAGCGAAAAGTGAACCTGATAATCATCAAACCCACGAGTTGTTATTTGAATCTGCTGCGATGCGCACCTTGATGCAGCAGGTACAATTAGTAGCCCCAACAGATGCATCTGTGTTGCTTATCGGTGAATCAGGAACTGGTAAAGAAGTGATAGCCAGACAAATCCATAATCACGGATTACAGCCCAATAAACCCTTTATCACCGTCGATTGCAGTACCATAGTTAAACATCTGATTGAGAGTGAGCTTTTTGGGCACAGAAAAGGAGCCTTCACTGGAGCCACCAGTGATCAACCAGGAATGATTGCGCAAGCTGACGGTGGTACCTTGTTTCTAGATGAGGTAGGGGAGTTACCACTGGACATACAATCAAAATTATTGCGCTTCGTACAAGAGAAAACCTTTGTTGCCGTGGGCGATCAAAGGGTAAGGAAAGTGGATGTTAGACTGGTATTGGCAACCAATCGCAATTTATCAGATGAGGTGGCCGCAGGTCGTTTTCGTGCTGATCTTTACTACCGAATTAACGTTTTCACGTTAAATTTGCCTCCTTTGAATCAGCGTGGCGAGGACACCTTGCTGTTAGCGCGACATTTTTTGAAGAAGTTTAGTCAGCAATACAATAAACCAATTCTCGATATTTCGTCATCAGCAGTCGAGACATTACGTCGTTACAGTTGGCCTGGCAACGTAAGAGAACTTCGAAACTGTATTATGCGGGCTGTTATAACTTGCCCCAGTGACTATTTAGAATCTGAGCACTTGAATCTACAAGCGCCATCTTTAGAGCTGCAGCCCTCAGCTTCTCATGCCACGCCGAGTTTACAGACTGTAGAGCTTACCCAAGATGACGACGAAGAGCTGTTGCCGGCTTTAACCGTGTTGCTAAACAAGGTTGTCTGTCTGGCCACTCAACAACCAACATCTTTTCCGGTCACTGTTTGGTTAGAAAAACTATGGATTGAATTGTGTCTACAAAAATGGGGAAGCCTTTATCAAGTCGCACTCAAAGTTGAGCAGTCAGAATCGACTTTACGAAGACGCTCTGCAAAATTAAAAGATACTGCAATTGATCACCCTCTATTAGAAGAGTTAACTGTTGAATGCAGCTCGTTGCTGCAACGCTTCCTGGATGGAGACGCAATCCCCAATCTGTGGTCTACCTTAGAATCTACAATGTATGCAATTGTCGTTAGGCAACAGATAACCCAACAAGCAAAAGCCAAGTTATTGGATGTAACTCAACCCACTTTGCGTAAAATAATGCAACAATACCAAGGTTAATTTGGGTTAGTCTTTTAAGTACTTTTGAATCATAGAGAGCAGCGATACTTTATCAATTGGTTTGGACAGAAAATCGGTCATGCCTGCGGCTTTGCACTTTTCTCTATCTTCAACGTAAGCATTAGCTGTGAGTGCAATAATTGGCTTATTAAAGTTTAACTTTGTTTTTAATTTAACCGTCGCAGTTAAGCCATCCATAACAGGCATTTGTAAGTCCATTAAAATCAAATCAAATTGTTCAAATATACAGGCGTTAATAGCTTTTTCACCGTCGCTTACAATTGACACATCGTAACCAGCAGCTTCAAGCATTGTTTTGACCACTTCAGCGTTAATTTCATTGTCTTCGGCAACCAAAATTTTAAAACTACTTTGTGATGGTTCAGCTTTAGAATCCTGCAGTAAATGAGTTTTTTGTAATTGACGTAAATCACCCTCTAATTCTTGTCTGATAATAGGCTTAGCATGGGTGCGCCATATTACTTTTCGCACGTCTTCCGAACATTCTAAATCTTCGATAAGTGCTGAGACCAAAATGATGTAGGGGAGTTGCGTCCCCTTTTGTCTTAACAGTTCTTCAATTAAATCAACACCGCTCAAACCAGGCATCGATAGGTCGAGGATTAAGATGTCAAATTGTGAGGTGTCGGTGGTTAAAAATTGTTCCGCAGAATTGAAGGTAGAGGTGTTCATACCTTGTGATTTGGCAACATGCTCAATATATTCTCTACTCGTAATTAAATCATCGACAATGGCACACTTTAAATGCACTTGTGAGTGAATGTTTTCGACTTTCTCACTGTCTATTTCAATCGGTATTGATAGCGTAAAGCAACTGCCCTTAGCTAATTCACTTTGCACCGTGAGTTCACCTTGCATCAAATCAGCTAACTGCTTAGTGATAGCTAACCCCAACCCTGAACCTCCAAACAATCTAGTGGTGGATTGTTCTGCCTGCTCAAACTTATTAAAAATAGAAGACAGTTTTTGGGCTTCGATTCCAATCCCAGTATCTTTAACACTAATAGACAGCCAATACTTCTTGTTTTTAACGTTCACGCCAACAGAAAGGGTTATGCTGCCAACGTCGGTGAACTTAATGGCATTATTCAATAAGTTGTGCATGATTTGCGATAACCGCGTAGGGTCGCTTATGACACGAGTGGGCAAACTGGTTGTTTTGTGAAAATTGAAGGTTAAGTTTTTTATTCGACAATTCGCCGACTGCACAGATGCAACGTCATCGAATAGCTGAACTAAATCAAATGGTGTCCGTTCAATGCGTAACTTACCCGCTTCAATCTTTGACAGGTCAAGTACATCATTTATCAGCACCAACAATTGTTTGCCAGCGCTTTTAGCCTTTTTTAAGTAGTCATTACTTTTACTTGGATTATCGATGGCCAACTCTATCATGCCAAACAAACCGTTCATTGGGGTTCTCAATTCATGGCTCATATTGGCTAAGAATTCAGATTTCGCTTTATTGGCCTGTTTTGCCTGACGTGCTGACTCTTCGGCTTTGTGCAACGTTAAACGCAGCGACGCCAAACTACTTGTAATTTTGGCTTCCATAGGTCGAAAAATTAGAAGAGCTTCAAGCACTAATAATAGCAAGGTAAATAACCACAAAAACAATTCAATGTTTGCCACTCGCTCAACTCGTTCGCGCGCAGCCAACTCAAATTCCTGCACAACTTGATTAAGGGCAAAAAGAAGTTTGTCGGTTTCAGTTGTATTAAAGTGTGAAGGGATAGCTCCACATGTATCAGCAAGGCTACTAAAATTGAGTGCCGCTTCAGCGTAGTTTTGGCTTTTTAAATTTAACCCAAACTCACCAAAATACAGCTCTTGTACTTTAGCGGGCAAGTTTGGTAACTCACTTAGATAAACGCGATTACGCTCAAATGTTTCAACTGTGGATTGTAGCGCCTGACTTTGCTGCGATTTGTCATCTGGACAGGTTGATAGTCGAGTGACAAACAGTGCAATGCGTTGCGACAGCATGCGTTGTTGGCCTGCAATATTGACGATATAAGCATCATTCATTTGTGTTTTAATTATATACCGCAACATTAATGCAGAAACAGAGACTGTAGCCGCCACTAGGAAAAGTGCCACTATATAACGTGCTCTAATTGTTAAGTGTTTACTAAATAGAGTGGTTAACACATGATTTGCTTCTTTGAGATCGCTTATCAACTAGATTAGAGAGACGTGTGATAAATGCAACCCTTCGCGAAAAATTTTCGCCAAATTCAATATAAGAAAATGAACCCTAATTTTTGAGTAACCGCGCCTTTGTTGTTTTATTACAAAGTCAACTAGACCTTAATTACTGTAGCTATTTCTACTTGAGAGTAAGTTTTACAATTTTCTTTTCACTGAGGCCGCTATTAGTCATCCTAATCTGTGTTTCCAGTCCTTGATTAAACACATTGTATGGCCTAATTTTTTAATCATCAGCAGCTATTCGAAATCAGCGTAGGTAACGGATTTACTAGTCTGCCAAGAATATGATCGAATATTCACGCTTGATAGCGTACATCCTAATGCTATTAACTTTACAAGCATAAAAAAGTCGTAGCACTGTTTGGCAAGTATATTGCTATTTCAGATTAGTTCGCGCAATGGGAGTTGGCCAAAGCGTTGTCGACACACCTGTAGTTCTACAATTGGATGAGAACACCTTATGTTGGATTCAAATATGCTAAATCCGTTAAATAGATACATCACATTGGTATGCTTAATCAGTGTTCTGGTTGTCAGTGGATGCAGTTCTAGTCGTGTTGAGCAAGTCGATGCACAACCTCCAAGTAACCAGCAGATTACTATCAATACCTCCCAAGGGGAGCAGGTATTAACGCCTACAGTGGTCACTTATGATCCTGTTACGTTTGCGGACCCTTTGGAGTCAATCAATCGGCCTATTTTTGCTTTTAATGATGTTGTGTATCGTTATTTTCTAATCCCAGTTGGCAAAGGCTACGATGCTGTAGTGCCAGATCCTGTGCAAACCGGCATTGGTAATTTTTTCAGTAATTTACGGGAACCTCTCAATCTTTTAAATAATTTGGCCCAAGGTGAAGGTAAAAAATCGGGAACCAATTTGGGACGATTTTTAATTAACTCTACTGTGGGATTGCTGGGTTTGTTTGACCCAGCCGATGCTTGGTTTGATATGCCGGAAGAAACCGCAACTATAGGTGATACTTTGGCGTCGTATGATGTTGGTTATGGCAATTATTTGGTGTTACCAATCCTCGGTCAGTCAGATTTCAGGAACGCCTTTTCTACTCTTAGTGAAAGTATTTTGAGTCCCGTTCATGTGATTTCTGACTCGCCTGAATCAAGCTATTTACAAGGACTAGATGGTTTCAACGACTTTGTCCCTACAGCTCCCTCTTATGAAGAATTAAGAGCGCAATCTGATGATCCTTATACTTTTTTCAGAAATATGTATCTTCAGAGCGTAGAAAGGGATGAGCAATTTGAAGGTGCGCCTCAACAATTTTCCCCTTCACCTGCGAACAGTGAAAAAAATC
Organism: Aliiglaciecola sp. NS0011-25; assembly: GCF_040370605.1. Lineage (NCBI taxonomy): Bacteria > Pseudomonadati > Pseudomonadota > Gammaproteobacteria > Alteromonadales > Alteromonadaceae > Aliiglaciecola > Aliiglaciecola sp. NS0011-25. The sequence goes on from NZ_BAABWR010000017.1 coordinate 8,055, forward strand.
GTAATAAAACCACTAATCTAGATTCACAGCAGAGGGCGGACAGTAGTGAAAAGTAATTTAGCGCAACTGTTGATCCGTCACAGCAAATGGATTCTGCTCGCATTTGTTATCTTGGGGATTATTTCGGCCTATTTTGCACAGCGATTTAGAATTGATGCTTCAGCAGATACATTATTGGTAAAGGACAATCAGCTTTATATTGAAACTCAGGTAATGAATCAAAAATTCTCGCCGGATGAATTTATACTTGTGGCTTATGAACCGAAAAATCACGCTGTTTTTTCAGATAAAACCTTCGAGCAACTTCAGCAACTTGGCGATGCTTTCTCGGCATTTCCCAGAGTTAAATCGGTAACCCACATACTCAATGTTCCGCTGCTCAGCAATGCCACATCGTTAAGTGCCGATTTAGATCCAGATGCGTACACTTGGGAATCACAGCGTTATTCAGCACAACAAATGCAACAAGTTTTTCAGGACCATCCGTTGTTTACTGATTTACTCGTCAATAAAAAGCAAAGCGCGACTGCTATCCAAATCGTATTCAAAAAAAATCGCCAATTAGTCGAGATTCAAAATCAGATCACAGATATTCAAAAAAATGCCCTTGAAAGGGAGTTAAGTGAGGATGAGCAAGAAAAAATAAACCTACTAAAAGCGCAAGCTGATCCTATCGACCAAGAACTGAAAGCCCAACGCAAACAAGAAATAGACAAAATTTATGAAATTACCGAACAATATCAACAAGACGCGAGTTTCTATTTAGGCGGGGCTTACGTGTTAGGCCAACAAATGATTGATATTATTAAGCGCGATCTTGTGCTATTTGGCAGTGCTATTGGTGGAGCTATTGTGGTGATGCTATTTATTTTATTTCGCCGCGTACGCTGGGTAGTATTACCGGTCGTATCTTGTAGTTTGAGTGTTCTATTAACGGTGGGAATCTTTGGTTTATTAGATCTGCGGACCACTGTTATTTCCTCAAATTTCATCGCTTTGCAGCTTATTCTGACTTTAGCTGTAATGATTCACTTGATTGTAGAGTATCGACAACTGGCTGTGAAAAATAGTCAAGACAGTCAATCCGAGTTATTAGAACAAACCTTAAAAAACAAGTTTAAGCCTTGTCTTTATGCTGGGTTAACCACCTCTGTTGGATTTGGATCTTTGCTATTTAGCGGGATTCAACCTGTGGTTAGTTTCGGTTGGATGATGATAGTCGCTATGATTATCTCTATTCTGGTGAGCTTGTTGCTGTTTCCTGCATTTCTATCGGTTTTATCCCATAAAGACGAAAGCGGTGAAAATCGAGTTACTCAAAAAATTATCAACGGCTTCACTGCGCTTAGCTTAAATTATGCAAAAACCATTGGCGTCTTGAGCCTAGTGCTGGTGGGGATATCCGTCATTGGGATTATGCGTTTGGATGTGGAAAATAGTTTTTTAAACTATTTTAAAGAGTCAACAAAAGTGCGCCAGGAGTTAACGTTTATAGACCAAGAGTTCGGGGGCTCTACGCCAATGGATGTGGTGTATACGATTCCCAATGAACAACAAGACAAACAACTAGTGTTAACTGCGGAGTCTGTCCAAACATTACAAAAAATCCAAGCCGTGTTGCAAAGTTATGATGCCATGGGCAATGTGACTTCGGTATTCAATTTTACCGAATTGGCGATGCGAATAAATGATCAAAAGCCGTTAACCGAGTACGAATTAACAGCCATTTATACTTTGGTGGATAAGTCGCTTAAAGATAAATTGTTAGGTGCGTATTTCGACCCTAAAACCAATCAACTTAGAATCAGTACTCGGATTAAAGACAGCACAGCTGATTTTAATCGTGCTGAATTTTTAGAAAATCTCAAAGCCGATATGCAAACAATTGGTGTCGATAAGCAAGACTATTTTTTAACCAACCTGTTTGTGCTGTATCAAGACATACTACAGCGTTTGTTTAAATCCCAAATTATGACGTTAGGATTAGTCTTTATCGCGTTATTCTTTGTTTTATTTGCGATATTTCGGTCGGTGCGCATTGCGCTGGTTGCCGTCATTCCCAACATTCTTACCACTATGACTATTTTAGGTGTGATGGGCTTGTTGGCAATTCCATTAGATTTAATGACGATCACCATATCGGCCATCGCTATGGGGATTGCGGTAGATGATACCATCCATTTTATTCATCGATATCTTGAAACCCAAAAAAGTTCAAAACCCGCTGAAGCGATTAAAAAAACCTTCAACAGCGTGGGTTACGCACTATTATTCACGACGACCATCATCACAATTGGCTTTGCATTGTTAAGCTTCTCTGATTTTGTACCTAGTATCTTGTTTGGGTTATTAACTGGCTTGGCGATGCTAATGGCGCTGTTGACTGATTCAACGTTGTTACCGGTGTTGTTAAAGCGTTTTGTGAAAAACTAGTTTTGGATTACAAATTGTGTAACCCAAAGATCCCCTCTGCATCAGTAAGACTGAGCAGAGGGAGTTTAGTTTAAACAAGAAGTTTTATTCAAACAGCTGAGCTGACGAAACCGTTGGGGTCAAGACGAAGCTGTGTTTTTCGGCTTTTTGTTTGTTTTTAGCCGTGATTTCCAAATTTTGCTCGGAAGGGGAGGTGCCAAATATATTGGCGTGGAAAGTGAGTTTTTCAGCGTCACTTTTAAGGGCAAATTTACCCATCACTGTTATTTGAGATAAGGGTTGCATCTGAGATAAAGATTGTTCTTCAGCATGATGATCAATAACCGGTGAAAGTATTATCGACTCTACCGCTATATTGCCGTGCTGGTCACTCATGCTTATTTGCTTTTTAACTTGCTGCGTGATTGTGGTTCGCTGATTATTAAATTCGATCATCGATACCACACCATCCTTATTCTCATCGATGTTTTCGATGCCAGAAACAGGTAGCGATAACACCATATACACATCATTTTCAATAAAGTTTAAAGTTCCGTGCTGAGCAACCATTAAGTGGGCGTTTACCGGTTGAAGTATGCCGTAGCAAAATAGCAATGCCGCCATCGTTAAAACTGCAAAATTATTCATGATGAGAGACGCTGTCTTTCGGTTTGACGCTAACATATTACAATGACCCTTTTATGCAACGTTGAAAAAATGGATAAGTATCAGTAGCAAAATAGTGGTAAATGCCTTCAGGAAATTCTGGCGTAACACCAATGCGACCATTACATTCGTCTAAGTCACCAGAGCCCTCAACATATTCCCAGTCTTGCAAGAAAGTGCCAAGTGGGTAAGTGTCAGTGGAAGGTCGACTATCACTAACTGACTCTACCAATTGATAGCTTCCCGTCATGGACGTTAGTTCTGAGCTGGCATCCAAGGCATCACTGTAGCCGTATCGGGCATAAATAGGGAAACCATCAGCGGCCCAACCAATGAGGGTCATTGCGTTGCTATTGCCATTTTGCAGTGTGATAAAGCCTTCTGGCATTCCGTGATAGTGATATGTACCATCAGGTTGCACGTGAGCATTATTGTCATCGGTACCAAAATCAAACACATTCTGACTTAGGGCTTCGATACTCCAATTTCCACTATTGTCGATTAGACTGCAGTCGTCACCTGAATCGTTACAACTTCCAGCAGTATCAGCGTCTATTTTTACGCCATTAAGCACATAGCCAACGGCACCTCGAGGCCCGCCTAATTGAGTCACATTGGTCGACTCTGTTGGTGCTAACGTATAGCTGACGGACACAGATTGTTCTGAAATCGTATTGGGATTACCAGCATTTGGGAAGGTACCTACAACGTGATCGGGTATACCATTGGCGGTTAAGTTACGGTTGGTTCCATCGCAAGACCAATCAGCATAGCTCGTAGCAGAAACTGATTCTGAGTCATTGTATTCGTTATAATAATAAGTACACAGCACACCATCGGTTGAGTCACTTGAATATGCAGTCCCATTGTCGTTACTCGTAGTGTCTTGATCGGAAGACGTTTGCTCTGAATCTGTCTCCGTTGTCTCGGTGCTTTCTCCATTGCATGCTGTTAACCAGCAAGACAGTGCTGCTACCGTCAGTAAATTTATAGAACAGGTTTTAAACCTATGTAACATTCTCATCAGTTAGATCCCTATAAGTTAACCATTGTTGTTAATCATGCATTGTCATAAATCTTGTACTGAGAGCTTAAAAGAGCAATGTGCAGAAGCGGTGCACAAACAGCGAAATTAATGTGGAAGTCGCGAAAACATCAATTTCAAGTAATGAAATGGGATATCTGCTAGCAAGATGACGCACACAATTTTCGCCATTTTGTGTTTCTTTCTTTTGTTCTTTTGATATTCGAGGGATTAGATTCTGGCTGAGAATTAAATTATTAACATTCAATCTGTCAAAAATAATTAACATTTTAATGCTTAGTGAAAAACTCTTCTAACATCGATTTTAATGTATCTTAAATTATCGTATCTAATTGAATGCTATAAATAATAATTTGAATTTTAGGTGTGTTATGAGATGCCTGAAAAGCACTTCAACTTTAACAAAATAGTAAATTTGCAACTTTTTTTAGGTTATTTAATTAACAATATATTGACCTTTACAGATAATTTGTGGGAATATGCTCACATCATGAGCATATGCGCATAATGGGGTTTTCTTTAGAAAACCTGAAATGATCAGTAAAAGCGAATCAATAGCATGGTAATGCCGTACTAAAACTATTATTTTGATTCATTTATTTTTATTGGGGCCGACTAGCCCACAACTACAATATAACGACAGGTAATAAATATGACACCTGATAAATATGAAATTAATCTGAATACTGTTGGTGAAGAGCAACTACCTATTCCTAAACATAAGTTAAAGGGATGGACACATTTTTTAGGCTTATATGCTGGTGAGCATGTTGCCGCTACCGAATTTGTCATTGGAGCCACATTTGTAGCCCTCGGCGCTACTATGTCAGATATTTTACTTGGCTTGTTGATCGGTAACGTTCTCGCGGTGTTGAGTTGGACATTGATAACTACGCCAATCGCCATTGAAACTCGCTTGAGTTTGTACACTTATTTGCAAAAAATAGCCGGCAATTCGATGACGACCCTTTATAACTGGGTCAATGTCATCATTTTCACGGTTATCTCAGCAGCAATGATTACGGTTTCTGCGACAGCCGTGAGATTCGCCTTGAATATCCCGGCGCAACTCAATTGGTATCCCACTAATTTATGGTTTGTGTGTGTAGTACTAGCGGTTGGAACCATCGTTGTTTTAGTCGCCATGTATGGTTTTACAGCGGTCTCTAATTTCTCGCGTATTTGTGCTCCTTGGTTATTTGTCATGTTTGTGTGTGGCCCGCTAGTTCTATTACCTGCACTGTCTCAACATGTACTAGGTGATACCAGCTTGAGCGGCTGGGCTGATTTTATGGAAATTGGTAGCTTATCGGTGTGGACAGGTGTGAACGCGAATGGCGAACCTGGTATTGGACTGTTGGAAGTGATTGGTTTTTCTTGGGCGGCCAACACTATTACCCACGTCGGTTTGATTGATATGGCACTTTTACGTTATGCGAAAAGACGTGCATATGGTTTGTGTACCTCAGCAGGCATGTTATTTGGACACTATATTGCTTGGATTTCTGCAGGAATAATGGGGGCAGGCACCGCTATCATTGTGAAAAAATCCATTATTGAATTAGATCCAGGTGACGTTGCTTTTCAAGCATTAGGCCTATCGGGCTTAGTGATCGTCATTGTGGCAGGTTGGACTACTGCAAATGCCAACCTGTACCGCTCAGGTCTTGCTGCGCAAGCTATTTTTAAAAACCAATCTAGAAACAAAACGACCTTGATTGTAGGAATTGTTGCCGTCATCATCGCCTGTTTCCCCTTTGTATTTAACAAAATGCTGCCGCTATTAACCTACGCCGGACTGTTAGTTGTGCCCGTTGGCGCAATCGTATTCACGGAACACTTTGTCTTTCCACGTATAGGTTTCACGCGTTACTGGGTTACCTTCAAAAACCTTACTCACAGTGTGCCCGCCGTTGCGTCATGGGGTCTTGGACTGACATTTGGGTTTGGGTTAAATGCGCTTGATGTGTTGTCTTTTTATTACCTATTTATCCCAACTTGGTTTTTCACAACTGTGTGTTACATAGTGTTGGCAAAATACCACGGCGCATCGGAAGAATATCCACACGAGAAACAGCAAATGGAAGTGTTTGAACAACGTGTAGAAGAATTCCAAGAGCAACAGGCTAGTCTGGAGCCAGACGTGCGCATTGATACTTCATTGTTTTCGAAAGTTCTTCAGGTGGTGTCCATTAGTAGCCTAATAATCACGACTATATTTGCAATTAAAACCATGTTTTTCAGTTCGGGTATACCCGCATATGAAGCCAATCGCGATCTGTTTCAAACTGTTGGTTTCGTCTGCACTATTACTTATTTCATTACTGCATATTGGAATATGCAGCGTAAAAAACAATTAACTACGCAAGCGTAGAAGGGGAAGGTTAATGAATACTCAATCCAATGTTCGTCTAAATGAAGATAACCTTCACCATCTACCTAGCGGTATTTCGGTGCCCAATTACGACCGTAAAAAAGTCAAAGCTGGAATTGTGCATGTAGGTGTTGGTGGTTTTCACCGTTCTCATGAAGCTTATTATACCGACGCTTACATGAATCAAACGGGCGACCTTAATTGGGGGATTTGCGGGGTCGGATTAAGAGATGCTGATCGCAAAATGAAATCAATTCTTGAACAGCAAAATTACCTTTACACGCTAATTGTAAAACATCCTAACGGCACGATAGAAAATCAAGTGATTGGTTGCATGACCGATTTCTTGATGGGATGTGATGAGCCTAATTCGGTCATCCAGAAAATGGCGGATGCCGATACCAAAATAGTTTCGCTAACGATTACTGAAGGTGGTTACAATTTTAATCCAGCGACCAATGAGTTTGATTTTGATAATCCTGATGTCATTCATGATTTAGCGAATCCATTTGCTCCTCGTTTAGTTTTTGGTTTTTTGACTGCTGCATTGAAACTGCGTATGGAAAGGGGGCTACCTCCTTTTACGGTGCAATCTTGTGACAATATTCAGCACAATGGTGATGTTGCCCGTAAAATGTTGCTGGCGTACAGCCGAAAAGTTGATTTTGAGCTGGCCAAATGGATTGAACAAGAAGTTCCGTTTCCCAATGCCATGGTCGATCGCATTACTCCGGTAACAACCCCAGCTGATATTAATTATTTGGCATCGGAAATGGGGGTATCAGATGAATGGCCAGTCACTTGCGAACCTTTCCATCAATGGATAATTGAAGATAAGTTCAGCGTAGGTAGACCGCAGTGGCAGAAAGTTGGAGCGCAATTTGTTGCCGATGTGACACCTTACGAAAACATGAAAATAAGACTGTTAAATGCAGGCCATTCAGTGCTTGGTATTTTGGGGTCAATCCATGGTTTTGAGACGATTGATGAGAGTATTCAAGATCCTGTTTTCCGTCAGTTTTTGCAATTATTTATGGACAATGAAGTCACGCCTATTTTGCCTCCGGTAAGTGGAATTGACTTAGATGAGTATAAACAAACGTTACTAATTCGCTTTGCAAACCCGAATATTAAAGATCATTTAACGCGAATTTGTTCTGAAAGTGCTTCGAAATTGGCGACTTTCTTAATTCCAACTATCAACGATAATTTGCGTCAAGAAGGCGATATCCAGTGCGCTGCACTGGTATTAGCTGCATGGTGTTATTACAGCGACAAACAGACTGATCGTCACGGCAAAGAGATCACTATCATAGATGTGATGTCTCAGCAGTTGCATGTTGCAGCCGCTAAATATGCAGTGAATCCCGCTTCGTTTTTGGAAATGACTTCAATTTTTGGAGATTTAAACAAAAACCAAGGTTTCATGGACGTCTATAAAAAACACTTAAAGGCGATCTATACCGATCCAAATGTGAAAAAACACATGCAGTCAATTATTAATAGCACAGCGTTAGCGGTATCTTAGGGATACTAGAGTTAATATTTGTGCTTTTGCATAACGTCGGCTAGCTTTAGTCGACTTGGCTTATTTTTAGAATTTTGGAGTTACTATGGCTATTCCTAAAGTTGCCGTATTTGGTGAGGCGTTGTTTGACATGATTCAGCAACAAGATGGAAGTTATCAACCTTTCATCGGTGGTTCACCGTTCAACGTGGCTAGAAGCTTCGTTAAACAAGCAATTGACTGTACTTATTTATCACCCATATCGACGGATTATTTAGGTGAAAAAATCCATAGTTCAGTCATTAGTGAAGGAATTCATGTTCCTGCAAATAATCGTTCAAGCAAAAATACGTCTCTTGCTTTGGTGTATAAAGCTGAAGATGGAAAACCGAACTACCGTTTGTATCGAAAGTCAGTTGCAGATTTAGATATTACCTCAGAAAAACTATTATCAATGCTGCCGGATGATCTTGACCTTTTTCACACCGGCTCTCTAGCAATCGTGCCTGAAATGCTCGAAGTGTTGATTCCAGTTATTACCACTTTGAAGTCACGTGGCGTGAAAATTAGTATCGATGTTAACGTCCGGAAAGGCGTTGAAGAAAATCATCACCAATACGTAGCGTCGATATGGCGATTCGTAGAGTTCGCCGATATTGTCAAGGTGAGCGATGAAGATCTAGAGCTAAAAGGCCTTTACGGTAAACCAGAATTTCATGCTAAATCTATGCTCGATAGAATGGAAAATGGCATGGTAGTTTTAACTTTGGGAGAGGGCGGATCGCACCTAATAACCGATCAATACAATTTATTTCAAGCAGTCCATAAGCCGGCTGTGTTTGGTGATACGGTAGGGGCTGGTGACACGTTTTTCTCTGCCATGCTTGCGCGCCTGTTAAAAAATGATGCGCTTTGCACCTCTGCCCCTGAAGAAACTTTGATGGATGGTCTAAGGTTTGGTGCTGTGGCTGCCGGTCTAAATGTTGAAAGCATAGGTTGTAATCCTCCTACTTTTGAACAAGTAGAAACCCTCATAAGCTCGCTAAACAAATAAATTCTGCAAATTACTCCCCACCAGTGGTAGCCACACAATATGATTGTGCTGGCTGCCAATATCAACGCTCTTGCAGCATTGTAAACCTCAGATCTTCATTAACGTTTTAATATGTGCAATAGCACCTGTTCTAAGTGCCGATAAACTGTACCCACCTTCTAAAAATGAAACTATTTTTCCGTCGCAACAGGTATCTGCGATGTCCATGATTTGCTGAGTTAACCAAGAATAATCCGAGTCTAACAAATCCCAATCTGCAAGTGGGTCGGTATGATGACCATCAAAACCAGCGGAGATAAGAATTAGTTCAGGTGCAAATTTTTGTAGTTCAGGCAACACCCGTTCAGCGTAACATTGTCGAAATGTTTGAGAATCGGTGCCGGCTGGTAATGGGTAATGTAAGCAATTTTCAGCGGCTTTTTTAGGTATGGTGTAAGGATAAAACGGATACTGGTATGAAGATAAAAATAGTATTGCAGGGTCATTTTTCAGAATGTCTTCAGTGCCATTTCCATGATGTACATCAAAGTCTAAAATTGCAATGCGTGTAAGATTATATTGCTCTTTGGCGTAGGTCGCCGCAACCGCAATATTGTTGAAAAGACAAAATCCCATGGCTTGATCTTTTTCGGCATGATGACCTGGTGGTCTTACGGCACAAAAAGCATTTTTAAATTTTTGATTGAATAAACCATCAATAGCAACTATACCTGCACCAGCAGAAAATAAAGCAGCCTCGAAAGATGCATGATTCATTTTCGTTTCATCATCTACCGGAAAGTACTGGCCTTTTGGCGGTGAAAATTGTTCAATCTGTTCAACATGGCGCGGAGTGTGAGTTTGCTTTAACAGATCTTTAGATACTTTTTGTGAAGGGATATTGAGTATGAAGTCAGCCAATCCAAATTGAATTAAGCCATCTTGGATTGCATGTAAACGAGCTGGGCTTTCAGGATGTTCATCTCCCATTTCATGGAGTAAACAATTAGGATGTGTAATAAAAGCCGTAGAAGACATAAAATAACCCTATAAGTTGTATGGGATAATGATAGCAAAACAAAAGCGCTAACATCTAAGAGATTTTAAATGAAACATTATTTACATTCATTTTTTTCCCCCAGTTCAATCGCCTTGTTCGGCGCAAGTGAGCGCGAATCATCGATCGGAAAGACGGTGTCTCTCAATTTAACCTCAGGTAAGTTCAAAGGACCTATTTATTTTATTAATCCTCGTCATGCCGAAGTCCTCGGTCGACGATGTTTCAACAGCATTTCAGAAATCTACAAACCCGTTGAATTGGCTATTATTGCCGCGCCCGCTTCGATTACCAATCAATTGATGGAAGAGTGTGGAAAATCAGGTGTGAAAGCCGCGATCATCTTATCTGCTGGGTTTGGAGAAGCCAATGAAGAAGGCAAAAAGCTTGAAGATGCAGTACAACAAACGGCCAAGCGATACAAAATTCGTCTTATTGGACCTAATTGTCTTGGCGTGGCTCGTCCGGTAACGGGTCTTAATGCAACGTTTCACTGTGGCGAAATTAATCAAGGTAGTTTGGCACTGGTGTCCCAATCTGGTGCATTGTGTACATCGATTCTTGACTGGGCTAAATCCCGTAAATTGGGGTTTTCTGCGGTGGTATCTATTGGTTGTGCTGCTGACGTGCAATTTGGGGAATTACTCGATTACCTAACCTACGATTCACGAACTAAAAGCATTCTTTTGTATATTGAAGGCATCAATCATGCCCGCTCCTTTATAAGTGAGCTAAAACGTGCGTCTCGGGTGAAGCCGGTTTTAGTGTTGAAAGTAGGGCGACATAATAAAGGTACCATGGCTGCGCAAATGCATACTGGAGTAACCTCTGGAGAGGACGACGTATTTAACGCAGTGTTACGCCAAGCTGGCGCGGTGAGAGGCTATCGAGTTTTTGATCTCTTTGTTGGCGCGACAGTGTTGTCTACCAACAAACGTTTAGAAGGTGAAAACTTAGCAATTATCACCAACGGCGGAGGTCCAGGGGCTATTGCTGCTGACCGCGCAACTGATTTAAATTTAAATTTAATTTCGTTAAGTGACGATACAGAAAAACAATTGAACCAAGTGCTGCCAGCCAATTGGTCTAAAGACAATCCTATCGATATTATTGGTGATGCAACGCCGGAGCGTTATCAGCAAGTTCTTTCCTTATGTTTAAAGGATAAAACTATGCATGGCATAGTGATTATTTTGTCTCCGCAATCAATGACGCAACCATTGCAAGTGGCCAAAGAAATTGTAGAAGCCTCCAAAAAATCATCAAAAGTTATTATTTGCTGTTTTATGGGCGGGGAAATGGTGGCTGAAGGAAGAACCTATTTAGAAGATAATCAAGTTCCAACCTTCACCACACCAGAAGCTGCCATTGAAGCATTTTCCTATTTGCGCAATTTTACTCGTAACCAACGTCTTTTATTGCAAGCACCCGATCCTTTGCAAAAGGAAGAAAAGGTCAATACTGAAGCGGCTAAGTCAGTCATTGAGCACGCGTTGAGTGAAGGGCGCACGGTCTTGACTGATTTAGAGTCAATGGCAGTCCTTGATTCGTACAATATTTCTACAACGCATGCTAGTTTGGCCCATGATATAAACGAAGCAATCCAGATTGCTAAAACCATCGGTTATCCCGTTGTGATGAAGGTTTACAGTAAAACCATTTCCCATAAGTCTGATGTGGGTGGCGTGAGATTAGGTATTTCAAACGACGAGGCGGTAAAAAATGCTTATCACGATATTATAGATTCGGTTTCCAAATACTTCCCCGAAGCGGAAATAAGTGGTGTAACAGTTGAAGCCATGTACATTAAAAAACGCAGCAGGGAAGTGTTGGTTGGCATATCTAATGATACTGTTTTTGGTCCAATAATTACTTTTGCTGCTGGTGGCATCGCAACAGAAATTATGGGCGACCGAGAGGTGGCAATCCCACCACTGAATAAAACCCTAGCCCGTGAGTTAATGAACAATACACGTATTGCCAAAATGTTAGGGGCATTTAGGCAACTTCCGGGATGTAATATGGGGGCCATTGAGCATGTATTGTTACGTTTATCTGAAATGGCCTGTGAGTTGCCTTGGATTAAAGAATTGCAAATTAATCCGTTGGTGGTTGATGAATACGACGCTATTGCTTTAGATGCTAAAATTTTCATTGAAGCGCATTCGCAAACCGGACGTTATGACCATATGGCAATTCATCCGTACCCAATGGAGTTGGCAAAAACAGAAGAGCTTAGCTCTGGTGTGTTATTGGAAATCCGCCCAATTAGACCAGAAGATGCTAATTTAGAACGTCAATTTGTGAGTACTTTGTCACCCACTGCAAAGTATTTTCGTTTTATGCAAAGCATTAAAGAGCTGCCGCAAAGTATGTTGGTGCGCTTTACACAGATCGATTACGACTTAGAAATGGCATTACTGGCAGTAATCAGCAGCGGCAAAATGGAACGTGAAATAGGCGTTGCTCGCTACATCACCAATATTGATAAAGTAAGTTGTGAATTTGCTGTCGTGGTGGCCGATGATTGGCATCGTAAAGGCATCGCTGTGCGCTTAATGAATGCACTTATAGAAAGTGCCAAGGCAAAGGGGTTAGAGCGAATGGAGGGCATGGTTTTGGCTGAAAACACAGGAATGTTAGGTTTTTGCGAAAGTTTAGGATTTGAAATCAAGCGTGATCCAGAAGATCGCAGTATTTTCAATGTGGTTAAATATCTACAGCAGTAAACTCACAATGCGCGAGTTTATTGTTTTATCTGCAATAAGCTGAAAACAAATTAAAAGGTGACAATTATTTTGTAACAGTCCATAGTGGATATTGTGTAAAAGCAATATAATCAATAAGTTATTTATTTTTTAACAAAAACTCGTTGCATAATTTATTGTTTTAAATATTAACCAACCTATGACACGGAGAGTTTCAACTATGTTTGTTCAGCTCAGAAAAATTTTATTGATTGTGGTAACTGTAACCGTCACACCACTGTCTATTGCCTTTGATTTTAGTGAATGTAGCGAAGATCACTGTGTGAAAACCTTCAAGGAATTTAAAAAGTATTCAAAAAAAGGTCACCCTAGCGCAATGGAGACATTAGGTAATTTTTATGTCACCGGATACGGTACGGATAAGGATAATTCGCGAGCGCTTCGGATGTACAAGAAGGCAGCTAAATGGAATCAGGCTACCGCACAGTATAAAGCGGGATTGATGTATATCTCAGGTGCTACGGACGACGACCCTAGCAAGGGAATAAGTTACCTGAAAAAGGCCGCTAAAAATAAAGTGTATGACGCAGCTTATGTCCTCGGTGTCGTTTATCTAGAAGGTGAGATAGAGGAAAAAGATTACGATGAAGCAAGAGAATGGCTAGAATTAGCATCTGAACATAATATGTCTAAAGCGAGTTATTTATTGGGCAAGATGTATGACAGCCAACTATTTGGTGCAGATCAACAAGATAAATCTATTGCTCTTTACAATAAGGCCGCTTATAAAATAGAAGCCGCTAGAGAACGTCTCATCGAATTAAATCAACCGCTTCCTCCAGGTAACGACAATAGCATAGAGCGTATTGTTGTTAACCCTCAAGACTTACAGGAATTCTTTATCGATCAACTGCAAATTCTGCGTAACACTCCAGCACCCAAAGTCGGGACCGGAAGCCGTATATCTGGACAAACTTGTGAAAAAATGATGTCTTGCGGCACCCTTGGTGGAGAAGATGCACAACGAATGCATACTGAAGTCCAAAGAGCCGTAGGAATGATTATATCCAGCAAATTCAGAATTGAATAAAATAGTATAAATTAAGAATTTCATTTGAGTTACTAGTCAAATCGAGGCTATGACTGTAAAAAAGCAATCTTTGTTGATAATGTCATCTCACTTTTGTGGATTTGATGACATTATCGCTCCCACCTGCTTTTACTCCGCTAAACTTAATTAAACACCCAAATATATGAAGTGACTAACTCGACAAAAAGGCCCAAAGCATCTTAAAAACTTTGCTGAAAATAGTTATAAGCATTAATAAACTCCAACAAGTTTCAATCCGCATAATTTCTGTTGCTAGCATTATTCCGATTTTGTAAGAATAGTTTTAGGTGTTGTTGGTTTTTGAATCAATAATTAACCTCATATTTTACTGAAATGTGCTATAAATAAGTTGAGGTAACGATTGGAACTTTCGAAATACGAACAGATTCCAAGTGGCTCCAGTTATGGATGTAGATTACAGAGCACAATAAAAAATGGTTTTAGAAAATAGTAGGGTTAAAAAAGCATTAGCCTTCCTCACAGTAATAATCTTTCTATTTTCAGTTGTTATGATTTGGAGTTTCTTTAAGCTCGACAAAAGTAGCCACTTCCATCAACTGAACATTCGTCATTTTAAACACACACTTGAATTGAATGGGTTAATTTCAGTTCCAAAACGCTTAGCGTCTGCAGGTAGCACGGCTGATATGACTGAGATTCGCTCTGTGATTGTGCGTATTCGTCAACAACCTTTTGAATGCCTTGAAATGGTTGGAGCTTCCGAACAATTTTTTATGGGCCTAATTGGCACCGATGAAGTCATTACATTGTGTGAGAAGGATTTGGAGGTTGCCAACCAAACCCTGCAGGTAATAAGCCAATATGAAAACGGTGAGATTACGTCACAAAACGTGCAAGATCAGTTAGTTTTCGCCCTCAATGAATTTCGTAATAATTCAATTCTATTCGAACAGCCTGTTGAAAAAACGGTTGATTTCATCTCCCAAATTACCATTTTACTAATTGTGTTCACATCGATGATAGTGTTGTTTTTTACACATATCATTTCAAAGGCCGTAACTGCTGTTCTGAATAAAAGAGAAGAGGCAATGAAGGCCCTTGCAAAAAGCGAAGAACGCATAAAACAGCTAGCCTATAACGACTCTTTAACTGGTTTGCCCAATAGAAACTTATTAGAACACACGATTAACGCCGCCGTTGCTAAAGCACATAGAAATAAAGCTCAATTCGCTGTGATGTTTATCGATTTGGATCGTTTTAAAGATATTAATGATACCCTTGGGCACTCAGTGGGCGACAAATTGCTAGTTGAAATGGCCGAACGCATAGCGCATACCGTTCGCGAATGTGATTCAGTGTTGCGTTTTGGTGGTGATGAATTTGTTGCCGTAACGGATTGCTTCGAATTAGTTGAGACAATTGATAATATAGCCCACAGAATCATAGAAGCCGTTCGCCAACCAATCAAATTAGCCAACATGGAATCTTTTATTACCGCCAGTATTGGGATTGCCTGTTACCCTCAAAATGGTGTAGATACCAACTCACTTTTAAAGCATGCTGATGCCGCTATGTATCAGGCGAAAAATGCAGGAAAGAACCAATTTCAATCTTACGATATGCAATCTGGAAGTAAATTAAATCGCAGATTAACCTTGGCGGCGCAACTTCATCAAGCCATTAATAATGAGGAACTAAGCCTTGTTTATCAACCTATAGCGGCTCTTGCTGATAATCGTACTGTAGGAAGTGAGACGCTGCTGCGTTGGACTAATGCAGAAAATGGAGCTGTTGGACCAGACGAATTTATTCCAATTGCTGAAAATGCGGGGCTAATTATTGATATCGGAAGTTGGGTGATGGAACAGGCTTGTCAGCAATGTAAAATTTGGCAAGACGCAGGCGCTACTGAGCATGCCATGGCAATTAACGTTTCGACTCTTCAATTGAAAGATAAACTTTTTAGTCAGCGCCTGTCTGATACGTTAAGTCGGCTAAATTTAGCTGCCGATTCTATCCATATTGAAATCACTGAAAACAGTGCAATCACAGAAGATAAAGTCAGTGTTCAGACGTTATATGAATTATCTGAATTAGGAGCCAAATTGTTACTGGACGACTTTGGCACAGGTTACTCATGTTTAAGTTATTTAAAAAACTTGCCGTTTGATGTATTAAAAATAGATAAAAGTTTTATGCCTGCAAATAACACTATTGCATCAACAATCATCGCTATGGGTCACGAATTGAATATGGAAATTATTGCTGAAGGTATAGAAACATATCAATGCTATCAATTTTTGCGTAACTTGAAATGCCAGTATGGTCAGGGGTACTTTTTCCAAAAGCCAGTTCCGGCAAATCAGTTCGATATTTTTAAAAATTTCACCGCTCAAGCAGTGTGACACACAATATTCCGGATTTTCTACTTTAAAATGACCTTTGACTAGAGTTGGCTAATCAGCATAGGTGTATTGATTGTGTCTGTTTCCTCAACGTTATTTTGGACATAAAAAAGCCCACTAGTAAGTGAGCAAGGGTGCGTTGGGAATTACACCAAAAATATAACGTACTGCGGATTTTCACATTTTGTGGTTTGTCCGCAGTGAAGTTTGAGATTTTTTGTACTAAGACGCTTTTTCAATCGTAATTAAGCCTTGTTTGTCCATAATCGAAGCGATTTCTGTGACACTTTCTGGATCATCAATAGTAGAAGGGATGTTATAAGGTTCCCCTGCTGATATCTGGCGTAATAATTTACGCAGAATTTTACCTGAACGTGTTTTAGGTAAGCGTTGTACAACAATAGCACGGCTGAAACAGGCTATAGGCCCTATCTCGTGTCTAACATTTGCAATCAACTCTGCTTGCAGCTTAGCTTCATCAATATCGACACCGTCTTTGAGAAGCACCATACCGATAGGCACTTGACCTTTTAAACTATCGTGGACACCAATCACACTGCACTCGGCAACTGCCGGGTGGGCGGCTAAAATTTCCTCCATTTCTCCGGTAGAAAGTCGGTGACCAGCAACATTGATGACATCATCTGTTCGACCCATGATGAAAACGTACCCATCTTCATCTTTGTATCCACCATCACCAGAGCAATAATATCCTGGATTTTGCGTAAGGTAACCGGCAACGAAGCGATCCTGATTGCCCCATATCGTTGGTAAACAACCTGGTGGCATTGGCAATTTAATAGCGATTGAACCTTGTTTGCAAGGCGGCATATGCTTGCCCTCATCATCTAAAATTTGCACGTCGAAACCTGGTACCGGTAAGGTTGCAGAGCCGGGTTTTGCGGGCTTTCTTTCAATTCCCAGCATGTTTGCACAAATCGCCCAGCCCGTTTCTGTTTGCCACCAATGGTCAATAACTGGCTTACCGGTTTTTTCGCAAGTCCATTGATAAGTCGGGGGATCGAGTCTTTCTCCGGCCATAAAAATAGTTTGAAGATTTTGCAACGGAAAATCGGCTAATAATGTTGCTTCTGGATCTTCTTTACGAATAGCTCGAAACGCCGTTGGTGCGGCAAATAAGGTTTTCACATTA
The DNA here is from genome assembly GCF_040370605.1 of Aliiglaciecola sp. NS0011-25. NCBI lineage: Bacteria > Pseudomonadati > Pseudomonadota > Gammaproteobacteria > Alteromonadales > Alteromonadaceae > Aliiglaciecola > Aliiglaciecola sp. NS0011-25. The sequence goes on from NZ_BAABWR010000017.1 coordinate 25,487, forward strand.
TATTCTTGTGCGACGCGCCAAAAAGCGCTGGCATCTGGTGTTCTGATTGGTTTGCCTTCGTAGACAATAGTCGTGCAACCTTTTAAAAGCGGTCCATAGACAATATACGAATGACCTACTACCCAACCTACATCAGATGCAGCCCAAAAAACCTCGCCTTGCTTCATGTTATAAACCGCATCCATTGAGTAATGCAAAGCCACAGCATGTCCGCCATTATCTCGAACTACGCCTTTGGGTTTGCCGGTGGTACCGGAAGTGTACAGAATATACAATGGATCTGTGCCTTTCACCGGCACACATGAGGCTGGTGTCGCTGCTGAGATGGCCGTGTGCCAATCTAGGTCACGACCCGCTATCAGTTCTGCTTTTGACTGTTCTCGTTGTAGCACGATACAGTGCTCAACTTTATGTTTCGCTTGTCGAATAGCTTCGTCAACATAAGGTTTATATTCGATAATTTTTGATACTTCGATTCCGCACGAAGCCGTTACCAACACTTTAGGCTCAGCATCGTCAATCCGCATTGCTAACTCGTGAGGGGCAAAACCACCAAACACGACTGAATGAATTGCTCCTAAGCGAGCCACTGCTAACATTGCAATAACGGCCTCAGCAACCATTGGCATATATATAACCACACGATCGCCTTTTCCTACGCCTTGTTCGGCTAAAACCCCTGCAAATAGCGCAACTTCGTCTCTAAGTTGACGATAGGTGTAACTGCTTTTTGAATTTGTGACGGGGGAATCGTAGAAGATCGCAATTTGCTCCCCTAGCCCTTGCTCTACGTGGTAATCCACTGCCATATAACAGGTATTCATTACGCCATCTTCAAACCAGCGATGAACCCCGTTGTTATCCTTACTCAATATGTTTTGGGGCTGGTTGTACCAAGGTAACTTCGATGCTTTTTCCATCCAGAATTTTTCTGGTTGAGTAATAGATAGGTCGTATTCACTTTTATAAGACATTTTGTTTCTCGCATTTGTAAGTTAACTCGTATCTTCTTTTCTACTTCTCTTGAAATTTGATTTGTAAGTCATCTTGAAAGTTTTCAGTTGTTAGATCATACAAGGGCAGAGAAATAAAGTAGATAAGACCTTGGGCGTATATAAGTCGTAATTTTACTGCGACGTTTTGATTATTAGGCTAACCGAGGGGGATTCGAGCTGAAAGTACGCCCGCCCTTAGATTGTTGACTTTAAGCTTTTGCTGTGGCGCGTTCCTATGATTAGACTCAAGTCATTTTCGCGACTGAAAAATAAATAGCTAAGATGATTTTATGCTGGCGCTTATAGGTTTTGTAGTCACAAGTAGTCGTGTAACGTCTAATTTTTTGAAGTTTGTGTTGAAAGTTTACGGTTTCTATTACGGGTTGTGCTTTGGTGAGCAAGGGACACACAATAACCCAGTCTTTTATACAATATTTTCCATAGGAATTAGGTATAATGCATTGCTTATGTCCTATCCTATTCCAGCAAAAATCACCGAACAGACCTATGAGGTCAAAAAGAGCAAGTTTATCGCCTGTGCTAGTTTCGCAAACAGTCGAGAGCAGGCTATGGAGCAACTTGCGTTAATAAAATTGCAATATCCCGATGCCCGCCATCATTGCTGGGCATACTTATTAGGTAACCCTGATTCACCTGCTAGTGTTGCTATGTCTGATGATGGGGAACCCAGTGGAACGGCTGGAAAACCGATCTTAAATGTACTCCAGCATAAAGGTATCGGCGATATTATGCTGGTTGTTACTCGTTACTTTGGTGGCATAAAACTAGGTGCTGGCGGGTTGGTAAGGGCTTACTCTAATTCTGCCCAACAAGTAATCGAAGCATTGCCCATTCAAGAGCAAATAGTGTTATTGCCTTTGCATCTGCTAAGCGACTTTAAACATGAACAATTTATACGGCACCTTACAAACCAGCATCATGGTGTAATCGATGAATGTGAATATGCGGAAATGGTGCGAATTCAGGTTTCCCTTCCTGATGCTGAAATACCTGCTTTTATTGCAAGTTGCCACAAAGTAGGAATTCAAGTTATTCAATCATAAGAAAAAGTTATCCCAATGTATTTATAAATGTGTTTCAAATAGAAAACCAAAATCGAATTATTTAGTGAATATTTTAACTGCTTAGTATGTATAAATAGCCTGTCCAATATAATTCCTCGTCGCCCTATATCCCTTGCTACCACTGCCCTTAGATGTAATTTGTCGTAATAATTGTGTTGTTTATCTCATGAATTTATTAAGAGTAACTTATCAATTTGATATTCTATATAAACAATATGAATAACTATTTCACAACATATACGGGCATAGTATCTACATTAAATCATTTAAATTAGGAGAGAGTATATGCCTGTTATTGCTTTTCCAGCTGAGTGTAAGCCTGGTGAGAAGCGTTGCTCAGTAATGCCAATCAACGTAAAAGCTTATACGCTATTAGGTGCTGATGTCTGTGTTCAGTCGGGTATCGGTGAGGCGATTCACATTCAGGATAGTGATTATCAAGACGCTGGTGCAGAAGTTATCACTGACCGAGATGAATTGTTAAAAAAAGCAGATATTGTACTTAGCCTACATAAACTTACAGCAGATGAGATTAGTTTGTTAAAACCAGAAGCGCTCATTGTTAGCTATTTGGACCCTTTCAATGAACAGAGTTTTGTAGATAAGTTATGTTCAGCCAATATTACTAGCATCAGTATGGAAATGATCCCCAGAATCAGTCGCTGCCAAAAAATGGATGCGTTGAGCTCTCAGGCGAGTTTAGCTGGGTATGTCATGATAATGCAGGCAGTTAATACACTCGACACAGTATTACCTATGATGATGACTCCGGCTGGTACTTTGAAGCCAGCCAAAGTGTTTGTGATTGGTGCTGGAGTGGCGGGTTTGCAAGCAATCGCCACTGCGAAGCGTCTAGGCGCTAGTGTGACCGCATTTGATACTCGCTCAGTTGTAGCTGAACAGGTTCAATCGTTGGGCGCTAAATTCCTTGATATAGATCTGGGGCAAACTGGCGAAACCGGTCAAGGGTACGCGCAAGCATTAACCCCTGAACAGATGCAAATTCAACAACGTGAACAAGCTAAATGCATAGCCGATTCAGATATCGTTATCACTACTGCACAATTGTTCGGTCGTAAACCTCCACAATTAATCGATGACGCTACCATAGCAATGATGAAACCCGGTAGCGTCATTGTTGACATGGCTGCGGAAACCGGTGGCAATGTCGCAGGATCAGTGGCTGGAGAAGTAGTTGTTAGACATGGGGTAAGTTTGGTTGGAACTGGCAATTGGGCTAATGGAGTGGCTAAGCATGCCACGCAAATGTATGCCAGCAACTTATATAATTTAATCAGTGAGTTTTGGTCAAAAGAAAACAACCGATTTGAATTGGACGTTGAAGATGAAGTCCAGTCTGGTTGCATCATTACCCACCATGGGAATGTTGTAAATAAGATGATTCAATCGTTCTACGAACAAGCTAGCAACCAGCAGGAGAAAGCATAGTGGAAGCCATATATTTATTATTTATTTTATTGTTGTCGATTTTTGTTGGTTTCGAATTAATTCAAAAAGTTCCGGCTACTTTGCATACACCTTTGATGTCTGGTGCTAATGCTATTTCAGGGATTACTTTAGTCGGCGCAATGGCCTTGGCTGGAGATGACAGTTTAGGTCAGTACGCTGAATTTTTAGGGGCGTTCGCGGTTTTTCTAGCCACGATTAACGTGGTCGGTGGTTATTTAGTTACCGATCGCATGCTTGCCATGTTCAAGAAAAAAAATTGATCCCAACTGAAGATTAAGAGGACTTTAAAATGATAGAAACTACTTCGACTTCAGCGTTGGTAATTAATCTTACTTATGTACTGGCAGCCGCGTTATTTATTTTTGGATTAAAACTTTTAGGTCATCCATCATCTGCACGAAAAGGTAACTTACTCTCAGCGGTAGGGATGCTTTTAGCCATTGTTGTCACCTTGTTTGACAAGAATATAGTCAGTTTTGAATGGATCGCTATTGCGATTGTTGCCGGCAGTATTGTTGGCTTCTTTGCCGCAAGATTAGTCGCGATGACGTCGATGCCAGAACTGGTTTCATTGTTAAATGGCATCGGAGGACTTGCGAGTGTGTTTGTGGCGTGGTCAACAGTGGAATCAAATGGCCAACTTTCTGGCTTCGTGATGTTGGTTACTTTTCTTGCGTTATTAATTGGTGCAGTAACCTTTTCCGGAAGTTTGGTGGCTTGGGCAAAACTAAGTGAACGGATCACGGGCAGAGCGGTAACCTTTAAAGGACAGGTGATTTTCAATTTACTGTTAGTCACAGCCATTTTATTTAGCGGGTATTTATTTATTGCGCAGCCAGAGTTTTCACCTGGTTTTACCTTGGTGCTGTATAGCGTGATGGGCTTAGCTCTGCTGTTCGGTATTATGCTAGTTCTGCCTATTGGTGGAGCAGATATGCCGGTGGTTATCTCGCTGTTAAACAGTTATTCGGGTTTAGCGGCCTGTGCTGCAGGATTCGCACTGCAGAATAATATTCTCATTGTAGCCGGATCCTTAGTTGGGGCCAGTGGCATAATTCTGACCAGTATTATGTGTAAAGCGATGAACCGTTCATTATCAAACGTCCTATTCAGTGGTTTTATGCCGGTTGTAGAGTCGACTATGGTAATTGAAGGCGAAGTAAAACCTTTATCTGCAGATGACGCTTATTACGTTTTAGAAGCAGCGCAGTCAGTGGTTGTTATTCCTGGTTACGGTATGGCTGTGGCCCAGGCTCAACATGCGATGAAAGAATTACAGGTGTTACTGGAAGAAAATGGAGCGGAAGTGGCTTATGCCATTCACCCTGTTGCTGGCCGTATGCCTGGACACATGAACGTACTTTTGGCTGAAGCTGACGTTTCTTATGAGCAATTATTCGAAATGGATGAAATCAACAAACGTATCGAAAATTTTGATGTGGCAATGGTAATAGGCGCAAATGATGTGGTTAACCCCGCGGCTCGAGAAATGAAGGGCAGCCCTATTTATGGTATGCCTGTTATTAACGCTGATTTGGCTAAAAACGTCTTTGTACTGAAACGAGGTATGGCATCTGGTTTTGCTGGAGTTGATAACCCGTTGTTCTTCAAACCAAATTGCCGCATGGTATTTGGTGATGCTAAAGAAACCTTAGGTGCCATCATAAGGCAGTTCGCTGATTAATTTCAGCCTCGATTTGATGTAATACCACTGTGCGCTTTTCATCTGGAAAGTGCACATTATTCCTCCCTTCAGCTATTTTAGTATTCTATTTTAGTGTTATTTAACAGCTACTGATTGGATGCACTTTGACATGCTGGACTGCTCTACTTTACAAATACCCTTACCCTAGGATTCAGCTGACACTAAAGCTGTGCAAACATATGAAAATGTAAACCTAAGCTCTTTGCAGCCTGTAATTTTATGTACTTAGACTTTATACACATTAGGTAGGGCTGTGACTAGGAACCGGCACAGCCAAACACAATCAAAATTCGACAATGTGATGCCTGATGCCTACTCCAGCTTAAAACTGACTCGCTGCGCTGGTTACTCATCTTGTTTATTGAAATAAACGCAGCCTTTAAAAAATTATATGCCCAGCTAAGGCAATAACAGGCAAAGTAACAATAGTGCGCAGGATGAAAATAATAAATAGTTCGCCAAAATTAACTGGAATTTTACTGCCTATTATCAAGGCACCTACTTCACTCATATAAATCAGCTGACAAACCGACAATGTCGCAATAACAAAACGGGTGAGATCAGATTCAATTGAACTGGCTAAAACTGATGGGATGAACATGTCAGCAAATCCCACCACTATTGTTTTAGACGCTTCAGTGGCTTCTGGTATTTGTAATAGTTCAAGAAAGGGGATGAATGGCATGCCTAAGTAACTAAAAATAGATGAGTGCTCTGCTAGTATCAGAGCAATAGTCCCAATAGCCATCACCACTGGAATTACACCGAATATCATATCGACAACATTTTTAATGCCTTCTACAAATACATATTTGAAACCGCCCGCTTGAGATGCTCGAGTGAGCGCTTGTTCAATACCCCATGAAAATACATGGTGTTCTTTAGGCACGGTTTCATCATCCGCATGTCTTGGTGATTGATCTATGTAATGATCTTTTTTCCAAGATAAAGGAGGCAATTTGGGAACGATAATGGCGGCAACGATGCCTGCAACACTGACAGTAAGATAAAAAGGGATAAATAAGTGTTCTAATTTTACCTGCGTAATTACCACTAAACTAAATGTAATAGAAACTGCTGAAAATGTGCTGCAAATAACCGCAGCTTCGCGCTCCGTATAAAACCGTGACTCATATTGTTTTGAGGTCATTAAAATCCCTACACTTCCATCACCTAACCATGACGCCATACAGTCAATTGCACTTCGTCCCGGTAAGTTAAATATCGGACGCATAATTTTGGTCATCAACGTGCCGCAAAATTCGAGTAGCCCGAAATTAAGCAGTAATGGTAGTAACATTCCCGCGATTAAGAATACTGAAAACACTACAGGTAATAAATCATTGAGTACCAAGCCACCTGTATCACTGGAGGTAATGATGGTGGGCCCTACTTGAAGGTAGGTTAAGAGGATAAACACAGCGCCGAGCACTCGCATGAGTAACCAAAAAGGTGTGACCGTCAGCAGGGTATTAAAAAATGCACTTTGTTGCACGGCTCTAGGTTTACACAAGGAAACAACACTTGATGCTATGGCCATGAAAATCACGATAATCGTCATCACAAGTTGAATGTTCTTGCCCATTTCGGCTTGTAATGCTTTGGAGGCGACTGCAATGGGAATAGTAATGGCACCATCAATACTAATGGGTGTCATAAACAGTAGTAATCCAATGAGGGAAGGGAGGATAAAAGTCAGTAGTGTCTTTAGACTGTGTTGTTTATTCAATTTTATTACACCGGAATATTTAAGGTGGAAATCACCCTTTTTTCAAAGGCGATTAAACCTGCTTTATTGTGACAATTATGTCTCAGCAGTGTTGTTTGGGAGGCAAGGTTAACCGCTTATTTGGGTTATGTAAAATGTTAACTTATGCATTCGCAGACGCATGTGGATAATGCATAAAAATAGTCTGATTAGTAAAAACCTAGTGCTTAGCAGTGGTAGCTATAGCTGAATAACGTAGATTAAAGATTCCTGTTCATTTAACAATCTGAATCGGCTAAGTCGCTTTGGTTTATTCAAACCCGGTAGCGGCTACAGAAGCGTTGTCCTGAATATAGCTACTATCCCTCGCTACTTTCGATTTGAACGGTCACCGGGGATTCAGCATTGCTTTGCACAATAGCAGGGGAGGCACTTGCTTTGCGTGCCAAATTATGTGAAAACATGAAGGGTAAATATGGAAAATATGAGGCAAGATACATATTCATTTTAGGGAAATGAATTTTTATTTGCCCTTTACTTACTAGAGGAGAACCCGATGACGGATTGGCTTGAGTCACCCCTATTGACATTATCAGACGTGGAAAGATTTGAGACTGAAATGCCGCTTCTAGATCGTCTTGCTGGAGACAGTGTGTACGATGTTTTCGTCCAAGCAGCTGAGCGCCATGCTAATCGAACCGCATTGACGATGCTGATGACCGGAGATGACGACGAACAGCCTCGCCGAGTCAGTTACGCCGAGTTACTGGAACTTGTTCATCAGACGGCTAACCTTTTCACGAGTCTTGGTGGCGAGCGGCCCGGAGTCGCGTTCATGTTGCCGACGCTTATCGAGACCCACGCCGTTCTGTGGGGCGCGGAAACTGCAGGTTACGCGGTTCCGATCAATTTCCTACTTCAACCGGAGCACATCCGTGGTCTGATTGAAGCCTCTGGGGCGAAAATTCTGGTCACGTTCGGGCCACATCCGCAGCTCGATATCTGGGAAAAGTCACTCGAGTTGAAACAACAGATGCCTGATCTGATCGTTGTGCGCGTCGCTCCGCCAAGCACTCCGGCTGTTGATGGCGTGATTGATTTCTACGCCGCGATTGCGGCTCAACCGACCGATAGATTGACTTTCGAAAAACCTGGCAGCGGTACTGACGTTGCTGCGTACTTCCATACTGGAGGCACAACAGGCGTGCCAAAACTTGCTGCCCACACCCACGTGGGCCAGCTCACAGCCGCATATGGCTGTGCCGCATTAATGAACCTCGAGTCTGCTGACGTTGTGACCGGCACGCTTCCAATGTTTCATGTCGCGGGCACGATCCTAATCGGTATCAGCACATTCATCGCTGGAACAGAGGTAGTTATCATGTCGCCATCTGGACTGCGCAATCCTGCGATGGTCAATAATTTTTGGCGGATCTGTGAACGTTATGGTGTCACGGTCGCTGGTGGCGTGCCGACGTCAATCGGTGCGATCATCCAAGTTCCTGTCGATGGGGCAGACATCAGCTCAATACGAAGCGGACTCACCGGAGCCTCATCGCTTCCTGTTTCTGTGCGCGAAAAGTTTGAGTCGATCACCGGCATACAACTCAAGGAGATCCTAGGCATGACCGAGGCATCAGGTCTCATCTCTTGCAATCCGTTCAAGGGCCAAGGCGGTGCCGGTTCGGTGGGATTGCGTCTGCCGTACACTAAAGTAACCGTTCGCCGCCTCGAAGACGATGGTTCACTTGGTGCGGAATGCGAAGTCGGTGAAATCGGCGTGCTGACCATTGCTGGGCCAACGGTCTCACCAGGCTACCGGAACGCCGAACAAAACGAAGGGACCATAGTCGACGGTGTACTCAACAGTGGTGACCTCGCCTACACTGACGCTCAAAGCAGGATTTACATTGCGGGACGGTCGAAGGATCTGATTATTCGCAGTGGACACAACATCGATCCGCTGATGATCGAAAATACCCTTCAGCGCCACCCAGCGGTGGCGGTCGCGGCGGCAGTGGGGATGCCAGACGTATACGCCGGCGAACTGCCGACCTGTTACGTGCAACTTCTCCCGAACATGACTGCCACCGAAGACGAACTCAGAGCGTTTGCCCAAACCGAGATCAGCGAACGGCCCGCATGGCCCAAACATATTCATATTGTTGACTCCATCCCAGTCACGGCGGTTGGAAAGATCTTTAAACCAACGCTTCGTCGCGACGCGGTCAAGCGCGCCGTCGAATCTATCCTCACCCAGAATAAACTCACTGGTGACGTCAATGTTACCGTCGGTGGTCCACGAGGAATGCGAGTCGAGGTTAAACTCTTTGGCGCTCAGCAAAGCGACGCTACACGACTTCAGGATCTGTTGGATGCCTATTTGTTTGAAGCGACGGTTACCAGCTAGGCATTGGCAGTGAATGTAAGTCGCAGAAAAGACCGGTAACTGTTACACAGGGAGCGTAGATAGCGGTGATTAGAATGTAGAATAAAAGCAGCCTTTTAAAGGCTGCTTGATTTGCAAAAAATTTCCAATTAGTTACCCATTAAAATGTCCCACTTTTGTATATAAATCTTTGATTGATTGCTCATTGCTTATATCTACAATATGGTCAACATTTCCTGAGCGACCTGCGGCTGTTACAGGATTTTGGTTTGTAACACTCCAGTCCGGCCATTTAGGCTTGTGAACCTAAATGCTCCTTGTAACGATACACGGGGGGTATTGCTTCCAAACTTGACTCAGATATCACAACGTTTTATGGTCAAACAAAACATATGTTGACCTTCAATGTTGAGTGAAATTACACAGCTTCTTAGAAGGCGAAAAAAGATAGTCAACTCAAGCACTTTCTACCCCAAAATGCTTATTTTGTTGTGCTGTGTATTTATTATTTCACCAACTAGCGCCCATGTTATTAAAGAAAATAGCAATCATCATGATCTTGATGTGATAGTCGACCTACCATTTGCAACTGCCTTTGAACGCAAGGGTATTAATCTCCTCAATTGGCAGCATTGGCCTTATAGTCGTTATGCTAGTCATCATCCAAGAATTTGTCACAGTGGCGACCATCCATTCTGATCCTGACGCTTTCGCGCTTAAACAGGTTAAACAAGACTCATTCAACCTAACGACGCTTAAGGTAAATGTTGGAAAGGAAAAAGAGCTTAAGTTACTCGAACTACTGAAATCAAGTCAAATGAAGGGCTTTGCAGTAATGAATGGCGGCAAGTTAGTTTTTGAAACTTATGATCAAGGTATGCAAAAGCACTATATTCAAGTTTTAAAATCTCCCTCAAAAACGTTTACCCTATGGACTACTTGGAGAAGTAGAGGAATACAAAAATCATGTATGGATGTTGAGAGACGACAACTTGCCAAACACCAGTGGTTCATTCGGCCAATTTATTTTTGCTGATTACAACAATCAAACCGTTATAGTCTTTTGGGCAAACTGTTCGAACAATAGTCATTTAGAAAATAATGAAAAATACCTGCGAATTGTCCGTGCGATTGGCAAGCGAATTAGCCAAAAAGGTGTCCACTAATATTATGCTAAGACTGTCAAAGTCGTTAACCTGAATATGTCTTTTTAGAGAGCATGTTACAAACATCTATGGTGACATTTGGAAATTATAACCGTTAAGTGGAATGAGCGTAGCTCACCTGAATGCCCACAGATCAAACCTAAACCGCTTCTGAAAAGATAGTTACGAAATGTCCGCTTCTAATAATTAAGCAAATTTTTACGAGACCCATATGCCCTTATCTGACACATAGTTGAAGTTGTGCAACGAGCGAGCACCAGTCGTACTTGACAGCTATGGCATTTGCTCAAAGATCACGCCCTGAGTTCTACCATCACTAACATCTACTTTAATTACTTTGCCACTTTCGTCACGTATAAACGTCAAGTCGCTCTCTAGAAAGCCCAGCGAGCTAAATACATCCTTCTCAGTTGGCGTTAATTTTAATTCAGGAGAGCCATACAGTTTAAGCATTAATTGGTCATCTTGGTTCACGCTAATGGTATAAAGTACTTCAAGTTCGTCAGAAAAGTATCGCCCCGTATACTCCAATAATTGCGCCCTAGAGGGCTCGACCAATGTTAACTTTTCAAATTCATAGTCGGTTCCGCCAGCCTGAACTGTTAGCCCTGCAACCTTATTACTTTCGATGTGGTAAGAGATATTAAATCGTCCATCGCTAGTAGTGAACTCAGTGTTAGATTGTGTGATAAGGGGAGTAGTCCCCCCCCCATTAAACTCCATTTTTAACTGCTTATCAGTAGCTTGCATGATGATATTCAGGCCAAGCGTTTCTGACTTGAATGTGCCTGCTAACAAATCAAGTTGTTCTGTTGAAAGCGATACAGAATCGCTCTTTGATTCTTGTGACGCATTATCTTCAGACTCTTCCATAAAATATTGTTTAAAAAATAAATCGGCAATTTTATCTGCAATGCTTAAACTAAAAGTTGCGTTATTGCTGTTAACAAACACACCTTTTTTAATTTCAGGGTAGTACATATAGGCGGTTAAATGTGCCATATCGCCACCATTGTGTGAGTATCTAATCAAGCCTTTATCTTCCTCTACACCCAGCCCTAGCGCGTAGGTGAGTTTTTCGCCGCTATTGAGTGTGCCAATAGTGGTAAGTTTTTCAATAACATCAGCTCCCCCTAATGTTTTGGCATTGAAGTTATTGGACCATTTGGCCATATCTGCTGCTGTGGTATAAATTCCTCCGGCGCCTGGTGCTGTATATAAATCCCCAGTTTCACGATAGCCGTGTTTGCCTGCATCATATCCCTGTGTCGCGTTGTGAATAATATGCCCAGGGTCCCTTCTGACGTAAGTACTGTGCATGCCAAGTGGGATAAAAACATTGTCTTTCATCCACACCGGAAAAGACTGCTCGGTAATACGTTCTACAACGTGGGTCAGCAACACAAAAGCGGTATTGTTGTAATTCATTTTTTCGCCCGGTGAAGCTTGCAACTTAGGTTGCTTCTGGACAATTTCTATCGCTTGCTGCTTGTCGATGTAATCTTCACCATGCCATCCTCGCATTGCTAGAAGACCGAACATTTCCCGTAATCCATTGGTGTGATTTAGTAAATTTTTAACGGTAATGGTTTCCCCAAAATCAGGTAGCTCAGGTAAATATTTGCGAATATCGTCATCTAAGTTAAGTTTGCCTTGTTGCTCTAATAGTAAAACACCCATTGCCGTGAATTGTTTGGATACAGAGCCTATATTGGTAGGCATATTAACTTGAAAAGGAATATCAAAGGCAAGGTTGGCCATACCCAACGATAAGCTGTGAGAGATCTTTCCATCTTCAATTATTCCTGCGACCACGCCAGGTGTGTAATCATTATCATACGCAATAAGTAATTGCTTTAATCTACTCTCTGGCTTGTTTGCGATGGGCTCATTCACGTGAAGCTGTATCGTGTAGCCACCAGTATTATTTTCCCTATTATTTTTTTCAACCTCGTTTTCAGCTGCACTGACAGTGATGCGGTATTTACCTGTTTGTTGGGTGTCAAAGGTGAAATGCTCTATGCCTTTTTGCGTTCTATTAATATTTTGTATTTCTATTCCAGATGGATCGAAAATTTGTACCTTTACATTCAAACTTTGTTGATTTACTTCACCAAATATAAAGTGGTTGTCAGCCGTCTCAATAATATATTCATGTGTTTCACTTTTAGTTAGCTGGGCATGCCTTGGGGCAGCCTTAATTGTCAAAGCGTCGGTTGAAAGGCCTTGATTTTTAACTATATCTTTGTGAGGTTGTGCGGCGCATGCGCATACAAAAAAAACGACTAAGGCAAAAAAATAATGTGATTTCATAGACTAATCCCTTAAGCAGTAAAAATCAGTATGGTTGACGCTGATTTATAAATCAAATTACTTACGATTGTGCTGACTATGAATCAATGGGGACGGAGCCAATGAGATGACCTGTTTTCGGACCTACAACAGTTAATTAAGATCTCACTCTAGCAAGGCAGACCAAGGCACAACCCGATCGTCGCTGGTTAATACAAGTCTCGTCGATAACGTCCGTTTGCTAACAATGCTGATGTATTTTCCTGCCCTAGATACTCGGTTAACACTTGATGAACGCCGTCACCCATTCCGGCTTTATTACCACAGACGTATATGTCTGCTCCTTTATGTACCATGGTTTTCAGTTTTTCTGAATTGATATGAATAATATCTTGCACGTAGGCTGGCTCTTGAGGGGCTCTTGAGTACGCAAAATGTAAATCAGTAATCAAACCACTTTGTTGCCAACTCTCCAATTCACCCTTGAGCATATTGTCGTTTTGTGGGTCGCGTTCGCCATAAATCAGCCATACCGGCCCAGTTTTTCTTTCAATCGCTCGTTGTGCGAGTTGCGCACGTAAGCCCGCTAATCCGCTGCCTGCGCCGATCAAGATTAATGGACGTATTGCACTTTTAATGTGACAGCGACTATTCGCGCGAATAGTTCCTTTGGAAATATCGCCAATTTTACTGAATTGAGTAAGCCAACCGGAGCCGATTCCAGGTTTACCATCAGGGGAGGTCTGTAGTCTGACAATTAATTTAAGTACGTTTTCATGGTGTGCAGAAGCGACTGAGTATTCTCTATTTGGCAGAGGGACTAATGAGCTTAACCAAATCGCTGGGGGAGTATGCTTAGAAGTAAAACGCTTTGGCAATACAACAGTGCTTAAGTGTTGTTTTAGCGGTTGACTCAGGCCATTTTTAGTTACCAGCATACGACCATCTAGCTGATGTTTGTTTAACCAATTCTCAATATTTTTTGCATCATTGCGTGGCTGAATAGAAATCACATCACCAGCTTGCCAACTAGGAAGTTCAGATTTCACGCTAAAAGTCAGTAAATACAAAGGCGGATTATCACTTTTAGGATTGAGACATTGGCGATCGATGAGTTGCCAATCGCAGAAATGATCCGCTGCCTGTTCAGTTTCAGTTAGCGGCATATTTTGACTATCAAGTTCAATCACTTCAGCTTTAGATTTAGCGCCCAAATTGGCTAAACCGCTATGCAAATTGTGACCAAATGCACAAAAGTGTTCATATGTACTATCGCCTAGAGCAGTGACTGAATATTGTAAATGTGACAAATCAATAGCTGACTTTTTGGATAGTATATCTTGATAAAAACGCTGACCATTATCTGGTGGCTCGCCGTTTCCGTAGGTGCTGACCACAAAATGGGCCTGTTTAGTGGCCTGCAAGGCTTGTTTGTTAACTTGGTCAAGAGGCAGTAAATTGACTGCCTCTTGCGTGCCGAGTTGTTGGGCTTTTTTAGTTGCTAATGCTGCAGCCGAACCACTTTGACTGGCATAGGCAATTAACGTTGAAGCGGCTAAATTAATTTTAGGTTGCGTGCGCTTGTGGCGCACATACAACCCGATACACCAAAATAACCACGCTAAGGTTAAAAAAAACGCCAGACTAATTCGCACTGTTTCGTTCAAAAGATATCTTCCGAGTTTGGTTACATTGGTAACACTTCAAGTGTTGCTGCGTAACTTCCTGTGCGCTTAGTTGCTGGCGCTGAAACCTGATCATCTTCATATTCAGCTTCTAAAAAGTAACGTCCAGCAGTTGGCCAAGTTACTACAAATTGACCTTTATCGTTGGTGGTTAGTTTAATTTCGTTTTGTTGATTACGGTAACGAACTCCATCAGGAATGATTTCAATAGAGGCACCTTTTGCGGGTTTGCCATCAATTAAAAGTGTAAATGTAGCGGCCTCACCGGCATATAAATCATTTGGGTGAGTCAGCGGGACCATTTCTAATCCTTGATTGGTAGGGGCAAAAACGTCGTCGCTTGGTGAACCTAAGGTTACAAAGGTTTCAACCCGACGATAACTGCGGCTAACTCGTAATTTTTTTGCGTCCTTAGGAACAGCTGTGGCGAATTCAGAATCCTGAGCTGTTTGTCCACGTCTTGGCCACATTTTACGTTTACCATCTTCGTCTTCCCACATAGCACGTAAACCGCCGCTGCTGGTGGCTAGCTTGTATGTGCCTTCTTGATTCAATTGAATATCAAAGGTACTGCGATATTGACCTTTTGCCGCATTTAGAAGTTCTACGGCGTTACCTTGAGGTCCATATGCCTTCACGCCGGCTAGATTCATGGCTACGTGATCAGGAAAAAATAATGTATTGGAAATTGCTGCGTCAAAGGTCACATAAGGCGCATCGCCTGACAATACTGTCGAACTAGGCAACATCCATGCTCTATGCGCTTGGGCTTGCATCGCGACTGAAGCAGTTAGCATGCCCGCAGCTAAAAGTTTTAATAAATGTGTGGTTTTCATGTAATTTACTCCAGTAAATGGTTAATCGTTAGTCTGTAAATTCAAGCTAATATTACCCAGCTCTGATTTACCGCTTTTATAAATAGGTAAAGTAGAAGTATCTAGCGGTAACGTCAGTGGTATCTCTATCAACTCTCTGCCACCGACTTCTCGTGCCGCTTCAATGCGTAATTTATAATCCCCAGGCTCTAGCCCTTTCAATTCATCTTTATCTAGGTCGATACTAATTTGATGACTTCCTGGGCCTCTTGTGGCCGACGTTAGGCCATCGTAGGGTAAATTCAAGCTGCGCCCCCCTCTGCGCCACCATTGGCGCATGTCTTTCAACCATTCCTGACCTTCATTGTCTGCCATCTTAACGTCATACCATACTGCGATTTGGGTAGATTTTCGGGCCTTGTTTTCCAACCAAACGGCGACGTAAGGACTATGATATTCAGCTACATTTAACTGCGGGATATCGACCTCAAGTGCTAACTTCTGACTATTCGCATAACTAGAAAACATGCTTAAAGTAGCGCTTATAATTAATAACTTTTTGGGTATGAACATATAGTTACTCTTTTAGTGAATAAACAGCAGCATAAGCACTAGCGGGATTAACACTCCTAAAGCCGCTAATGGCGCTGTTGACTGCCTATGGGAAGATTGACGCCACAACAAAATTAAGCCAGTGCCACTAAAAATAATGCAACCACCGGCAAAGATATCGATAAACCAACGCCAAACCGTGCCGCTGTCGCGGCCTTTATGTAAATCATTGAAGTATGCTAACCAGCCTCTGTCCGTATCTTCGTAAACAAATTCCCCAGTTTCGGCATCGAGGGCCAACCAAGCGTCACCCCCAGGACGGGGCAATGGCAGATAAAATTCTGTGCCATCCCATTCGCTGCTGTAGTGACTTGGCAGAACAATTTGATGATTTGAATAGAGCCAGTCTTCGATTTCAACAGATAGCTTTTGCGGTTGTTCACTTGCACTTAACCACTGCTGCATAATGACATCTGGCACCTGTTCTTCTACGCTATTAAATGTAGGTTGGGCTGGTATGTCAGCTGCATGGTTAAGGGTAATGCCAGTTACTGCGAAAAGTAGCATACCCGCCATACATACAGAGGCGCTAATCCAATGCCACTGCCTAACTGTACCCAATGAAAATCCCATTGCCCTACCTTATGTCTAATATTGTTAAGCTAATTTACTTATAAACTTAATGGCACCGTCTGAAACATCAATGCCATTTAACAATGCTGGCAACCTCGATTTTTGTTGATTTGCGAGGGCTAAAATTTATCGCCGAAATACTACATAAAATTAACCGTAATGTAAATATGAATACGAACCATTCTCAATAGAGGGCGTGGAGAGGGGAGAAATTGCGTGTTACTGGATAATTTAATTAGGTTTTTTGCGGCTTTAAACAAAAAAGACCTTTTAACTAAAAGGTCTCTTAAACTATAAATGCTATTTAAGTTGGATTGTGTAAATTGGCTTTATTGAGATTGAGAAGGAAGTTCAGATTGAAATTTGACAATTTGATCTAACAACCCAATCAGCAACTGAGCTCCGGTTCCTGATGCAATTCCATCAAATACGTTTTCGACATTTTTACCTTGCTGACCACCTGCTAAATCACTCACTGAGCGTATTACAATCCAATCTACGTCATTTACAAAACACACTTGCCCAACTGCAGCTGATTCCATTTCTGCGACTTGCGCATCATAGACCCGTTGTAGCCAATTTCGATATTCGGCATTATCTAAAAACACTGAGCCGGTAACTCCATTACCACCTACCTTTATATTGATAGGGTGTCCAGAAGGCATTTTTATATCGTCCATTGAAGATAGGGCTTTGTGGGTTAAATCTAATAGTTCTGGGGTGACGGTGAAATAGGGCATCTGTCGCGGTTCTGACCAGCCTTGTTTAATCACTGACATTTCTTCAGGATGAATAAAACCAATATTTTCATATGCAGGCGCATTAGGATCATTCTGTTCACGCTCCTCGTAGCGTTTTAGCGCATGTTCGTAATAGTCTGGCAGTATATAACCCCCTTTATTATCTGCTTGTGGATTAGCGTAAACGGATTCATCATGAAAGTACCAACGTTCAGGAATGGCGATGTCACCGGGTTGAAAAGCCGGGTTCACGCCACCTGCTATTCCCATCATTACAACTCTATCAATTGGAAAGTAGTCTAATGCCATTTGCATCGTCATTGCTGCGTTAGGCACGCTAATGCCGGTGGTAAAGATCACAATAGGCTCACCTTTAAAGTGTCCTAACTGATATTTAACGCCTTTTATGGTCAATGTTTGCTCAATCTGGGCATCAGGTATTTTCGAAAAAGCCGCGTCGATAGCTTGGATCTCTGGTGAATATGCTGCGACTATTGCGGTCCATTTTTCGCCATTTGGAAACTCTCTAGG
Source organism: Aliiglaciecola sp. NS0011-25 (assembly GCF_040370605.1). NCBI lineage: Bacteria > Pseudomonadati > Pseudomonadota > Gammaproteobacteria > Alteromonadales > Alteromonadaceae > Aliiglaciecola > Aliiglaciecola sp. NS0011-25. The sequence continues at coordinate 43,253 of NZ_BAABWR010000017.1, forward strand.
ACCATATTTTTCTGCGTTTTGCGGTGAAGCAAAACAATTAACAGTGAAGATAACAATAAACAAGGTAGAAATTTTGAACATTTTTGGGATCCTGTGAAGGTTTGAACACGTCTAATCGCTAGCAGGTTGCTCGATTTGAATTTGAAACAGTGTCTAACGAGATTAATAGATCAATCAAGTGAAGTCTTTGAAGGATATGGAGCAACAACAGGACATCATTAAAAACGTCAGAAACAAAGTAAGTGCAGCTCAAAAAGCAAAAAGTACACCAAATTTAGAGTTTAAAATTTATGTTGAAAATATTCCCCAAATTGAGTGAGTTATGAGCATTAAAATAGTATCTCTGCTAAAATCGTATTGGTTCAAGTGAATTGGTAAATTATGAAATTACTATTGATTTTAATTTTTATATCGGTTGCATTCCCTGTGAAATCGAAAGATTACACTGTCAATATTTTGGATTTATTTAAAGACGATATTGAAGCGACGCATCTTACTCAATATTACACCGATATTTATCAGGCAGTGGATATCACGCCTTCGTTTACATTTTATCCGTCAAAACGAGGATTGAAGATGGTCAACGAAGGAACTTTAGATGCTGAAGGGTTTCGGCTTGATGTGGTAGGGGAGCACTTTAGTCAATTAATTAAAATCGATGAGTCTATCGGACATTTGCAGATTGGATTTTTTTTGTTTAAATAAAAATGATTGTAAAGTTGATGAATCTTCTATCGTCGGCGTTTTATCTAGTTTCCGCGGTGCAGTAGACTTTTGTGCTGAATCTAGCATTGAGTGCCATTTTATTGAAAACATTAATTCAATAGCAAAAAAATTGGATACCGGACTGTTGGATGCAATTTTTGCCACCGATATAGAAGCGCAAAAAATACTATGTGCATCTAGCTATGATTCGTTTCAATTTTTACCCAGCCAAGTATCTAAACTGCCACTTTATCACTATGTCAATAAGCGACATTTAAGCTTGAAACAAGGGTTGGAAAAATCCATACGTGAGGCAAAAAACAATGGCAAGCTTGCCATTCAATTTTCCAATCATACACTTACTAATCTAAGTTGCGAAAAGACTGTAACCTTCATCACTCCCTAATCTTTAGAGTATATTGGAATTGGGATTTGCTGTCTTTTTTTCGATACACGGCCAATATCTGAAATACTGCCAAATGTCAGTAAACTATGATTCTGAAAAGCTAAAAGGGAAATAGGGCGCACCAAAATGGGGCGATGGAGCTGGCAGTGTGCAATAAATATTGTTCGTCTTAGCCGATTCTCATATTAAAAAGTAAAAAATAGCCTGATATTTGTCAACAGATTGTTAGTTGTCTATTTAAAGTGGTTTTGCTTATTATCAATCAATGTCTTCCAGCATTTATATATCGCAGTGGCTTAATAATTGCTTTGTTAACAGTAATGTTGATTTTAAGCGCTTAAACAAATTCACAGTACTAATTTATAGGTGATAAGGCCCGTCGACTTTTTATTCATTGGTTAAAAAGTGTTGATTAGTTATAAGCAATTTAGATTACAAAGCGATTAGCTTATTTTTCGTTCTGTTTCCCAATTTAGGATATACATGTTAGAAACTTTTACCATCATATTAACCGTTTTAATATTCGCTTTGGTTTTCGTTAGAGCTTATACGAGAATTACGGACCGTATTAGGTTGATCCGCGCTCTGGATGTGATTACCCAACTCCGCAGTTTAATCGGCAACTTGCAGCGTCACCGAGGACTCAGTGTCGGCTATTTAAATGGTAATCTGCGAGTCGAGCCATTAATTATTGAGTTGCGCCAAAAAATTGATCTAGGGATAGTAAATTTAGACAAAGATGACGTATTTAACAAACAGTCTCGCTGGCTGAGTTTTATTGACCATTGGCCACGTCTTGAAAAAAATGGTTTTTCGTTAACTATCGCAGAGAGTTTTACGCAACATACTAGTTTGATAGAAAACCTCTTAAGGTTAATGGAAGTTGCTGCTGATGATTGGAAAAAGACGCACAAGTTACCCAGAGAAATTTTAGACCTGCAATGTATTTGGAAAGAGTTACCTATGGCTGTCGAGTTTATCGGTCAGGCAAGATCAATAGGAATCGCCGTTGCCTCCTCAGGTGAGATAACCAATATGGACAAAAACAAGCTGAAATATCTTGAACAGAAAATTCAAGAATACTCGATGACTTCTTTTAGCCTATTGGCCGGCCTTTCAAATGAGGAGAGCAAACGTTTAATCGTTGAAGCCAGAAACGCGTGTAAAATATTGACTGGGACTATTAAACAGGAACTCATCCAACCTACAGATATTAATATTGATGGCGACAGCTATTTCACTATGGCCAGCAATACAATGGAATCAATGAACAGCCTTCTAGATAACGAAATTAAGCGAATTAAAGCTTACACCTAAAATAGTCATGGTAGTAAAAGCCCCATTTCCCTCGTTGATTTTCCCCACTGACTTGCTAAAGTCAGTGGGGTTGCAGTTTATAAAGTTAATTCATGGAGAAGCAATGGTGTTTGGATTTCGCAATAAATTAGGTTTCGGACTGTTGATCTGCGCCAGCATTTTGAGCCATTCTGTTTATGCTGATACGTTGCGTTGTGGCTCAAAGTTAATTAAAACCGGTGACACTACCTTGGATGTAATTTTAACCTGTGGCGAACCTAGTTTTAAAGAAGACTTAACTACCCAGCAGAAAAAACACCGTGGCGTTAAACTAGAGCGCTATCTTTACAAGCAACCAAAAGGTCAATTTCATAAGATTTTGGAATTTCGAGACGGAGTGCTTATTAAAATAGAGAATGGCCCAAGAAGTTAAGTTGCTCGTCTTATTCCCCTTCAAAACCTCGTTCTGCTGTATATAAGTCGCTAAATAAACGCGTTTCAGCTGTTGCTAAACAACCTTTTTACTCTTGTTTTCGGTCTCATAAATTTGCTTATGGCTATTATTGTTACCTTTTAACTAGGCGTGCCGAGACGAACCTTAGTTTATGTTGTAGAGTTGTAGTTCAAGAGTTGTTAATTGACCGCATTTAGGGTTCATTGCTACTATGCAAAACAACAGATTAAAATGATTGTTTTTGATAAAAGTAATCGCTAAAAGATCAACTAAACTTCACATACTTTGCCCTTTAGACGTTTATTCCTGTCTCGGTTAAGCTAACGATTTTAGTTTAAATATTAAACGCGTGTTAGGCTGAGAATTCCTTCCATGAAAACAAAAGTAATCTTTAACAATGGCAAAATGCTGTAAGGACAAGGCTCCGCTTGAATGAATAACAATATTAAAAATGTTTTTGAAGCAGTACCAAATAATTTGTTAGTCATCGGAGAATATAATTTCTGGTTGGTTGCCCTGTCGGTATTTATTGCAATGTTTGCTTCTTTCATGGCATTTCAAGTGGGGTACCAAGCCGCTAATTCGTTATCGCCTAAACGGCGACAATTAGCATTGATGGTTAGTAGCATCGCCTTGGGAGGTGGTGTTTGGTCGATGCATTTTATTGGTATGTTGGCATTTGATTTATGTACTGATGTCAATTATGGCATGTCGTTAACACTGATTTCATTGATACCTGCGATCGCTGCGTCTTGGGTCGCTCAAAACCTTCTCATGCAAGAGAACATAAGTCGAGCGCAATTGATATTAGGCGGGATTTTGGTAGGGTCAGGCATAGGCTCTATGCATTATATTGGAATGGCGGCTATGGAAATGGCGCCATTACTTCGTTATGACTTACCAATGTTTATGCTATCTATTTTAGTCGCAGTTGGCTTAGCTTTTGTCGCACTTTATTTTCGTTTTGGCTTAGATAAGTTTACCCAAATTAAGTTAAGTGAATTTTCTAAGATGTGCATAGCCAGTGTGGTAATGGGGATCGCTATATCCGCTATGCATTATACCGGCATGGCCGCAGCCCGTTTTGTGCTACCTGAAGGAATGGAGTTATCACAGCAATCTGAACACATTTCACTTTTCCTCGCACTTACTATCGCGTTTATTACAGTTGTTATTATCGCGCTGGTAATTGCGCTGAATTTCGTTTTCAAATATAAAGATATTTCAGCTCGTTCGTTACAGAATGAAAAGCGCCTAGTAGCAACTATGGATACCGCCGTAGATGGAATCATCACTATCGATGAATGGGGCAAAGTAATCAGTGTAAATCGTTCAGTCGAGAGCTTATTGGGTTGGTCGGCAGAGGATTTAATTGGTAAAAACGTCAACAAAGTTGTTCCCGCTCCACATCATGACCAACATGATAGCTACATCAGTAATTATTTGCGCACCAGAGAAGCTAAAATTATTGGTGCAAGCAGAGACGTTGAGGCTCTTACTAAGCAAGGGCAAACTATTCCCGTCAGATTATATATAGGTCACGTTGAAATTGAAAACCAACACCTATTTGTTGCGTTTTTACGTGATTTACGTGGAAGACTAAAACTACAATCTGAGATACGCGAAAACGAAACGCGTTTTCGTTCGCTGTTGAGTAACCTACCAGGCATAGCTTATCGTTGTTTAAATCAAGCAGAATGGCCATTTTTATTTATCAGTGATGAAGTGGAGAATATCCTCGGCTACCCTGCAAAAGACTTTATTTTACCCAAAGGGCAACGTCGTTTTGCGGATTTTATTCACCCTGATGATAACGAACATATTATGGAAACCGATTTTGATAACCCTGATGGGTTTGTGATTGATTATCGAGTTATTGATAGGTTTGGTGAGACGAAATGGATGCTGGGCTATGGTCGCGCGATTAGCAGCGAAGATGGCAGTGAAAATTATCTTGATGGGTTTATTATGGATATCACCCAACGCAAATCTATCGAGCAAGAGTTGGTGCAGGCTAAGAACAAAGCCGAACAAGCAGCCTCTGCTCGTGCTGCTTTCCTAGCGAATATGAGTCATGAAATTCGCACTCCCATGAATGCTGTTGTTGGCTTTAGCGATATTCTGCTTGATAGTGAACTATCTTCAACCCAGAAAAAGCATGTCACTACGATTAATCAATCCGCTAAATCTTTGATGCATATTCTGAATGATATTTTGGATAGCGCTAAGTTAGATAAAGGCAAGTTTCAATTAGAATATCGCGATTTTTCTATCGTCGAAGAAATTGATGCCGTGGTATCAACTTTATGGCTACAAGCCCAGCGAAAAGGGGTCTCTATCGATCTTGAAATCGCCACTGATATCACCGGTAACTATAATGGTGTGCCTGATCGAATTCGCCAAATTCTAACCAATATAGTCGGCAATGCGGTCAAGTTTACCCACAAGGGTAGCGTCACTATTATGTTGTCAAAACATACTGATGAGATGGTCAAATTTGAAATAAAAGATACCGGTATTGGTATGTCAGAAGAACAATTGCAAAACGTTTTTGAAGCCTTTGAGCAAGCTGACGAATCAATGAGTCGACGCTTTGGTGGCACAGGTCTTGGCACGACTATCAGTAAACAGTTGGTTGAGCTGATGGGGGGAAGTATTTCCGCTACGAGTCAATTGAATATTGGCTCCGTATTTACCTTCACGCTGCCACTTAAGAAAGTCGACGGTAAAAGCCAAAAAGCCGCAAAACTATTGCCAACCAAACTGCCCAAGTTACGCATTTTAGTGGTTGATGATCTGCAACAGAACATTGATTTACTAACGATTTTGTTAACTCGTGCTGAGCATACTGTTATTACCGCTCGCGACGGGGAACAAGCCCTGATTCGGATGCGAAATGACAAACCTGACGTGGTACTGATGGATATTCAAATGCCAGTGATGGACGGGCTAAGCGCGGCACAAAAACGCAGGGAGCAAGAACAGCTAGAAAAATTACGGCATATTCCCATTGTTGCGCTAACGGCCAGTGTGCTAGAAAAAGATCGTCTGTCTGCTTTAGAAGCGGGAATGGAGGGGTTTGCTAACAAACCTGTTAACTTTGAACTGCTTACTTTTGAAATTGCTAAAGTATTGAAGTTACATCGAGATGTCGATGACACTATTTCTGTCGAACAACAGTTGGACCACTTATTATCAATAGATATTGATAAAGGCACGAAATTATGGGGCTCTAAAACCACGTTATTTCAACAAGTCAGTGAGTTTATTCGCGACTGTGAAGCCAAATTAGAACAATTAACGTTTTTTATTGAAATCGCAGAATGGTCTGAACTTGAACAAAGCGTTCATGCATTGAAAGGAGTTGCAGGCAACTTATCATTAGCTAAATTTGCGGGGATTGCGTCTGAGCTGGAAAATAATATCGAAAAAGCCGACGCTACAAACTTGCTTAAAATGGTTCAATCTATGATGGATGAGCTGCATAAAATTGCAAAAATTATCGGTATGCGAAATCAACAGATGAACCAAGGTTTGGTTGAAGAAGATGAATTCTTGAGTAATGACGCTTTGTTACTAGTATTAGATCAATTAGTTGAGATTGTCAGAAAAAATGAGTTTGATGAATTACTAATTGATAAATTGTCGTCACAGAATAAGCATCCATTGTTTGCAAAAATGGTTGAAATTGTCGAAGTCTTAAATGATTTCGAATTCGAAAAAGCAATTAATTTAATTGAACAAATGCAAAGTGAATTGCGCGTCAGTTAGAGATGGGAATAGACTATGTATACAGCAGTTAATCGACAAAAACTTCTGGTGGTAGATGATGAACCCGCTAACCTGAGGATACTGAATCAAATCTTAAGAGAGTCTTATTCTCTAACCTTTGCGAAAAGCGGATTTGAAGCACTTGATCTGGTCGAAAAAGTTAAACCCGATTTAATCTTGTTAGACGTTATGATGCCAGGAATGACTGGATATGAAGTATGCACCGCGCTTAAATCCAACGATTTAACCAAACATCTTCCAGTCATTTTTATTACTGCGTTAGTGGATGCTACAGACGAAGCTAAAGGGTTTGAAGTGGGCGCGGTAGATTACATATCCAAGCCTATTTCCCCAGCTGTAGTAAAAGCCCGTGTCGCTACTCATTTATCTTTAGTCGATGCAGAGGAGTTGCGTCGCACACGTTTGCAAGTTATCCAACGCTTGGGTCGAGCATCAGAATATAAAGACAACGAAACCGGAATGCACGTAGTTCGCATGAGTCATTATTCTAGATTATTAGCTCTGGCTTATGGATTTTCTGAGAGTGCGGCAGATGACTTATTTCACGCTGCGCCTATGCATGATATCGGAAAAATAGGTATCCCAGATAGAATAATGCTCAAACCGGCACGGCTTACTGTTGAAGAATTCGAGATAATGAAAAAGCACCCAGAAATTGGCGCTGAGATTTTAGGTGAATCGGATTCAGAACTCATCGATTTAGCAAAAGTCGTCTCTTTGACTCATCACGAAAAATGGGATGGTAGCGGCTACCCTAAAGGGTTGTCTGGAGAAGATATACCTATTCATGGTCGTATTGTCGCATTAGCCGATGTTTTCGATGCGCTCACTAGCAAACGTCCATACAAAGAAGCTTGGACAATTGAAAAGACCATGGAGTTTTTGCAAGAACAAAAGGGTAAACATTTTGATCCCAAAATCGTTGAGCTATTTCAGCAAAATTTAGACAAAATGTTGGACGTGAAAAACCGTTTTCAAGAAGACTAGTTTTAAACAACCAAATAGCCATTAGAACCTGCTGCGCAAAGGTTAATCTAGGTTGTCTTAAAGACGCGATAAGCTATTAATCAATGATGTTCCCTAGCGTGCTGAATAATTTCACTGGCAATGCTGGGAATCAGCTGCACTGGTAGGTCATGTCCCATTCCAGGGTAAATTTTCAGTTTACTATTTGGGATTGACTCAGCTGTCGCCCTTCCGCCCGCCACATGCACTAATTTATCACTGTCACCGTGGATTACTAAACTTGGCGTGGTTATTTTGGAAAGTGCTGGCTCTCTATTTTCAGCGGCTAAAATAGCCAAAAATTGTCTCGCCGCCCCTCTGGAAGGTATGCCTCGTTGTAGCATGCTCTGGACGTAATTTTGTAGATATGGGCTAGCGGCCGGATAGTCGGGACTTTCTATGGCGCGCCACTTTGATACATGGTGGTTTAGCACATCTTCGAACTGGCGTGACTTGGGTCTACTGATTAAAAGCGGCCTAATTGATCTATGCACAGTTGGTAACTCTGGGTTTCCAGTGGTGGACATAATCGAGGTTAATGTTTTAATTTGCTGAGGATGATGAATCGCTAACAATTGCGCGATCATCCCCCCCATTGACGCGCCAACTACATGCACCTTGGGAAGGTAAAGTTCATCGATTAATGCACTAACATCTTTTGCCATATCATGCAGCTGGTATGGGACCTTGAGAGACCGCCCCATTTTGTATTTAAACAACGTCCAAACTAAATTAGGCAAACCTAAGTGATTTAAGTTTCCAGAGCGACCAATATCACGATTATCTAACAATAATACTTGGAAGTTAGCGGCTACCAAAAGATTGATTAGTTCTATTGGCCAGCCGGTTAACGGAGTGCTTAAACCATGAATGAGTAAGATGGTAGTATTTGATGGTATTCCATGTAGCTGATAGGCAATATTTACACCGTTAACCTTGACTAACTTCTCTTGCATTGATTACTCCCAATATATTGTAATTCTTTAATAAAAGAATTTTTACCCACAAGTATTTTATGGGAAAAAATTAAACCCAACTGTCGGTAGTAATACTTACCATGATGATTTTTAACGTTTTATTCTAGCAATTAGCATACTGTTTGAATTGTTTTGTTTGGCTTTTATGTTAGTTTATTTTTAATAATAAAAATAAACAGCATCACTAAAGCGTATTTACTCGGGACGGGGTTGATTAAACAGTGTTATAAAATCTAATTGAGCAAAATTATTCGAGCTTTAGCTGAAAATACATGTCGCCTCATTGAGGCCGCAAAACACTGTCATATTCGCACTACACCGTCATATTGACGGTTCAAATTGAGAAGTTGTAATGTTTAACCGTGACCTAAAACAAAAAATAGTTACCTTAGAAAACTCCTTGAGCGAACAGGTTTCATTAGTCAATTCAATCCAAAATCATGTTGCTTATATTGAATTTACTCCCGATGGAACGGTTTTGATGGCCAACTCGTTATTTCTTTCCGTAGTTCAATTTAACAATGATGAAATTGTAGGACGACATCATCGTATGTTCTGCGACAATGAGTATGTTAATTCTAGAGGATATTATGAGTTTTGGCAGAAGCTGCAATCAGGCGAAAGTTTTTCAGGGACGTTTCCAAGGCTAAATAAACATGGCCAACAATTATGGTTAGATGCAACGTATTTTCCGATTGTTCATGCCGGTAAAGTGACTAAAATAGTTAAAATTGCGACGGATGTGACCCAACAATATACCGCGTTACAGACTCAACTTGCGATAAGTAAAGCCCTAGATTTGTCAATGGCGGTCATAGAGTTTACTCCTCAAGGGAATATTTTATATGCCAATCAAAACTTTTTACAAACCATGGACTGCACGCTAGAAGATATACAAGGAGAACATCACAGAATCTTTTGTTCAGATAAGTTTTATCAAGACAACCCGACTTTTTGGGATGATTTAGAAAGTGGCAAGCTAACCTCTGGAATGTTTGTCAGGAAATCGTTTAGTGGTCAAGAAATATGGTTAGAAGCCACTTATAACCCGATAAAGTCAGAGACCGGGGAAGTTATTAAAGTCATTAAGTTTGCTGCAGATATTTCCGACCGGGTGAAACAAAACTTAGCTGTGTCTGAAGCAGCAGAAGTGGCTTACTCTACTGCAGTTGAAACTGCTCAAATTGCTATGCAAGGTTCAGAAACGTTAAAAAATGCCGTTCTTAATTCCAGCGCAATAGAGCAAGAAGTTATAGAGTCTGTAAAGTTAATTGAAAGCTTGGGCAATCAGTCAAATTTGATTGGTAGTATTGTCTCGACAATAAGCTCTATCGCCGATCAAACTAACTTGTTAGCACTGAATGCCGCAATTGAAGCAGCAAGGGCTGGGGATACAGGGCGAGGTTTTGCGGTTGTCGCGGATGAAGTTCGTCAACTGGCTGCTCGCACAAGTAATTCTACCAATGAAATTGGCGATGTGGTGCGTTTGAATCAAGAATTGACGGATGAGGTTACTCGTCATATCAATTCCGTTTCTGATACCACAAAAAAAGGCACAGACTTATTACAAGCAGTTGAAACGGCCATTCATGAAATTAAAGAGGGCGCTGAAAATGTATCTCGTTCTGTCGCAGGGTTATCTGACAATACTCAATAGTTTTACTCAGAAAATTGTAAAACTGGAATGTCATGTATTGCCTCTAAAATCGCAAAATGAGACATAACTCTAGCTTGCTGTTTTTAGTGGGGTGGGGGTTCCATAGGTCAAACCATAACCGATGGGGAATTTTATTTGGTAGCTGGCATTGTCTGCGTCTGTGGCATCCAGAGAATTTTCAGGCCAGCTGAAACTCAGTTGCCCTGAGAAGGAGGCATCACCAAATATAACATCTGCGATACCTGCGCCTTCTGATCCCGGCAGCCAAGCTGCTACAAAGGCCGCAGATTGGTCCAACTCAGGATTAATTAGCAATGGCCTACCGGAAACCAACAAAGTCACTACGGGTATTCCTTTGTTAACTAACAAATCAATAGTTTTCATCGCCAGAGGGTCAATCATGCTTAACGCTAAAGAGTTACCTGATGCCGACTGGATTTGTAGTTTTCCATTTATTTGTTTACCTGACTCGAACATCACATTGTCACTATAACGAATGTCGCCTAGTCCTTCTGCATAAGGCCGCTCGCCTACAATCACTATTGCGACATCAAAATCTTGCGGTTTGACTGCGGCTATTTTTGACTCGGGTATCAATTCAGCGTTAGCGTTGAGTGCTTTGATCCCCTGCCAGATTGAGGTTGCAGCTGGAAATTCTTGATTACCATCAATGCCTTGCCAAGAAAGTGTAAAACCACCGCATTGATGACCTATATTGTCTGCATTGGTTCCTGTTACCAACACCCTTGCTTGTTTGCTAATTGGTAAGATGGCGTGTTGATTCTTTAGTAACACCAATGATTTTTGAACCGCTTCACGGGCAATATCACGATGCAGCTTTGAACCAAAATTAGCATCTTTTGCCAATGCACGCTTTGATGGTTGAGGTTTATCAAATAACCCGGCAGCCATTTTGACTGATAAAATTCTTCGTACAGCGTCATTTATACGTTCAATTGAAACCGTTCCTAATTCCACATGGGCGCTTAAATGTTCAATAAATTCTTTCCAATTATCAGGCACCATGAACATGTCTATCCCTGCATTGACCCCTTGCGCTACCGCCAAATAAAAGTCTGCAGCAAGATCATCGATTCCCTGCATATCGGAAATTAGAAATCCTGGAAATTGCATTTTTTGTTTTAAAACACTGGTGAGTAGATGGCCATGGCCGTGACACTTGTCACCATTCCAACTGCTAAAAGAGACCATAATAGACAGTGCGCCAGCTTCAATTGCTTGGTAGTAGGGGCGGATGTGAATTCGTTCTAAATCTTGCCAATCGAGTAATGTATCTCCCTGATCGATTCCATGCTTAGTGCCGCCATCACCGATCCAGTGTTTAGCGCAAGCTAGCACTCCAGAATGGGTTAAGTCGGTTTGTAGGCCTGTGATCATTGCGCTGGCAAATTGACAGACTAAATTAGTATCCTCGGAAAAACTTTCATAGGTTCGCCCCCAATGATAGTCCTGAGCAACGGCTAAATTAGGTGAAAAAACCCAATCGACACCCACTGCGCAAACTTCTTTGGCAGTTACCCTTGCGATGTTTTCAATAAGCTCAAAGTCTGCACTTGCCCCTAAGCCAATATTGTGTGGGAAAATGACCGCATCTTTAACGTTGTTGTTACCGTGTATCCCATCGACACCATAAATAATCGGGATAGCTAAGTGGTTTTCATCGGCTTTCATTGACGCCAGCCAATAGGCGTCGGTCATATCCAACCAGTCTTGTAATTCGTTGTTACTTGGAGCTGAACCTGCTGCACTTAAAACTGAACCAATATGATATTGATATATCTCCTCTGCAGAGCAAGTAGAGCGCTCTGTTTGAGTCATTTGACCGATCTTTTGCGGCAATGTCATCGACGATAGAAGTGTCTCCACATGGTCAATTATTTGCTGATTAAATCCGCTATTTAGTTTAACCATTGGTTAATACAAACTCCGTTATTAAGCTCGCTTTGGCGCTACCTGAAATCCATAATTGAAATTTACCAGCTTCAATATTCAATTGCATGTGACGATCATAGAATGCCAACTCAGATTGTTCCAGTGTAAAAACAACATCGACTTTTTGACCAGAAGGAATAAAAACACGTTTAAACTGTTTGAGCTCTTTTACTGGGCGGGTGACACTGCCAACTAAATCTCGAACATACACTTGTACAATTTCTTCTGCAGCATAGCGTCCGGCATTTTTGATGGTCACTTGGGCTTTGATTTGTTCGCCAGATGAGAAGGACTTTTTGTTCAAAGTTAAATTCGTATATTCAAAATACCCATAGGATAACCCGAAACCAAACTCAAAAAGAGGCGAGAAATGGGTATCCAAATGCGTTGCTGCCATACCCAGTGAGGTTTGTGGGGAGCGCTCAGGAACATCATTCATGTGAATGCATTGTTCTTCGGTAGCCGGTTTACCGCTATGCTTTTGGTTGTAATAAATTGGAATTTGCCCCACTTTTCGGGGAAATGAGACTGTTAATTTTCCCGATGGCGATGACTTTCCTAATAGTAAATCGGAAATCGCAGGTCCTCCCATAGTGCCTGGGTGCCAAGCATAAAGAATACTATCGACCTTATCCAAAATGGGTTCTATGGTGAGTGGTCTTCCTGCCATAATTACCAGTACTATAGGTTTACCAGTAGCGGCGATTTTCTCGATTAACCACTGCTGTTGTCCCGGTAAATCAAGCTCAGCGCGGCAATGGGCTTCGCCAGATAAAATGGATTCCTCCCCCAAACATAAAACCACAACATCTGACTTTTTGGCTATCTCGATGGCGTCGAAAGCTAAATCAGTATTGTGAGTTCGGGTATTTTGTAATCCTTTGGCGTAATTTAGCGTTACCTGTTCACCCAAGGCATCGTTAAGGGCCTGTCTAAGGGTAATACTATGTTCTTCTTCACCATCAAAAATCCAAGTGCCTAGTTGCTCGTAACCGTCATCCGCCAAAGGTCCAATTAAGCCAATACTGGTTAATTTTTTACAGTTTAGCGGTAACCTTTGGTTATTGTTTTGCAGTAGTACGCAGCTTTTTAGCGCTAATTGTTTGGCTATTTCTAAGTCGTTATTGTCGTAATACAAGGGGCCTTGTTGATGGGCTCTGCGCTTTTCGTGTGCCTCATAGTCAAGATCGAATAGGCCTAACTTTTCTTTTAAATGAAGTATTCTGAGTACCCGCTGATCAATTTCTTGTTCACTCACCTTGTTGTTTTCAAGCAAGCTCGAAAGATTTTCACGATAGGTAGTGCTGACCATTTCCATGTCAATACCCGCGTCAAATGCTGTGAAGGCGGACTCTTCAGCGTTTTCGGTCAAACCATGAATTTGTAATTGTGCTATGGATTCCCAATCACTCACTACAAATCCTTGATAATGCCACTCTTTACGTAATATTGAGTCCATTAGCCATTTATTACCACTGGCAGGTAAACCGTCTAAATCACTGAAAGACGACATAAAGGTGGCAACACCTGCATCGGCGGCGGCTTTAAAGGGCGGGAAATAAATATTACGTAGCTCATTTTGTGGAATATTGGTGGTGCAATAATCTCGACCACTTTCCGAAGCTCCGTAGCCTACAAAGTGTTTCGCACAGGCGGCAATGGCTGTTGAACTCTGCAAGTTATCGCCCTGAAAACCTTCCACCATGGCCACTCCCATTATCGAAGATAACACAGGATCTTCACCAAAACTTTCAGCTATACGTCCCCAGCGAGGGTCGCGACTAATATCTATCATCGGAGCAAACGTCCAATTAATCCCCACATTTGAGGCTTCTTTGCCGGCAATTTGTGCGGCTTTTTTTACTAATACTGGATCCCAACTTGCTGCTTGGCCCAACGGAATTGGGAATATTGTTTTGAAGCCATGGATCACGTCTCTGCCGACTAACAGCGGAATCCCTAATCGACTTTCTGTTGTGGCAATACGTTGCAGTTTCGACAGTGTCTTCGCACAGACTTCATTAATGACTGAGCCCACAAGCCCGTCTCTGACATCTTGTTCAAGTTGTACACTGTCGTTGCCCATTACTTGGCTAAGCTGTCCAATCTTCTCATCTATATGCATTTTTGAGAGAAGGTGAGTGATTCTGTCAGAGTAACTAACAGCTACACAGTTCGATGATGAAGGTTGGTCAGTTGAAAGCATAGATTTGCCTGATTCCATAAAGAAAAACTCTTCGCTAAGACGACAACGTCTTGTGAAGAGCCTTTGTTAACGTTTTTATCATTAACCTTAACCCCCTTATACAACAATTCAAATTAAACAAGCCAAAGTGGACTAGCCGAGAGTTAAGGCGGTCGGTTGCTACTCTTCCTTCTGAATAGCCCTTTACACAAAGTTCCTTGCTTAATCACTTTGCCCGTTTGACCGCTTCGACGTGTGTATTGCCACAACTTACCGTTTTTCGTTTGTCTGGCGCTCGATAAAATGTAATTTTATTGTTAACTAGTTTTATGCTGCCCGTTAATTCGAGCGCTCAACCTTAACCTGATACACACCGGAATCATTTCAATGACCAAGAGTAATGTCGCGACTTCTGCCCAAAGCGCTATTCAGGTAACCGCAAATCGAGACAAAATTCCCTTATTGCGCAAGTTCATTTACGGCTTAGGCGCACTGGTTAATAACCTGCTTGGTGCGGCAATTGGCGGAATGGTTATTGTGCTAAATTTAGGTTTAGCCATGAATCCGGCGTTGGTTGGTTTGGTAAGTGCGTTACCGCGGCTAACAGATGCGTTAACTGATCCATTGATGGGATATATCAGTGATAACACCAAAACTAAGTGGGGACGCAGGCGGCCCTATATATTTTGTGGGGCTATCGCGGCTGGGATTATCTATGCATTGATTTGGCAATTGCCTAGAGAACAAAGTGAAATGTTCTATTTCTGGTTTTTTCTCATCGGTTCTTTGTTTTTTTATTTGGCCTACACGGTATTTGCAACGCCTTACATCGCTTTAGGTTATGAATTAACCCCTGACTATCATGAACGCACCCGCTTAATGGCAGTGCAAAACTTCATGGGCCAAATGGCATATCTCATGGCTCCGTGGTTTTTGTGGTTCATGCAAAACGATAAGTTGTTCGATGACATGATTCAAGGCGCGGGGTGGCTGGCTATTATTATTGGTTCCTTTACGATTTTTGTGGGTATTTTGCCTGCGATATTCTTAAAAGAACCTAATTTGGCGATTTTGGATAAACCCGCTCAAACCGACACTGAAATTCTCAGTCCTGGTATTAAGGGGTTTTTCCAAGGGTTTGGCGAGGCCTTGAAAAATAAACCTTTTCTGTGCCTATGTGGCGCTACTTTTTTGGTCTTTAATGGCTTTATGATGGTTTCTTCGTTCCAGTTTTACGTGATTATTTATTATGTTTTTGCTGGTGATACTAACCTCGGTTCAGAGTACGCTGGTTGGGCGGGCACTCTTTCTGCAGTCTCTACATTTTGTGTCATATTCATCACCGCAAAACTCTCTACTTTATATGGCAAGCGTAAAGCGTTTTTCATTGCCATTGGATTTTCCATCGTTGGTTACGGATTAAAGTGGTTCTGTTATACACCTGAAAACCCTTGGTTGATTCTTATTCCTGTGCCTTTTATTTCATTTGGCTTAGGAGGTTTATTCACACTTATGGGCTCGATGATTGCTGATGTATGTGATTTTGATGAACTAAAGACATTTGCTCGTCGCGAGGGGATGTTCGGTTCGATTTATTGGTGGGTGGTTAAATTGGGCATGGCCGTGGCGCTAGCAGCTGGTGGTTTTATTCTGATTGCTACGGGGTTTGATGTTGAACTTGGCGGAGAACAATCGCACACGACTATCACCTTGATGCGTTTGGCTGATGCGGGCATCCCAATTGTATGTTCGCTGATTGCAATAGGGTTAATCGTGATTTATCCAATCACGGAAACCACAGCTAGACAAGTTCGCGACCAGTTAGAAGCACGTAGAGGTAAAGTATAGACTTTTCGTTACACTATCGGTTTAATTTGTTTAATAACTGACTGCGTAGCTGTCTCGCCAAGGTTTCATCTAAGGGGCTTAATATTCCTTTTCTAGTGGCGGGAATATGCGCGTTTTCTGCAGGATTAAATACGTAGTGTTGAAAAACATCCTGCCACACCTGACGTTGCGATTCAGGTAGATCACGAATGGCTAATATTGCGTGATTGAGTGCATCTAGCGGCGTGCCCATGTAATCCGGAACTTGACGCCACCAGTAGTTCAGTAAAACGTTAAATTCAGTCAGCCCTTCAACATGATGCCACCACATACTGGGAATGAAGATACAATCTCCCGGCTCAAGTTCAACGATAAAACAGTGTTCAATTGCTTCGGCAAACTTAGGGTATTTTTCGAAATCTGGATGATGAAAATCCACTAAACTAGCTGATTGTCCTGCCGGCGTATAATCCAACGGACCTATATACAGGTTAGCTAACTGCTCGGGGGGAAATAATATAAACCTACGTCGGCCGACTACATTGCATGCAAGGTTATCTGGTATGTCGTAGTGCGCAGCTATACGAGAACGGTTACCAGCCCAAATACTGACTAACGGCGAGTCTTGCAATGGCGGTAATTTGTTATGTTCTGTGAATCCCGGCAAAATATGATTCACCGAGGTTGAGCCTAGATAAGTGGAAGGTGAATCCTTGCTCCCGGCAAGCGCAATCATTTTGTTAATCAGGGTTTTAAAAACGGTGGTTTTGGGCTGAAAATTGAAGCCTTGCAAATCGTCATTATAGAAAAACCGGCCAGCCACTTCTGGTGGTGCCACAAACGCCTGAACGGGATTGTTGTTGGCCCATTGATTTAAATAATCAGCTGCACATTGAGGTGATTCTAATCCCGCTTTTACGGATGGCCAATCTGCCACTAGACCTCTAAAAATACAGGGTAAAGAACTACTTAGTTGTGCTTGATTTAAGTCGGCTATTGTACTGTTAAGCACTTCTGTTAAGCTATTTTTTGAATCGAAAGGCAATTTCATAGGGCTTACAACGACGCGTTTTTCTTTTCAATTAATAGTGATAAGTTCGACATGGACGCCTCCATCATATGCATCATTTGTAAGTATCCTTGTTGGTGTAACTTTTGTAAAACATCCCCTTGAAGGGCTGCTACTTTTTCTTCGTTAACACTGTAAAGACTATTTAACTCATGATTAGAGCCGTCTTTTAACTGTACTTTTATACTAACCGGTTCAATCAGCTCATATTGCATAATGGTGTCTATAAATTCATCAGTTTGAGAATGTCCTTGATGAATGGTTTGCAGTACAGAATTAATATTTTGCAAATAATCACTTTGCCCACCTTGTTCCAGAAATACCTTCTCTCCGGCAGTTTGACTGACTCTTGGGCTATCCATATCCACAAATACCACGGGATCTTGTTTCAGTACACCATCAACTTGCACGTTTTGGAAGCCAATCAGAAAAGGGCGTCTACGAATAGTTAGCGGAATATAGTTGGCCTGCCAGCCTGAATCGTTTAGATAAAGGTTCTCTAGTGGGGCAAACCCAAAAAGCGCTATAGCTTCGAATTTTCCAGTGTCAGTATGTTTGTGAAAAAATAGAGGATACAAGCCCTGAGCTTCACGAAACTCAGATACAAACACATTGGTAAAACTAATATCATCGCCAAGGTTAGGCAAAAAATCCGTGATTACCTGCAAATCTTTGTGGGTGACATTATCCAGTAGTTGATGGTTGGCCATTAGCTTTTCCTAATTAATATTTGGTGAAGGTGGTTCGCTTTAACAGTTGTGAACTTAAACCTAAATTCGTTGCAATCCATATTGATGAATTTTGTTAATCAGTTCCCGATTGGTGGGTAATCCTCTGAGTAACTTTTCTGTCATTTGCTGGTTTTTTCTAAAGTTTTCCAGCGCAATTTGCTGATTATCAGAGCGTCTAATCGTTTTAGACTGCTGAGTTTTAAAGCCCATTCCGTATAATACATATTGATAACTTGCTGACGGGAATACCTCATCGGTTTGGGTAAAATCACTGTGCCATGGTGATTGGTGTTGCCACAATTCCATCAGTTCTGTGAGCCCCTCAGGAATAGTTTCAGCTCGGCAATTGTCAATCCAATAATCAGAATCAGTACGTTTGGTCAGTACATAATGCAATTTTAGAAAATCGATGATTCTGTCCCAGCGATAACGAAATTTATTATTGAATCGTTTTGCGACTATATCCATTACGTTGCGATTGGCTGGAAGCTGTTCACTGATCATCGCCGCAGACAATTCCACTAATACCAATGCGGAGGCTTCCAGTGGTTCCAAGAATCCAGCCGATAAACCAACAGCAACACAGTTTTTATGCCAGAAGGTTTCGCGATGGCCCGGCACAATGGGAATTTTACGAACATTAAGTTCATCAACCTTATTGCCAATACTTTCACGAATATACTGACGCAATTCCAATTCAGCTTGCTCATCACTGATATGTGCTGTGGAATAAACATGGCCAACACCGCGACGCGAAGGTAAACCAATGTCCCAAATCCAGCCGGCGCTTTGTCCAGTCGATATAGTATGCGAGGCAATCGGGCTTTGTTCATCAGGGTAAGGCACATGTACCGCTAGTGCGGCATCATTAAATAAAATGTCCTTTTTGTGTATAAATGGTATTTGATAGTGTTTACCAATTAATAATGCATGGAATCCACTGCAATCGATAAATAAATCACCGTTAAGATCATTATGTTGTTTCGTTGATAAGCTTCGAATATCGCCATTTTCATGGCTATTAATTGCGATTACAGTATCAAGTATGTGTTTGACTCCAAGCTTTTCAGTGCAATGCTGTTGTAGGAACGCCGCAAATTTACCTGCATCTAAGTGATATGCATAGTTGGCAACATGGGCGAATTCTGGGGTAGTGTTTTGTTTTGGTGCTAAGTCTCGCTCACATATTTGCCCCTGAAATGACACTGCATCGGCAAAGGGAATATGCGCAGCTTGCTGTTGCCAAAATGGCGCTAAATTAATTTGTTCATAACCTTGAGGCAAAACCAGTGGATGGTAATAGGCATCATCTTTTGCTCCGGTCACCCATTTAGCAAATTTAGCACCTTGTTTGAATGTGGCATCGCAGCAGCGGATAAAGTCGGTCTCGGTAACACCCATCTTACGCAGGGTTCCGCGCATAGTTGGCCAGGTTCCTTCGCCCACACCCACAGGTTTCACGTCTGGTGATTCAATTAGGGTAACTGATATACCTTGTTCTGAATGAGCCATGTGCTCAGCGGCAATTACGCCAGCGGTGAGCCAACCGGCTGTGCCACCCCCTACGATGACAACATTGCGAATTTGATTAGTTGACAAATTATACTCCCAGCCACGCTTTACATTGATTCTATATTAAATGTAAATTTACAAAATAATAACAAAAAGCCGCCACTAAGACGGCTTTTTCTTGCTTATTTGCGCTTAAAATGAATAGCGCGCACCAAAGTTATAACGGGTACCGTATTGACGAGCAAACAAGAATTGCTCTTCATAACGTCCGTAACCTTCCTCGGTTTCATTGGTTAAGTTAAGCCCTTCAAAGAATACGGTTAGATTGTCGTTAACATCGTAGTTAATGCTCATATCGTACTGCTCATATTCTTTAAAAAACTGTGGAGGCGCTTCAGCTGTGCCTTGTGCCTGACCTATACCAATTAGGTAGGAATCACGCCATGCATAAGTGAGCTTGGCCGATAAACCGTCTTTTTCGTAAAACACTTGGACGTTTGCTGAATCACTTAGCCCATTTAATGGAGACTGTACCGAGAAGTTTTCAGTGTCATAGTTCACGTCACCATCAACTAATGTCATGTTAAAGGCAGCGCCAAAGCCACTTTCACCGAACAAATGTTGAATCGCGAATTCAATCCCGTCTACCATCTTTTTCTCGCCGTTTGACGGCTGACTGACTAGCCATTCAACTAGCGGATCGTCGTCACTTTGGCGAACGATTTGAGTTTCACAACAATCGTCATCTACGCCGCCGCCATTATCAATGATTTGTTGCCAAATCGCGCCATCGGTAGCTTGTATGCCATTAGCCACTAAATCTGCTTCAGCTTGAATAGCCCTTGGTCCAATATACGGGTCTCGGAGGCCATCAACTGTGATAGTAGTGAAGGTATTTTGAATAAAGTTCTTTACGTCTTTGCGGAAATAGCCAAGTGACGCGTAACTGCCTTCTTCATAGTAATATTCAAAACTGAAATCTAAGTTAGTGGACTCAAATGGCAGTAGGTTGGTATTCCCTGAAGAGCCTGTACGACCGCCGGGCTTGGGACTTCCTGATAGAGATCTCGCGCCTATCAAGTTGCCAAGAGGTGCTCGAGTGATAGTTTTACTGGCAGAGAATCTAGCAACAATATCGTCAGTAACTTCTAATTTAATGTCTAAATTAGGTAGCACTACATCATGCTCGCCGGTATAGGTCACAGTACCGCCATCACTTGCACGATAGCGCATTTGCCACTCAGTGGGGTTTGTCCAAACTAGGTAGTCTTCCACGCTATCTTGTAACACTAAGCTGGTAACGTCAGTTTGCTCATAACGTACGCCTATATTCACATCCAAAGGCATATCTGCAATTTCAAAATACATATCTGCAGATAGGTAGGCGCTTTGGGTTTCTTCTGTTAAATCTGCACGGCTATTGGTACCAAAATCAGGATTAAGAGGGTCAGTTGAAAATCCAAAATAGTCCTGCATTCTAGCAATCACTTCTGCATAATCGAAGGTATAGTAATAGTTAGTGACGAGGTTACTCCCGCCATTTGAAAACTCATCTAAAAAGTCGCCGGTATCGGTTCGGGTGAACATGCTATCTGGGAAAATGGCTTGGTTTCCATTATAACCATTAGGTCCAACATTACCGTTATTGGCAGAGTATCCACCAAAATATTGGTCCGTGTTGGCTAGACCAAATTGCACTTTTGTCAGGAAGCTATCGTTGGGGTTAACCCACTCAGTATCTAATTGGATTTGTTCAATGGTTGACTTGCCTTCTGCACGTCCAAATTGAGCGAAAAGGGGATCAAAATCACCCGGATCGGCTTCTTCTGCGCCATTCGGCCAGGTGATATCAAACTGCGGGACGCCGCCACCAGAGAAATCATAGGTTTTTGTCACTATGTTATTCGGCCCTAAAATGACGTTGCCAGAGTGACCTGTGCCATTATCTGCGCCGTTATCTGTTGTGGTTTTAGAGTCGTGGTAATCAAGCTCAACATGAAAGTTGTCAGTTGCTTGCCATTCAAAGTTAAAGCCAATGGAGTCGCTTTCTACTAACAGTGTTTCAACGTTAGCTGAGTGGGCAAAATCGTTGCTTGATTCAGTTAAGCTAATTGCCGAACCTCGCTCATCTAACTCGTACGAATTTATGTTTCCGCCGAAGTTAAACCAAATTCCAAATCCTTGACCAGATGTGGCGGTTTCTGATTCAGAGTAGACATAATCTAAAGTGAAAGTCATATCGTCACGTGGCGCATATTGCAGCGTCGCCATGCCGTTTACACGTGTCCGTTCTACATTATTAATATTGTATGAGATTTGACGAGGTAAATAGGTGTGGCCAGCTTTCCCGTCTTCCAATGAGCCGTCTAAGGTATCTTCTTCTAAACTGCTCGCGTCAGGGCGTAAATCAATAAAGTCAGTGGTTGTGCCAAGAGATTGATCCGCTTGCCAGCCCGGAACATTTGCACTTTGTTGCTGGAAGTTACGTTCTTGCATTGATAACGAAATTGCCACACCAAACGTATTATCAGCAAAAGTATTGCTATAAAGAGCTGACAATTCAGGCGTGATATCATCACCTTCTACATTCGATTCATCGTAAATGCCCTTGGCTGACACAACATACTTTAAGCCTGGACTGCTCAACGGTTTGGCGGTAATAATATTTACTGTTGCACCTAAACCACCACTTGGAACGTCAGCGCGTCCGGTTTTATATAACTCTAGTGCGCTCACACCGTCTGAAGACAAATTCTCTAAATCGTAAGAACGGGTATTTCCTGTCCCTGGCATTTGTCGACCATTTAAGGTGACCAAGTTAAAATCAGGTCCAAAACCACGAACGGTGATTTGGCTACCTTCACCATTTTTACGGCTGATTGTCACGCCGGGAATACGTTGCAAAGATTCAGCGATATTGGTATCTGGAAATTTCCCCATTTCCTCAGCAGAAATAGCGTCAACTACCCCTTGTCCATCGCGTTTAATGTCCATTGCTCGTAACAATGAACCGCGAATTCCCTTTACTTGAATCACTTCTACATCATCTTGCGAAACCGCAGCGTCTTCTTGTGCATTGGCGGCGGGTACTAAAACCCCACCTAAAAGCATAGACATTGACGCAGCTAAGTATTTTTTCTTGAAGGTCATATGTTTCATAGTTGCCCTACTTAATTGTTCTTTATTCTGTGTAAACCCTTTGGGCTTTATATCTTTGTGTGTAGACACAAAACCCAGTAAGCAGTAATTAGTTTTTATTTCGAGCTATCATTCAGACGTAATCTTTACGTTATCAATGCGGTAAATTGCGCCGTCACCGGTGCCCCAAGCTGGGAATATCATTAAGACGTCGATAGCACTGATATCCAGCCCCGCGTCGGAAAGTGTCAGAAGATCAAATGTGTAAGTTTGCCATTCGCCGGTTACCGGAACTTCGCCTTCTTTACTCGCTTCAAGGGCCAATTCCACAGCGGTTTCTGCGCCTAAAGACTCCACTTTAAACACCCAAGCTGTAGTTTCACTTGGTGTAGCAATTACCTTCATATCGAATTGAATAACCCCGCTTGTTAATAGGGTTGTTGCGTCAAACTCTGCGCCATCTTCTGCTAAGAAACCCATTACCGTTGGCGTTGCACCGATTTGGAATTCAGCCGTCGCTCCATGTGCTGCATCCCCATCTATTTCAACAGTTGGTGTTGAACCACCACAGCAATCCCACATTGGCCACTGGGCATTTTCTTGGTCAGCAAAAAGCGTAATTGAGGGAGGTGGTGGGTTGAATATCTTGGCATTATCGACGCGGTAAACAGCGCCTTCTCCTGCACCCCATGTAGGGAATATCATGACCACATCAATAGCGCTTAAGTCAAGGCCGGCATCCGCCAAATCTTGTAAGTTAAAAGTGTAGGTCTGCCATTCGCCTGTTACCGGGGCAACCCCTTCGTTGCTGGCAGATAAGTCCAGTTCTACTGCTTGTGCTGCACCATTACTCTCTACTTTAAACAACCAAGGCGTAGTGTCGCTAGCAGTACCTGTGACAACTTTCATTTCAAATTGGATTACACCAACGGCTTCTAACAAACTGGCATCGAATTTTACCCCGTCGCCAGATAGGAAGCCCATTACCGTTGGCGTTTCACCAATGCTAAATTCTGCAACTGTGCCGTGTTCTTCATCATCAATCGCTTCAACAGGTGTTGATCCGCCGCAACAATCCCACAGGGGCCATTCCATATTGGTTTGGTCCGCAAATAACACCAGTTCAGGATAGTCGATGGCAAATTTTACGTTGTCTACACGATAAGTCGCGCCTTCACCTGTTCCCCATGCAGGGAAAATCATGATGACGTCGATACCAGTTAAATCCAAACCTGCATCTGCCAAATCTTGCATAGAAAATGAATAGGTTTGCCATGTACCTGCAGTCAATGGATTTCCGTCAACGTCCTGTGTGATATCGAGTTCAACTGCCTGACTAGCACTGTTACTTTCAATTTTAAATTTCCACACCGCGTTAGCGTCGCTTGGCAATGAAACAACTTTCATTTCGAAAGTTAAAGCACCAGCGGTTAACATAGGGGATGCATCAAAACGCACAGGCGTATCAAGTAAGGTTGTGTTAAAACCCATCACTGTAGGCGCAGCTCCAATCACAAATTCAGCCACTGCACCATGCTCGGCGTCATCGGTCTCAATAGTAGGAGTAGAGCCACCACAACAATCCCAAATGGGCCAATCCGGATTGGCCGCATCGGCAAAAACGGTGAGTTCTTGAACCACTCCTGTTGAAGGAGGTTCAGGAATCGGAGCCTTGCCTGTTACCAAAGCATCATCTTCATCTTTATAACCACCGCGAACTGTTTCGCAACCTTTACCCGTCATCGGGTTGGTTGAACATTCGTAAACACGAACATAATCAATAATGTAACTTTGTCCGTTGGCAAATGCGGTTTCATCGATACCTAGGTTGTTTACGTTTGAAGGCCAATCTCCACCTACTGCTAAGTTGAGTAGAATGTGGAAATCTTGATCAAATGGCGCAGCGTCCCAATGTACTTCTTTTTCACCAGTGGCAATATCGAAGTATTCAGAGAACCAACCTTGATGAACTAAACCAGAGGCTTCTCCTTTACTGTTGTAACGGACTTCTGAAGCCATTTGAGTTGCATATAAATAGCCATCGACATACCAGCGAATTTCGCCTTCTTGCCATTCTATGGCGTAGGTGTGGAAGTCATCAGCTGGATTGGCACCATCTGGCAGAAGATATTCCTTACCGGATGATTCATTTTGCGGCCA
This sequence comes from Aliiglaciecola sp. NS0011-25, assembly GCF_040370605.1. Classification (NCBI taxonomy): domain Bacteria; kingdom Pseudomonadati; phylum Pseudomonadota; class Gammaproteobacteria; order Alteromonadales; family Alteromonadaceae; genus Aliiglaciecola; species Aliiglaciecola sp. NS0011-25. The sequence goes on from NZ_BAABWR010000017.1 coordinate 68,120, forward strand.
GTCGCGACCATAGTGCAAAGTACCATGGACATATTTTTCTTCGTTACCGTCGGCATCTACTACACCCAAATTAACCGCTTCAATAATATCGATTTCACCTGACTTGGGCCAAGAGCCATAAACTTCGTCGGTAGGTAACATCCAAAATGCCGGCCAACTACCTTGTCCAGAGGGTAATTTAGCGCGCATCTCAAAGCGGCCGTATGTCCAGTCACCCTTATATTTCGTTCTTAATCGCGCAGACGTATAGGGTAGTTCGGCACCTTCTTCGGCAGGTTTTGCGACAATATTAAGCATACCATCTGCGACAAAAGAGTTTTCAGAGGAGTCGGTGTAACATTGTTGTTCATTGTTCCCGCCTCCGCTGCAATTGACTTCATGACTCCATTTGGTTGAATCGATACTATCCCCATCGAATTCATCATTCCAAATCATCACCCAGTCTTCGACTGGCGCGGACGTATCAACTGCTTTTAAATCTGTATCTGAATTAGAACCGCCGCAACCAGTTAAAGATATCGCGATAGCGGCACCTACAGATAGAGACAAGTTGCGCGTCGTGTGCTTTACGCTTTTTATTCTCATTGTGTTCTCCGAAAACAAAACCAAAGTGATTTTGACTGGTTATTAATCCGATGCTTCTGCGTTATGTCGTCACAGTGAATTATCAGATTCCAAACCAGATGTTAATTGCCTGATTTGATATGTAACACAAAGGTTAATAATCTGCGGGCGAAAATCGATAAGGCGGGACTAGTAGGAGATGGAACGGACTTATACACTAATTATACCAATTTTGAGAGCTAGGTATAAATCGAAAATACATTCTAAAGCCGCTATTTTAAAGGCTTTTTGGGTTTTTTATGGGGGTGAGGCCAGTTGGCCGCCTCACTAGTCCGCTTTACCTCGTTTACGTTGCATGCCGCAAAAGTTTGCATACAGTTAGCAACAAATTTTTAATAATTTAACGTTATTTAAACAAGGGCTGTGTATGAAAAGTTATCATTTTTCGCGGTTTATCATATTGTGCTTTTCATGCTCCTTTATATGGGTAGGTGCAGGGTGTACAAATTCTCAAGTAACACAAAATAATCTTCAACCAGCATCGCCCAAAGGGGCATCTGAGGTTTTTGCAGCCTCAGTAGTACATGCAATTAATGTTGGCGGTCCTGAGTACCTTGGACAGGACGGGGTTCTTTATCAAGCCGATACGTTTACAGTCGCCAATACTAAAGGACAGTCAAAAGGAATAAAAGGAACTCAAGATCCTAGGTTGTTCGAAACCTATCGTATAGGCGATATGAACCTTCCTCTAGCAGTAAAGAATGGCATTTATGACGTTACCTTAAAGTTCGCAGAGCCGACAGATATGCGGGCATCGGATAGGCTGTTTAACATTAACATCGAGGGGCAAAATCAAATACAAAACCTTGATATAACCGTTGCCAGAGATGGTAAAAAATTATCAGCACTAGTGCGCACTATACCGAATATTAAGGTACAAGATGGTGAACTGAATATTGTCCTAGAAGGGGTTAAAAATGCACCTGTTTTACATGCCATTATTGTCCGCAGTAAACAACGAGATCCACAGCATTGGCAATTGGTTTGGGGGGACGAATTTAACTATTCAGGCGCGCCAGATACAGAAAAGTGGAATTATGATATTTGGCCTGCTCGTAAAGTAAATGATGAGGATCAAACTTACACCAACAGATTGAAAAATGTGCGGGTAGAAGACGGTGTACTTGTTATTGAAGCCCATAAAGAGCAGTTTGCAAATGCAGAATATACCTCGGGGCGAATTCACGCCAAAGACAAAGGTGACTTTCTATACGGAAAGGCAGAAATTCGTGCTCGAATACCAGCGGGACAAGGCACCTGGCCGGCAATCTGGATGTTACCTAGTGATGCTTTCAAATACGCTACCAAATGCAGTTCTGATAGCGAATGGCAAGGCAATAACGAATGTGACGCATGGCCTAACTCCGGTGAAATCGACATTATGGAGTATGTTGGTTACGACCCTCACAATATCCACGGAACTGTGCATAACAAAGCATACTATTGGGTTAACTGGGAGCAACGAAAAGCCAGTATCGACGTTGGCCCTGAGGTCAATAACGACTTCCAAATTTACTCTCTGGAGTGGGGACCAGAGCATATCATTATTGCATACAATGATATTCCCTATTTCTACTATTCGAATCAAGGCGAAGGTTGGCAAGCCTGGCCCTTCGATCATCCCTATCACATCATTCTAAACCTTGCTATCGGGGGGGGCTGGGGAAGGGCTGGTGGGCCAATAGATGACAGTATCTTCCCTGTGAAAATGGAAGTCGACTACGTTCGAATTTATCAGCTGGAACAGTAATCATAGATCTTCAACTTTTTAATCATGGGTGGCGACACCGGTTAACAATTTACTTAACAAAGCAGTTAAAAATATGAAAAATACGATAAACCAAAAGATTAATGGTTCATTTGTCAATTTGGCCGGTGAACGTTATTACAAAATTGAAAATGTTGATCAAATGCCGGCTTTTTTCATAAGTTTGGTATCCGATAGCGACCATTGGCTTTTTGTTTCATCAACAGGTGGCTTAACCGCAGGGCGCGTGTCTCCTGAAACTGCCTTGTTTCCGTATGTTACAGTAGACAAAATCCATGAAAGCTGTCATCACACTGGGTGTAAAACAGTGTTTAAAATCATTCTGGATGACAAAGTTAATCACTGGGAGCCGTTCAATTATCTGCGCGAACACAATTACTCCCTGAGCCGTAACCTTTACAAAAATACCTTGGGTAATAAGCTGTGTTTTGAGGAAATAAATCATACTTTGCAATTGGTATTCCGCTATACCTGGGCTACTAGCGACGAATACGGATTCTGTCGCACCGCTGAGATAGAAAACATTTCAGAACAGCCAGTGAACGCTGAAATACTTGATGGGTTGCTCAACATTTTGCCCGCTGGCACCCCACGATTTACCCAATCTCAGTCAAGTAATTTAGTCGATGCGTATAAGTTTAATGAACTTGACGAACACACTGGAACCGGCATTTTTACTTTATATTCAGGCATTACAGACAGAGCTGAACCTAGTGAGTCGTTGCGAGCTAATGTGGTGTTTTGCTTAGGCTTGCAAGAACCAAATATTTTATTATCGGAAGAGCAAATTAACAGTTTCAAAAATCAACAAAAAATCGTGACTGAATCCTCTTATCGTGGAGTTCGTGGCGCATATTTGGTGAATAGTAAATTTGAACTAATGCCATCTCAGCATAAAAGCTGGATGTTAGTCGCAAACGTTGAACAAGACCAAAAACAAGTTACTGCTTTACTTGAGGAGTTAAATTCTCCCAGTACTTTGCAAAGCAAAATAAGCTCTTCGATTGCCGCAGGCAGTGATGCTCTTGCTAGAATTATGGCCAGTAGTGATGGTTTTCAGCAAACCAACGAAGAAGAAGTGTCAGTTCACCACTATGCGAATACCTTGTTCAATGTATTGCGTGGCGGTATTTTTAATGATCAATATCTGATTACAAAAGACGATTTTATTAAAACGGTGAAAACCTTTAATCAAGGGGTTTACCACGCCAATCAGAATTTCCTCGCAGCTCTGGATGATAAATTCTCTGTGCAAACATTAATAGCGGAAGTAGAGCAGGTGGGTGATCTGCAACTGCAAAGGCTGGCGTTTGAATATTTACCTATTACCTTTGGACGCCGCCATGGTGATCCAAGCCGCCCTTGGAATCAATTTGCGATCAATTTAAAAGATAAACAGGGCAATCCACTGCTTTCCTACCAAGGCAATTGGCGGGATATTTTTCAAAACTGGGAATCGCTCACCTTCAGCTACCCGCAGTTTATTGAAAGTGTCATCGCCAAGTTTTTGAATGCCTCAACAATGGATGGCTATAACCCTTACCGTATTACCAAACAGGGAATCGATTGGGAAGTGGAAGAGCCGGATGATCCCTGGAGCTATATTGGCTACTGGGGAGATCATCAAATTATCTATTTGCTGAAAATGTTAGAGCTGTCAAAGCAGTTCCACCCCGAAAAACTCAATCAACTTTTAGCTGCTGACATATTCAGTTATGCAAACGTGCCATATCGGATTAAGGATTTTGACGCGCTATTGGCGAATGCGAAAGATACCGTTTCATACGATGAAGAGTTAGCTGCAAAGATTGAGCAACGAGTACAGGCGATGGGATCGGATGGCAAATTGGTGTTGACTAAAAGTGGTGAAGTTTACCAAGTTAATTTAGTCGAAAAGTTGTTGGTTCCTTTGTTGTCTAAGCTCAGTAATTTAGTCATTGACGGAGGCATCTGGCTTAATACTCAGCGACCAGAATGGAATGATGCGAATAATGCATTAGTGGGGCAAGGTTTATCCATGGTCACCTTGTATTACATTCGTCGCTACTTACATTTCTTTAAAACGCTTATCGCGGAGCAGCAGCAAGACGTGCAATTATCATTGGAAGTGAACCAGTGGTTATTAGATAGCTGCGATGCTTTACACGCTATCGCGCAACAAATAACCCAAGGTTCGGTTTCAAACACTGCGCGTTTTGAGATGATGCAGCGCCTTGGCTTGGCCGCAGAAGCTTATCGCAAGCGCGTTTATCAAGCTGAGGGATTTACTGGCAAAACGACTCAGGTGATGCGCCGAATCCATGTCCTTATTGATGATGCTTTGTTAGCTATAGACCATAGTATTCAAAGTAATCGTGCTGAAAACGGGCTATATCATGCTTACAACGTGTTGAAACTGGAACCGCAATGTTCACAAGTAGGGCATCTTTATCCTATGTTAGAAGGTCAGGTTGCGGCGCTTAGTAGCGGTGCAATTAAAGGTGAGGAAGCCATAGCGGTATTAGATGCGTTGTTTGATTCAGACATATACCGTGCGGACCAACAAACCTTCATGTTGTATCCCGATAGAGTGCAAAGTCGATTCTTAGATAAAAATAAAGTACCTAAAGGTGCATTAGATAAATCAATTCTTTGCCAACAAATGTTAGCCAACAACGATGAGCGTCTGATTATGCTAGACAATCGAGGGATACTAAGATTTAGTGCAGATCTCAAAAATGCCAATGATGTTGCCGACTTAATTGATACTTTGGTTTTGCAATACGGCGAACAACTAGGGGCTGAAAAAAATCTTATTTTAGCTGTCTATGAAGATGTATTTAAGCACAACGCCTTTACTGGTAGATCCGGTGGTATGTTTGGCTTTGAAGGACTTGGTAGCATCTATTGGCACATGGTTTCGAAGTTATTACTTGCGGTAAAAGAGCAGTTCTTTCAGGCAATTGAAGAGCAGCAAAGTGAGCACCTAATTAAGCGCTTAGGTGAACTTTATTATCAAGTGCGTAAAGGTATCGGCTTTAACAAAACCCCTGAACAATATGGTGCTTTCCCTACCGACCCATACTCACATACGCCAAAACATGCAGGTGCTCAACAACCTGGAATGACTGGCCAAGTAAAAGAGGAAATTCTCACCAGATTTGCTGAGTTTGGCTTGCATGTAGCCGATGGTAAAGTGAGTTTCAATCCGGCTTTATTGCGCAGCCAAGAATTTTCTGCAGATGCCACAAACTTTACATACCTCGATATAGACGGAAACTGGCAAAAGCTGGCTTTACCTTGCAAAAGCTTAGGATTTACCTGGTGTCAGGTACCATTTGTATATCATTTGAAAGAGCAGGGGGAAGGTGAGATTTGCATTCAATACTCAAATGGCAAGATTGAAAGATTGCAGCAAAACTGCCTAACTAAACAACAAAGTCAGATGTTGTTCGATCGTTCAGGGCAAATCCGAAAAATAGACCTGAGTTTAAATAAACAGCAATTGTTTAGCTAAATTTGGATTCACCGCTGTACTTGCGTGATATAGATATCGTGTGTACAGCGGTGATACTTGGATAACAAGTAAACAAGATTTTAAATAACTAGCGTGTTATTCACTGTCAGCGGATTGTTGCTCTGCTGCTTGTTTTTGTTTCTCTGCTTCTTTTTCTTGCTTTTCTTCCTCTGCAACAGCAGACAATAAACTTTCGTATTCAGCTTGCATGGCGGCAATGTCCATTTTGACGTCGCTGCTCCATGTTTGACCAAAGTCATCGGTACTGACGATTTGTCCTTGATCGCACAAGAAGTAAATACGCTGCCCGTTAGTTAATTTAGGCAAGGCTATTTCACAATCTGGTTTAGCTGTGCCACGCATAGTCCAGTCTTTTCTTGAAACATCCTCACTATTCGCGGTGGTACTAATAATTTGCAGTTGTTTAACTGTTTTATCTGCTCGTCCAAGGGTAATAAGGGTTTTGTCTTCCAGAACAATGGGTAACGAACGATCTGTAGTATTGTCCCCAAAAGTTTTTAAACTGCGGTTAAGGGATATCCAGCTTTGTCCGTAATCAAAGCTAACGGCCTGATCGCCTATACCATCCCATTGACTAACCTCTAAGCCAACCAATACGCCATTTTCCAGTTGTGAAACTTGCACCATTGGTGAGGATTTCACGCTACTCCACTGGTTAGATTCGACGTCGAAATCATGAAGCTTGTTATCGTTAAGCACTCTGAGTTGACCATCGGCGCTTAAAATCGGAAATAACCCACCGTTTTGCACCCAAAAATCATTCGGGTTTTTTCGTTCAAAATCCCCTATACGCTGCCAAGACAAGTCGTCTTTATTGATGCTGTAGAAGTAATGATTTTTTGCCGAAGCGGTCACTGCAAATAGCGCCTCCTTGGCTTTACCAAACCAAATAATTGACTCTGCTGCTGAAACTGGCTGAGTTGCTGTCCAACTTCCTTGCAAACTGTCGCTAACAAATACTTGTCCGCGCTCGGAGCCAACTAAAATTTTACCGTCTAACTCTAAAACACTGGTTAGTTGTCCGTTTGTCGGTAAATCAATTTGAGACCAACTATTGTCTTGGTTTACAACGTGTAACTGACCGAACTTAGCGGCCACAGCCCGTTGTTTGTGGTCTTCTAAAATCAGGGCTTGGCTGCCATAGGCATTGTTGCGTGAGAGGCTACTTAATTTGTCGCGAAATTGGACAAACTTGTCATCTTCCCAACCAAGTGATTGATTGAAATTAACGCTGCTGGCTAAATTGGGGAAATGTTCAATAATAAAATCTTGCAGATTTTCCGCTTCACTAATACGCGTGACATAGGCTTTGCTAGAAGAGCGATTACTCCAAAAGGAGGTTTCTTTAATATTCAACAAAGGTTGGAAAACCAAACTACCTAAATTGGTAAACTCACCGGCTTTTACGTTAAACGTACCAGCTGAAGCATATACGGGCATAGTCAACCAAGAGCTCATATTGCCATCGGAATAAAAACTATAAAGAGAAGCAATTATGTATTGCCCTTCTGGCATGCTGCCGGCAAATAACTGACTATCTACAACACCTTGCGAGTTAGGTGAAAAAGTATAAGCTTCAGGATCCCACTCCACTTCATCTTCATTGAATGCTTTGTTTTTGGCCGCGGCTTTCGCTTTTGCCTCTTCAATCGCGGCCTGCTTAATTTGCTCGTGATTGTCCATTCTAACTGCTATAACTTCGGTCCATCCTGCATGCAGTGGTGCTAACCGACCTGTGTTATTTATTACTTGAAGTGCAACTACACCGTGATTCTGGGCAAGTGGCTGGCTACTATCTAAACGTGTTGATTTGATTTCATAAGTAGCGCATCCATTCAGAAAAGCGCCAATTACAAAAATGAGAATCAATTTTTTCATCGATTTTTCCATTAAAATATTAAAAATGCGACCAGCCACTATCATTCAATAGGTTAGTTGTACTGACCAAAAACTTGGGAAAATGGGTTTTGATAGGAATCAAGCTCCATTTCTACCGCAAGATAGAATGGTGCTTTAGGTGGGGGAGTAAATTCTTTTTGTTTCGCAAGCTGCAAAAAGCACTGATTGGTTTGAGCATCTTTATTCGTCAACGTTTGTACTGCTTTACCCTTTTCATCGAGGGTAACCACTAAATCAACATTCTTCTTAGCGCATTTATGCGCGTCCGCATACAATGCCTCGATCTGATAATTATTGCCAGAAGTTTGCTCATAATCTTCGGCGCTTAACAACTTATTTTCAGCTTTTCATTGTTCATAAGTCTTTAAATCGCGTTATCACCTTCGCTTGGCGGCGTAGAGGCACATCCGTAAATAACAACCATTAGTAAAATCAGAATAACTTGTTTGTGCGTAACTCCTTGTTTTGTCTCTAATATCCATAATCGAGAACTATATGAAATGTTAGCTGGTTAGCCTACATCAAGACTTTTTTTGGCAACTAAATTATTATTCCCCTTAATCTGATTAGGGTTTAGCGCAAGGCTCGTCTCTATGTTTTGGCTTTTTAGCGCACCAAAATGTGCTCCAGCTCTTCCAGAGATTTGCCTTTGGTTTCAGGTAAGTAATAGATGATAATCGCTAAGCCAATAAGCGCAAAAATTGCATAAAAAGCAAAGGTATAAGTGACACCTAAGGTGGCTAATTCCCATGGGAAGATGAGTTGCACTAAAAAGCTTACCGCCGAATTAATTAAACCCACAAACGAGATGGCAATGCCGCGAATTCGGTTGGGAAACAGTTCTGAAAATAACACCCACATGACGGGGCCAAGAGAAATGGCAAAGCAAGCGACAAAACCTAATAAACTGATGAGCACCCATTTCTGGTTGACGTTGATCGAAGCAGCAATGAGTTCCGATTCATGTTTCAGTGCTATATCAGCGCCTAAATGCGTAACCAGTGCGGCTTTAAATTGCAAATCGTTCATGTACGTTGTTTGGGTCAGCGCCGTTTGACTTTCGTGGCTAATTTCAACAGGGATTTCGGTTAATGCTTTAGCATCTAACTGATAACTTGCTTGACCAAATTGAAACGCCATCATGGCCATACAAACAGCGATGCCTGATACACCAAATATCAATAATGCCTTCCGTCCCACTTTGTCGATCAGTAATATGGCAAATACGGTAAACAGTAAATTAATTAAGCCCACTAAAACGGCTTGCATAAAGGATGCGTCGGTACCGAATCCACTTTGCTCAAATATCATAGGCGCATAAAAGAACACCGCATTAATTCCGGTAATTTGTTGTAAAATAGCAATTGAAATACCGATGATCATTACCAAGCGCATATTCGGTTTAAGCAATGTTAGAAGTGAGGTTTGCTGTTGCTGGTTATCCTGTTTTAAGCCTGCTTCTATGCTATTAAGTGTATCTTCTAATTCGGCTTCAGGAACTGTTTTACAAAGCACTTGTTTGGCTTCGTCCGGCCTGTTTTTCAGTAATAACCATCTTGGACTTTCTGGTACAAAATTCAAACAAAAGAAATATAACAACGCTGGGATTGCTTCTAGGCCTAACATCCAGCGCCAATTCCATTGTTGAATATTCCACGTATCTTGTTCCGGTGTTGTTGCGGAACCAAGTTGTAAAATTAAATAATTAGTGAAAAAAGCAGCAGAGATTCCAATAACAATGTTCAATTGATTGAGTGATACCAGTCGACCACGAAACTTGGCAGGGGCAATTTCAGCGATATACATAGGAGCGATTATCAATGCTGCGCCAACACCAAAACCACCTAGCATTCTCGCCAGAACTAAAATCAGAAAACTGGGGGCGACTGCCGACAATACGGCAGATAATAAAAATAGGAAAGCGGCGACTTTTAGTACCGTTTTTCGACCAAACTTATCTGCTAGTGGACCTGAGATCATCATTGCTAAAGTAGCCGTAAGGGTAAGTGATGCAACGGCCCAGCCTAGTTGTAATTTGGTTAATCCAAACTCGGGCTCGATAAATTTCACCACACCAGAAATAACCGATGCATCGAACCCCATTAAGAACCCACCTAATGCAGCAATAAGTGAAATAAAAGCGACGTAAAAAAGTGAAAATGAAGTGTGTTTTGACATATTAATCGCTCTTGTTTTAGGGCTGGATTAGCAAGTATCAATTTCGTGATATTAGTGAATTTAACGATTTACGTTAACTTATTTTTTACTTTTAAAGGTGAATATACGGTAAAGTGGTTCGCCGCTGCGGTAGGGCGGACTGCAAAACTGGCGGTTCGATCGGGCAGAGTGTAAAATTTTGATTCACCTTCGAAAGGTTCACTATGTTGCAAAAAATAACGGATTTTACAAAACGCTTTATTGCTAATCAGCCGAGTCGGAAGTTTTGGTTGTGGCAAGTTGGTTTTTGGTTATTTGTCAGTGTTATGAGCTTTGCGGTACTCACCCTTTGGTACGGTCCATTTTCTTGGCCTCACATCCTGCATATTATACTCCAAGCTCTGTTAGGACTAATGTTGTCCTTGGTGTTGTATTGGGTGTTCATGCACATTTGGGACAAAAGTACTCGTTTTCGAGCGCTAGTTGGTTTTATCACCGTCATGCTGGTGTCGTTTGTTTGGACGTTGGCTCGTGTATATGCCTTTATTTCTCTTACTGGCGATGGCACCGAATGGACGCAGTTTGGTGGTTGGCATTTTGCAAGTATTTTCATCTTTCTATGCTGGGCCGGTCTGTTTCATGGCATTCGATATTATGAATTGTTGCAGACTGAACACATTATATTGTTGCAAGCGGAATCAGAAGCCAAAGAAGAGCAGTTGAAACGCATGAAAGCACAAAATGTGGCAAGAGATGCACAACTTAAGATGCTTCGTTATCAGCTCAATCCGCATTTTTTATGCAATACCTTAAATGCAATTAACTCGTTGGTTGAAAGCAACGAAACTGTCAAGGCTCAAAAAATGACAGTCCAATTGAGCAAGTTCTTGCGCTATTCATTGGATAATAATCCAGATACTAAGATTCCGTTGGAAACCGAAGTCAATGCGTTAAATTTATATTTGGAGATCGAGAAGACCCGTTTTGAAGATCGTTTGCGATTGGATTTTGAGATTACAGCTGAAGCCAAATCGGCTTTGTTACCCAGTCTTTTATTGCAACCCATTATAGAAAACTCAATGAAACACGCTATTGCGCAAAGTGAGTCTGGTGGCACAATCGAGTTTAGAGCCGATGTTGTTGATCATCGTTTAATACTACAATTAAGTGATACTGGCTCTGGGGCTAAAATCGCTAAAAGTAAATTGAAAAGCTCTACCGGACGTGGTGTTGGTTTACGCAATACTGACGAACGCCTCAAAGCACTTTATTCTGATGATTATTCAATGGATATCAAGTTATTACCATCAGGTGGCCTGAAAACCATTATCAATATTCCTTGTGAATACAATCTAGCGGATAAAGTAGACAGGACCAATACCAAGGAAAAAACTGCATGAACAAGATTCGAGCCGTTATTGTCGATGATGAGCCGCTTGCCCTTAATGTACTGCGAGCAAAATTGAACCAGTTACCACAAGTGGAAATTGTTGGTGAAGGTAAAAATGGTCGTCAGGCGATTGAATTGATAATGGACTTAAATCCCGACTTGGTTTTTCTCGATATTCAAATGCCTGGGTTGAATGGTTTTGACGTGGTGAAAAACCTGCAAAGTGAACTGGTTCCTTTGATTGTTTTTACCACGGCATATGAACAATATGCATTAGATGCTTTTGATGTGCATGCGGTTGATTATATTCTCAAACCCATTGATACGGAGAGAATTCAAAGAGCAATTGAACGAGCCCAAGAACGAATGGCGGCAAATGAACAGGTGGATTATAAAATACCAATTATCGGTGCCATTGATACCATTAGTCGCAGAGAAAGCAATTTTGAGCAAGACGAAGAACTTGCGGCTAATCATGCAAACAATAACCTAGAACGTAAAATTGTGATTAAAGAGCGGGATGAAATTACCTTGCTCAAACAATCCGATATCGAGTGGATTGATGCCGCTGGGGATTACGTGTGTTTGCATGCTGAGGGAGAAACCCATATCAAGCGTATTACTCTCAAAGAATTGCTAGAAGAACTTGATGATACAGTTTTTAAGCGGGTCCATCGCTCCACTATCGTCAATCTGAACTTCATTGAAAAAGTCATACCACATACTAAAGGGGAGTTCTTTTTACAGCTCCAAGGGGGCACGGAGCGGATTAAAGTAAGCCGAAATTACAAAGAATCAATTCGTACCTTTCTAACTGAAAAATAACCATTTATTATTTTTATCATAGTGAATTCGACCAACGCCTTTTTTATGCGTTATTCTCAGTTGTATTTGATATCCTCTAATGCTCTTATAACATTCCATTAACGACTGGCTACATCAATAACTACAGGTTAGATGAAAAACTCTGTTATTTCAGATATCTAACTGAGTTTTAATTTTTATGATGAAAATAAAATCAAAATGGCCGTTAGTTACGTAACACTTCAAAACTTTACATGGTGAATAAACGGATGAATTACATCACGACAATACTGTTGCTTCCTATCATACTTGTCACATTGACGATTTTTCATTCTGCTCATGCTCAGCAATTTGGCGCCAAAGGACCAACAGAAGTTATTGTAAATAGTGTTAGTTTAGACACTCAAAGCTCTTCGGTGGAGGCCGTGGGTTCAGCTGAAGCTATAAAATCTGTGGATATCTTTCCGGCTACCGCAGATAGAGTTGTGGCCGTAAACTTTGTACCTGGACAAAAAGTTGTGCAAGGTCAGGTATTGTTAGAGCTTGATTCTCGTCGTCAAAAAGCGGCTTTACAACGGGCCAAGATTCAACTTCATGATGCGACTAGGAATTTAACTAGGTTACAGCAAAGTAGTAGCAAAGGTGCGGTAACAGAAAGCGCACTAGATGTGGCGTCAACTGCTAAAGAGTTAGCAAAAATGGATGTGATTGATGCTGAGATAGAATTACAAGACAGAATAGTCATCGCGCCTTTTACAGGTTATGTGGGACTCACTGATGTGGAAGTTGGCGACCGCATTACCCAACAAACATTAATCACAACTTTAGATGACCGAAGCCAATTGTTTATCAATTTCCGTGCCCCAGAATCTGCCGCCAATACGCTAGCAAAAGACAGTTTAGTTACCGTACAACCATGGACCAATCGAGAAGCGACACTAGAGGCTGAAATTGCCCAGTTAGATTCAAGAATCAGTGATACTGATCGCACTATTTTAGCTCGCGCTATTTTAGACAATGCACAAGATAATTACCGTCCAGGAATGAGCTTTCGCGTCAACATCAGTGTGCAGGGGCAATCTTATCCAGTTATTCCTGAATCAGGCCTTTCATGGGGCGCAACCGGTGCATACATTTGGAAGATGGTAGATGGTAAAGCGGTAAAAGTTGAGGTGCAAATTAAACAGCGTATGCGCGGTTATCTGCTGGTAGAAGGAGATATAAGCAAAGGTGAGCAATTGATTGTAGAAGGTATTCAACGTTTGCGACCAGGGCAGGCTGTTAAAGTCCGAGCACAGGAGACAAATTAATGAACTCATCTTCCCATCATCAACAAGACTTACCGTCTTTGTCGGTGCGCCGACCTGTACTTATCGTAGTAATCAATTTGTTAATCATGATAGCGGGAATTGCTGCACTAAGCGGTCTTGAAGTACGTGAATTACCCGATGTAGACCGTCCTAGGTTAACTGTTTCTGCTAGCTATCCGGGAGGTTCACCCGAAACTGTTGACATGGAGGTAACGAGTCGACTAGAAGGCGCTATTGCGCGCGTAAGTGGGGTTGACTCCATCAGAGCACAAAGTGAAGAGGGCAATTCACGAACCGTTGTGGAATTTCGTCCCGGTATCAATTTAGAAGACGCTGCCAATGAAACCCGTGAAGCAATTAGCCGAGTGCAACGGGAATTACCCGATGAAGTTGAACGACTTTCTATTATCAAAGCGGATAACGACGCACAAGCAGTAGTTAGCTTAGCTGTTTCCAGTGACAACATGAGCATGGAAGCAATGACCGAAATGGTTGAAACTGACTTAGCGCCGATGTTTCTGAGTATTCCTGGAGTCGCCGATGTGCGGCTTAATGGTGACCGAGAGCGGGTGTTACGGGTCACAATCGATCCTTTACGATTAACCAGTTTTGGCTTATCAGTAACAGATGTGGCTGATGCCCTCAGACTTGCCCCTTTCGATGTTCCAGCGGGTAGCCTCAGGTCTACCGACCAAACACTGATTGTTAGAGCAGACGCGACCTCAGTGACCACAGATCAAGTTGAAAATATTGTTATTAGAGGCGACACCCGTGTGGCAGATGTGGCAAGTGTGTATTTTGGTCCCGCGGATGCGCAAAGTCTGGTGCGACTAGACGGTACCCCTGTCATCGGGTTGGGGGTTTTACGGCAAGCCAGCTCAAACACCATTGAAATTTCAAATGAAGTTCTGAAAATGGTCAAGCAACAACAGTTGCGATTTCCAGAGTTAAATATCGTCGTCACCTCAGATGATGCGGAATTTATCCGTGGCTCTGTAGAAGAAGTAATTACCTCGTTGACGTTTACTATTGGCCTAGTTGTATTAACGCTTTGGGTGTTTATCGGCTCCGGTCGGGCAACAATTGTACCTGCACTTGCTATACCAGTGTCTTTAGTCGGAGGTTTGGCGGTGATGTGGATGTTAGGTTTTTCGATAAATATTCTCACACTGTTGGCATTGGTGTTGGCCACAGGTCTGATTGTTGACGATGCTATTGTGGTCTCAGAAAATATACAACGACGGCGCTCGCTCGGTTTAGGGGCAAGAGCGGCGGCGGTTATCGGCAGTCGCGAGGTGTTTTTCGCTGTAGTAGCAACCACAGCCGTATTGGCCGCAGTGTTTATTCCTATTGCATTTTTGCCGTCAACGGCGGGACGTTTATTTCGTGAATTTGGTGGTGTCTTAGCCAGTTCAGTGATTATTTCATCTTTTGTGGCTTTGTCTCTAGTGCCGGCATTAACTGCGAGACTACCAATTAAGAAAAATAGTAAGCATTTTTTGGGCGGTTTTGGGCAATGGTGCTCTCGGGGTTACGAGCGAAGTCTAGCTTGGAGCCTACGCTATGGCTGGTTAATTTTATTACTCTCATTGGCTGCTGGGGCATACGCCGGTTATTTATATCAATCATTAGATAATGAGCTTTTACCCAACGAAGATCGCGGTAATATCCGTATTTTTGCTCGAGGTCCCGATGGTGTAGGGGTTAACTTCATGGATCGCCAAGCCATGCAAATGGAAAATGCATTGATGCCTTATGTTGAAAAAGGTGAGGTTAAATCAATTTATACCGTAGTCGGGCAGTGGGATCCTAATATTGTGTTTATTACGGCGCCTTTGGTGCCTTGGGATGAACGTAGTCAATCGCAACAACAGATTATTGAGCAATTACAAGCTGAAGTTGGCGCAATTCCCGGCGCGCCTGGTCGAGCTTTTGGTTCGAATAGTCTAAATTTACGGGGCCAAGGCGGAGGATTGGAACTGGCTTTGACCGGCGAAGAGTATGCTGAAATTTATCAGGCTTCGCTAGATTTTAAAGCAAACATTGAACAACAGCTTTCAGGGTTTGGCGACATTCAAATTTCCTATCAACCTACGCAACCGCAATTGCGAGTGAATATAGATAGACGTCGAGCTGAAGAGTTAGGGGTATCATTTTCGGATATATCAACCACCCTCAGAGCGGCTATCAATGGTGATGACATCGCAGATTTGAATGTGGGTGATCAGGCCATACCAATCATTCTGCAGGCATCTAATGCCAATTTAGCTAATCCTTCTGATCTCACCAACCTTTATGTATCTTCACAAAATGGTGGTTTAGTACCGCTATCTAGTCTTGCTTATATAACCGAAGAAGGTGTTGCTTCAGAACTTGAGCGTCACGCTCAACGCCGCTCCATTAAATTAGAATTAGAATTGGTTGATGACTCTTCGATGCAAACATCGGTAGATAGTATTCGCCAATTAGCCCAAGAAACCTTGCCGCCAGGAATTGGCTTAGTGTTTCTTGGTGAAGCTAAAACATTCGAAGAGACCTCACAACAAGTGCTGATGACTTATGTGTTGGCGTTTATTATAGTTTTATTAGTACTGGCGGCTCAATTTGAAAGTGTGAATAGTGCTGTGGTGGTGATTTTAACCGTGCCTTTTGGTATCGCATCTGCCTTATTCGCTCTTTATATCACTGGAATTTCGATTAATATTTATTCGCAAATTGGTTTGGTGATGTTGATAGGCCTATTGGCTAAAAATAGTATTTTGCTGGTGGAGTTTGCCGACCAAATGCGTGATCAAGGCTACAGTGTTTATGCTGCCATTATAGAAGCCGGCAAAGTTAGATTACGGCCGATTATGATGACCTTAGTGTCTACCATTTTAGGTGGTTTACCTTTAATCCTCTCTACCGGTGCTGGAGCTGAAGCTAGAAACGCTATTGGTTGGGTCGTTTTTGGTGGGCTTGGAATTGCAGTGGTGTTCACCCTTTATCTAACTCCAGTGCTGTATTTAGGATTAGCCAGATTCACTAAACCAAGAGCAGACGAAGCCAAACGTCTTGATGAAGAACTAGATAAAGCCAGTGCCGCGGGGATCGCCGTAGAATAGGTTTTAAATTTGCCAATAAATTATGCTGGCAGACAGTACAATGTGCCTACTGTCTGCCTAGCCAAATAGTGTTAGATTTACTGCTATCGTCGCTAAAAACTAACCTATAAATAATTAACTTAGTTGGTTGTAATGTCTAAATGGTACCCTGAGTATTTACGCATATTAATCACCCGATCATTATCTAACATCCAGTATTGTCCCTTGATGCCATTTAGCACACCTTCAAACTCGAATTCTTTATCCAAATTGATTGACTTGATTTTACTTGGGTACTCAGACACAGGGTATTGAATGTCAATTGCGGGCATATCGATTAGGCTGATTGCTTGTAGCCCATATTGTGAGCCAATATCATCTAATTCCATTTCCACTAAACCAAATAAGTGTTCTCGCATGGCAATTAAGTCAGCTTCTTTAGGGTGCTCTTTGAGCATCGCTCGCCAATTCGTTTTATCGGCAATATGTTGCTTAATTACCGTTTCAACTAAGCCACTGAGCAACCTGTTCTTTACCCGTAAAATAGGTATTGCTTGAGTTGCTCCTTGGTCGATCCAGCGGCTTGAAACACCATCGCTAACGTGCCTAGTAATCCCCACTTTTAAGGTGCCGGTATTGGCTAGATACACAAAATGATCGTTCATGCAGTTGTCTTCCCCCCATTGGGGTTCACGACACGTTCCTTGCTCATAATGGCAAGTTTCAGGTTTGATTATACAAGTATCGCACTGAGCTAGTTTCATTAAACAGTGATAACAATAGCCTTGATTAAAGCTTTTTTTGGTTTTTGTATTGCAATGGACACAATTAATCACGCCCTGATAGCTTACTTTCAGCGCGGTTCCAATTAATGGATTCATGCTGATGTGCGAATCACCAATAGGTAAACTATATTCAACCGTAGAGCCAATTTCAGCTTGACCGCGCATTTTGCGAATATTTCCAGAATAAGTGGGCATTAACGTTACTTCTTAGGTTATTGGGCGTTATATATCGCCGTCAAAATAGTGAATCTACTTATTATGATGTGGCACTAGTTAATTAAGTTTTGTTGTTCTTTTGTTGTTTAATTAGCACCGTCATGTTTTAGGCTAGATAGTTTCCATTTGAAGATAATCTAGTACAAGTTGCGAATGCTAATTGAATCTCTGCTTGATATCAAAAATCAGAGTAAATTTTGTATGGAAACAAACTTTTTGCACATTTTCCGTCTATGTTTCACTTTAGATTAGCATTTGAGATATATTTGACTTGGGCAAATTACCGATGCGGGATCCATAATGATAAAATTGTTGTATGCAGTGTTACTTTTATTGCCACTAAATGGCTACTGTTATGACTTGTATCTGGTTCGCCATTTTGAAAAACAATCTGGTGGCACCGATCCTGGATTGACTCAACAAGGCCAGCTTCGTGCTGAAGCCCTTGCTGATTATTTAATGCCGAAAAATATTCAACACATTTATTCAACTAAGTATCACCGAACCAAACAGACAGCCCAGCCTTTCTCAAAACGATCAGGACTAGGTGTGCAATTCTACTCGCCTAAGCAACTGACAGCTTTTGCTCAGAGTATCAAGGCACTGCAAACTAATGTGCTGATAGTCGGTCACAGTAATACGACTCCTGAGTTAATTTCTGCGTTAGGGGGCGTTGCTACTAAAATTGATGAAAGTGAATATGGTGAACTGTTTATTTTGCAAATCTGTGATGATCGTGTAAACACCAAAAGTATATTTATCTCAGCGCCTTAAGCTATTTTTAAAGTTTTTCGAATCGTTTAATAAGCATAGCTAAGGTATGAATTAATATAATTTCTTGGATGAAAAATGCACTACAATGAAAACTCAGTTTTCATCAGTGATGGTTAGAGGAAAATTTTTGTATCAGTTTATGCGACTTATTGTCGCCTTTATCACGATAGGATTAACAAGCTTGCCGTCAGTTGCTGCACCTATCAGTATGTGGCAATCGCCCTATAATGAATTGATTTCACAAAAAGCCAAGGAACCGGCGGCAACATTACAGAAATTGCTTGAAAACCCGCCATCAGTGGGACAAGACAGTTTGCAGCATGCTCAGCATCATTCTACTTTGAGTATGGTTTACTACTCGTTGTCTTTTCCTGCTAAAGCATTAAAACACGCTAGAACCGCCCTTAGCTTTATCGATGCAAAAACCCAACCTTGGTTATTTCATATGACGAAGCTCAACGAAGCACAGGCTTTGGATTTTGTGGGCAGACCTAAAGAGGGTTTAGTCGGCAGCAGCGCCGCGTTAGTTTGGGCCGAATTAAACAACGACGTTAATCTGCTAGTGAGTGCTTTATATGTAAGGGGCATAATTTTTAATTCATTAGTGGATTATCAAGGCGCATTAGTAGACCTGCAACGAGCTTACGAACTTGCGCCGCAATCTGTACTGCTAAGCCGTGGAGACGTTGCTGGCATTTTAGCTTTGGTATATGAATATCGACGGGAAGATGCCCTTTCTATCCCATTTTTTGAAGAAGCCGCAAACTTTCATCAGCAAAATAAAAACTATTTGGAGCTGAGTATTGCGTTATATGGTTTGGGCAGAGCGAATAAGAACGTCGGTAACCGTGAACTAGGTCGCTCTCAATTAGAACAATCACAAGACCTAGCCGAGCAAGTGGGGGATGAGCAGGGAGTGGCATATGCGTTGAAAGAAATCGCGGGTATTTCTTTGATGGAAAATAATTTTTTAGAAGCAAGGTCGAAATTACAACAGGCCTTCAATATTTTCGAGAAAAGTCAAAATATTTACATGCTTTTAGATACCAGTTTATCTTTGTTAAAAGTCGCTATAGCAGAAAAGAATATTGAAAACGGAAAACAATATTTAGCAGCCGCTAAATCTTACATCGATCCAGATAATATGCCGGTACAAAATATCTCGCTTGAAGAAATGCATGCCCGTCTATTGGCATTAGAAGGTAAGTACCCAGAGGCATTCGAAAAGCTAGAAGCAACAGTATCTTGGAAACAACGAGTTTTGAGTCAACAAAGTACCCAGCAATTACACAGTTTGCGGTCTAAATATGAAATCGAAATTAAGGATCGGGAAAATAAACTATTAGAACAAGAAAACCGTACACAGCAAATTAGCATCAACGATGTGGAGACTAAAAATTTACAGTTATTAATGCTATTTGGAGCAACTTTAATCATATGTGGTTTATTGATTGTATTGGTGTATCGCACTATCCAAAATCGAAGCAAATTGGAAAAGTTAGCGAATGTAGACGGTTTAACTGGATTGGCCAATCGTCGCCATGCTTTTGAGTTACTACAACAACAAATTGAGTTGGCCAGTCGACATAAATTTAAATTGTCAGTGGCCATTGTTGATATCGATTTGTTTAAAAAAATAAATGACACCTTTGGTCATGCTGCTGGTGACGAGGTGTTAACCAGTTTTGGTGGCTTATGTTTAGATACTTTCCGTCAAACTGATGTAATAGGTAGAATTGGCGGTGAAGAGTTTATGATCGCATTGCCCCATACATCCCTTGGTGATGCTGAAAAAACCCTTAAAAGTTTGTCCCATAAGGTTAAACAACTACCGATTTCATTTGATCTAAATGGACTCAGTCTATCTATCTCTACCGGTTTAGCCGAATATGCTCAAGGCATGACACTAGAGTGTTTAATGGCGCAATGCGATAAAGCCCTTTATCAAGCGAAACGAGGGGGGAGAGATAAGGTTGTGATTTTTGATGAGCAAGATCCATCATTACTGCAATTAGAATTATAATAATTAACCAAAAGCGCATTTTACATCTAATCTAGAGTAGTGAATCAATTCACCAAAACACTTTTGCCCAGCAGACTTTTAATCTGGATTGGTATTCTTCAAAGCTGTACAATTTGGTTTTTCCTTTGATTCCAACGGAGCGCCTCCGCTATTGCAACATATCCCGCAGAAAGGGTTCATACTCACTCGTAAAGTGGTTGAACGAAATGGTTGTGCCTGTATCGAATTTTGGTTGAGCACCGAACAAGGACCAGTAAAAATCATTACTGATCAACAAAAACCAGTGATGTTCATTGCAAATCACGATGTATCGCGCGCTAGGGCTTTGTTAAATCAATCGGGGATTGCGCTTGAATTCAAATCAGTAAAGTTAAAAACATTCGAACAAACTTCTGTGAACGCCCTGTATTTTGCAACTACTGGGCCTTTTTATCGCGCCAGAGATATTCTTGCCGCCGCAAAAATCACTGCATTCGAAAATGACATCAGGTTGCCCGATAGATACATGATGGAGCGTTTTATCTGTGCTGGTGCTTATTTTACCGGCGAGGTTCAAAATGAGCAGAGCAAGGCAACGTCTGGCTATATTTCGTTGAAAAATGCTCGCCTCAAACCCGCTGATTACATTCCGAAACTAACCTTAGTGTCTCTTGATATTGAGTGCAGTATGGACGGCGAACTATATTCAATTGGACTATCTAGCGGCGATTTTAAACAAGTCATAATGATCGGGCAGCCGGAAGATAATCAGGATTGGCTGATATGGGTTGAGGATGAAAAACGTCTCATTGAACAATTGAATCTATCTATTACCCACTTTGATCCAGACCTTATTATTGGCTGGAATATCATTAACTTCGATTTCAAAGTGTTGACCCAAAGAGCCAACAAATTGAACGTGCGATTGCGTCTTGGGCGAGATGGAAGTGACGTTTACTGGCGTGAGTCGCGAAATGATAGTAACCAGGCGTTTATGAATATTGCTGGACGAGTGGTCATTGATGGTATCGATAGTTTGAAAACAGCGACTTACCATTTTGATAGTTTTAGTTTGGAAAATGTCGCTCAAGCATTACTTGGAGAGGGAAAAGACACCACTGATGTGGATAATCGTGTTGCCGCTATTACCCATGATTTTAATCATAACAAACTAAAATTAGCTAAATATAATCTGCAAGATTGTGTGTTAGTGGAAAGAATCTTTGAGCATACCAACTTAATTAGTTATTTACTGTTACGAAGCCAATTAACTGGGCTGGAACTGGATAAAATTGGTGGTTCTGTAGCTGCCTTTATTAATCTCTATCTGCCTAAACTCCATCGTTCTGGGTATGTATCGCCCAATCGACCCGCAAATGGCGGGTTAGCAAGTCCTGGCGGATATGTAATGGACTCATTTCCTGGCTTATACAAAAACGTATTGGTACTCGATTTCAAGAGTCTTTACCCTTCTATCATCCGCACTTTCAAAATCGACCCACTAGGTTTAGTGGAGGGGTTACTTGAGCCGGAAAACGCTATTCCGGGCTTTCGTGGCGGTTTATTTTCGAGGGATAAACACTTTCTTCCCGATATTATTACCAGCTTGTGGCGACAAAGAGATGAGGCAAAGCGTCAACAGGATACGGCTCGCTCGCAAGCAATTAAAATCATAATGAATTCGTTTTATGGTGTTCTGGGGTCTGGTGGCTGTCCCTTTTATGACACCCGCTTAGCAAGTTCAATCACTATGCGCGGCCATGAAATTATGCAAACCACCGCTGCATGGATTGAAGAAAAAGGTTACAAAGTCATTTATGGAGATACTGACTCTACTTTCGTTTGGCTAGAAAATACTAAGGGAGTAGAACAAGCGTTGGATATAGGAAAGACTCTTGAGCGAGAGATTAACCAAATGTGGCAACAAAAAATTCAACAGCAACTCGATTTGACATGTCACCTAGAAATAGAGTTTGAAACCTTATTTTCAACCTTTTTGATGCCGACCATTCGGGGCGCTGAAACGGGCAGCAAAAAGCGCTATGCAGGTTTGAAGTATGCTTCAGGTAAACAACCTGAACTCATATTTAAAGGTTTGGAAACGGTTCGTTCTGATTGGACCAAACTCGCTAAAGAATTTCAACCAACCTTGTATAGAATGGTGTTTGCTAATCAGGATGTAAGTGCTTACTTGCTTAATGTGATAAGAAAAATAAGGTCAGGGGAGTGTGACGAACAACTAGTATATCGAAAACGACTACGCCAACCTTTGGTCCAATACACGAAAAATGTGCCACCTCACGTAAAAGCTGCCCGTATTGCCGATGAGCAAAACAAACAGCTCAACAAACCACTTCGTTATCAAAACAAAGGCTGGATAAGTTATGTGATTACCTTAGATGGTCCTCAGCCTGTAGATTACATTCATTCAGCCTTAGACTATGAACATTACATTGATAAACAAATTAGGCCCATCGCAGAAGGTATTTTACCTTTCATAAATGTCTCCTTTGAAGACATCACTAGCGATCAACTGGGCCTGTTTTGATCATTCTGGATGATAAGAGTCATCTCTGAAGTCAGGGTATGTATCAATTCCAAGTAATTTATACAGTAAGCAAAATCCAAAACTGCTGGTATAAAATAATGCTGCGCCAATTACACCTAATACAATGCTTATTGTGGTACCGTATAAACCTTCAACCGCCATTGCCAAAAATGCAAGTGCTAAAATTGAACGAATTGCTGTATCTAATATGCCAACATTTTGTTTCATTTTTCTATCTCCTAATCCGATGTACTTATCTTAGGCTTATGGCATAAATTGATGTTGATCTGAATCAACTTAACAACACCTTTGTGAGTTATTTGCTTTGTGAAGCTGACGAATCATTAGCGTCGTACAGATAACGAAAGTTTCGGTGTTAGACTTTTTTACAATATAAAAATTGGCGCATACAGAGTATATTAGCGGACATATGTTTTATGAGAATAGGTTGGATTGATGCACAGAATACTTGTAATTGACGATGATCAAATTACCTTGGAATTAATACAGCTGATTTTAGAAGAGTTTGTTGAAGGTGAGGTTATTACCATAAACAGTGCCGTTGATGCTGTGCGTTATATAGATAAAAATGACATGAATAAAATTGATTTAGTTATCTGTGATTGGCAAATGCCGGAACACGATGGTATTGCGTTGTTGAAAACGGTTCGTTCGAAACGTCAGGACTTACCATTTTTAATGGTGACAGGAACAGCAACCAGAGATCTTGTTATGTCTGCTAAAAAAGCCGGCGCCTCAGAATTTATTGCTAAACCATTTAAAAATCATGACTTAACCGATAGAGTAGCGAAATTGCTAAAATAAATAGATTCTTACACTATCCGCTTTACTAATTAACATTGTTAAAGGAACAATCATGCAGTTTGATGATGTCATCGACAGGTCCGCTACTCACGCATTCAAATGGGAAAAATACAAAGGGACAGATATCTTACCTATGTGGGTTGCAGATACTGAATTTGCGAGCCCTAAAGCGATACAAACAGCTCTTGCGCAACGTGTGGAGCACGGCTTGTTTGGGTATACTTTGCCAGCACAGTATACGCCGGCAAATGACGCTGTTGTGCGTTGGTTAAAAGAGCAACACGATTGGCAAATTGATCCTCAGTGGATTGTCTGGACACCAGGTGTTGTGCCTGCTTTCAACGTAGCGTGCAAAGCTTATTGTGAGGCGGGGGATTCGGTGATGATTCAAACACCTAATTACCCACCTTTAAGAGCTGCTCCGGGAATTAGTGGACTAAACAGAATTGAAATCGATAGCGTTGAGATTGACGGTCGATGGACTCTGGATTTTGCGCAATTAGAAGAACAGGCGAGTGATCCTAAGTGCAAGTTGTTTATCATATGTAACCCTATGAATCCTGTTGGCTCGGTATTGAGTGAAGCTGAACTCACTAAAATTGCGCAAATTTGCAATAAATATGACGTCAAGTTGTGTTCAGATGAAATTCATTGTGATTTAGTCCTAGATGAATCGAAAAAGCATTTTCCTGCTGGGAACTTCGCTGGATTAGAGCACAACTCAATTACGCTGATGGCCGCGAGTAAAACCTTTAATGTTGCAGGTTTAGGCACATCGTTTGCGATTATTCCTGATAGTAAATTACGCGCTGAATTTGTAGCGGGTATGCAAGGGTTTATCCCTTGGGCAAATGTTATGGGACTGGTAGCAACCGAAGCTGCATTTACTTTATGCGACCAATGGCATTCTGAATTACTCGATTATTTGCGCGCAAATTTAGCCTATGTCGAGCAACAGGTAGAGCAAATTGAAGGGCTTAGATTGTTAAAAGTGGAAGCGACCTTTTTGGCTTGGATAGATGCCAGTGGGTTAGGCTTAGACAACCCACAATCTTATTTTGAAAGTAAGGGAGTAGGACCCTCACCAGGCGTTGATTTTGGCAATAAACAATTTGTTAGAATTAACTTCGGTTGTCCAAAAAGCATGCTTGAAGAAGCATTTAATCGACTAAAATCTTAATTTCTCCGGCTGGGGCGTAAAAATATCAGATAAAAACACTGACTATTTTATACAGCCCCAAAGCTGAAACGAATGCGACTATTAAACCTCCAAACAGGTTGGCTAAGATTCCGTTTTTATGCTGACCCATTAGTTTTTCGTTGTTTAAAGTCCAGATTAAGAAGATGGCAATAACCGGTAACAGCAAACCGTTAGCCGCTTGCGCAAATAAAATCGCCGCTAAGGGTTTTATGCCAATGCTGGCAAAGAGCACACCAACAATCATCACTGTAATCCAAATACACTTAAATCGCTTATCGGCAAGTTCGGTTTTCCAACCCAGCGCGCCGCTAACAGCGTAAGCTGCGGCTAAAGGGGCGGTAATCGCACTAGTGAGTCCAGCTGCAAATAAGCCAATTGCGAAGAAAACATTGGCATAGCTACCCAATAAGGGGGCCAGTTGTTGACCTATGTTAGCGGCGTCTACTTGAGTTTGTGTGGCAAAAAAGGTACTTGCTGCACAGGATAAAATTGACAGTGTAATTAACCCACCTAAACCAATGGATAAGGTGCTATCAATCCGATTATTTGTTAATGCAGAGTCTAGATTATCTTTATCAGGGGCGTTTTTGGACACAATACTGGCGTGTAAAAATAGGTTATAAGGAACAACTGTTGTCCCTATCAAAGCCATTATCATTAAACTGCTACCATCAGGAAAATCAAATGCCAAAGCACCCCGAACAATGTCTTGTAAACTTGGTCCAGCAATAAACATAGTGGCAATAAATACGGTAGACATGGTTAAGACTAAAGTGATCAGCGACTTTTCTACCCACTTGTATTGGCCGGTTAGCAGTAGGCCACTTGAAATTGCAGCCAGTAACCATACCCAGTGAGTTAATTCTCCGCCAGATAAACCAGATAGACCTATAGCAGCACCTGTTAAATTGCCACCTTGATAGGCCGCATTGCCTATACCTATCGCACTTACGACTAACAGGCAGGCTAGCATTTTTTTAATACCACTGAATTGTTGACTAATAGCTTCAGCTAAGCCACTACCTGTAACCAACCCTAAGCGCGACGCCATTTCCTGTAATACAAAAGTGGCGATAACTGAGAACAGTAACGCCCAAACCAAGGCAAAACCAAAGTTTCCTCCTGCTAGCGTGGCAGTGGTCACAGTTCCAGGACCAATAAATGCAGCGGTTACCAACAGCGCAGGGCCGAATTTTTTCATAATGATACCAATTTTATCTTAAACCCTGTTCACACTGACTTTCTGGGTAATTGAGGTGGACGAAATGAGTGATAAGTCAGCTTAACGCAGAGTAAGATTGTTGTCACTTGCTTGGCTCTACATTGGCATGCAAAGTGTCGCAGATGGTGCTGATTTTTAAATGAATTGTTTTAAGACAGGTGGTATGGGAGTTCGATTACTTGAGTGGGAAAAATGACGTTACAGCAAGTGATTGGTGCAACGTCATTTATATTAGAATATGAATTATCTTAGAAGTTTAATCTTGCTCCGACTACCACTGAGCGACCCGGTAAAGGGGCGACATCTTTGATAAAGGACGCATGAACCCGAGCTTCTTTATCGAGTAGGTTATTGCCTCTAACAAATAACACCAATTCATTGTCGGCTACCTCGGTGTAATAATTATAAGCCGCATTTACTAAGGTATAACCTGCAGTTTCAGTTTCATAATCAGCGATATCGGTTTGCTTAGCGTTGTAGGTTGCCCCTACTTCAGCGTGCCAATAATCACTTTCAAAGTGCAATCCAAAACCAATTCTTGCTGGTGGAATACGAGGCAAGTTTTCACCACTGGTGAGTTCTGCTTTTGTTATATCGGCAAAAGTTTCCAAGCGAATTTGCTCAGTTATGTGCCAGTCTATTTCCGCTTCGAAGCCATAAATTTCAGCATCTTGCTGACGGAATAAATATATTGCCAGACCTTCATCTTCATGATCATGGTCAGCATCAAGCTCTTCGTCACCTTCTTCTTCACTATGAATATGACCATCTTCAGATACTAATCCGGTATTTTGTTGGAACAGGTAGTTGTCGATTTGATTGTAAAAAATACTAAAGGTCGCCTCTACGCTGTCGCCGGAAGTGTGATAAGTCAGATCTAGGTTGTTTGATATTTCCTTTTCTGCGTCTTGTTGGTTCTGGACTATATGGTATTCACCAGCTTCGTCACTGGGTTCAATATCAAATCCAGCACCAAGTTCGTATGTGCTAGTTGCGATATGCAGACCGTTTGAATACATCTCAGCGGCAGAAGGTGCTCTTTCAGAACGAGCATAATTAAATGACAATGTAGCGTTGTCTTGAACGCTCCACACCACACCTGCCGATAAACTTAATGCAGAATAACTTGCATCATCAAAGAAAATCTCATCAGTGTGCTCATCTTCCGTTGATTCGAAAAAGCTGTTATCTACAGAAATATCACTTTTTTCATAACGGAAACCCAATTGCCATAAAAATTTATCGACATGTTTCTCTTCAAGCACAAAGAGCGCAAGTGAGTCACTTTCTGAAGCAGGGGTAAAAGCTTCATCACCCAATGCTGAAAAATCACTGTTGGTGTAATTGAGGCCGATTACCCCTTCCCAACCATTGATACTGCGATGTTTTCCCCACAAACGGGACTCGATGGATTCATTATTAAACGTTGTACCTATAGCGCCATCTTCAATTTCACTATGACTGTAATCGGTGTAAGCACTGCGGAATTTAAATTCACTGAAAAAGCCATCTAGATCATGCAGATCGACTAACATTTGGTAACGATCTTGGTCTAATCTAGCAAAGACTTCCTCTTCTTCATGCTCTTCTTCTTCTTCCTCATGCTCTTCTTCATGAGAATGACCAGGTATACCATAATCACTTTCTAATTGGCCGAACGAGAATGCTACATTGAGATTATCTGAAGCCCAACCTAAACCTGCGGTAAAACCGTTTGAATCGATAAACGAATTATCTAACTTACCACTGTCTTCGGTGCCATCAATATCTGCGGAACCTGGAATGGAATAGTTTTCAGTTTCTCTATCAAATGCATCAAAATGCCACATTACTGTGTCATTGCCGCCATCCACATTCAGATTAAGTAAATCTTCACTCGAAACAGAGTCATGTAAGTAACTAACTTTACCTTCAATCTCATCTCGTCTTTGCACAGGTAAACGATTGTCTACGATATTTACCACACCACCAATTGCGCCGCTTCCGTACAACAGCGTTGCAGGTCCTCGTAACACTTCTATTTGAGTGGCGTTAGCTGACTCTGTGGATACTACGTGATCTGGTCCTACTCTAGATGCATCTGACGCATCTAGACCGTTTTGTAGAACTTTAACTCTTGGGCCATCAAGGCCTCTAATAATGGGGCTACTTGAAACCGGTCCAAAATAGGTGCTATGAACACCGGGAACGTTTTTTAATGTTTCACCTAGAGTTGGAGCAATTCTCGATTCTAAATCCTCACCTGCGATAATTGAAACTGGCGTAGCAGACTCGAGCACAGTAGGATTAAGGGGATTTGACGTAATGACCAATTTTTCTATTTGTTGTTCATCTTTTTGAATTGGTTTGGTTTGCGCGTTAACTTGGTTAGAAACACTTAGTGCTAGTATAATGGTACTGGTGAGTAAAGAGTATTGTTGCGATAGCACGACGAGCTCCTTTATATAGAATGTTAATGCAATGTTATACTGTATCAATTGATATATTATAACGTTCTAAGTGGTTTTTTTGTCAATGTTTTTTTTCAGTAAATTTCAATGTTAAATGAATCTAAAATCTGAAATGCCAATAGGAATGAGTTTTGCCATTCGTAAAACCTGACGCTTTACAACAGCTTGAAAAAATATGCAGGCAGTATCCAACACTATTACATTCACCACATTATGTGACGGGAATTGTCTTTGCTGTTAGCTCTGCACCCGAGATACCTATGCCTGATGTTTGGCTTAGCTGGGCATTTCAGCAGAAGCGCGGTGACGTTTCAGAGTCGGAAGTGGATCATATCGCTGAAGTTTTGATGGCTTTATTGCAACATGAGTTAGCGCAGATGCGCACAAATAATATTGACTATCCAGGCAAAGGCCAGCCTCTGCCTGATAACTTAACCGCAGATATTCCTGTTAGCCAATGGCTGCAAGGTTTATTGGCTGGGCATAGTCAGTTGGAATCGGTTTGGCAGGGATGTTGGCAACAAGTGCAAGTAAAACAACCAGAAAAGCTGAGTGTATTCCAGCGTGACTTAAAACATTGTTTATTGATGTTTAGTTCGTTTGCCAATATTCCTATTGCACTTGAACAAGCTAAAAGAGTGAATAACCTGAAGTTACTTGAAAACCTTCCCAAGATTTACGCATCTTTGCCAGCCGCTTTGAAAACTTATGTGGATTTATCAGGCCAGCTTGCGGAGTTTTTACCCGACCAATTTGAAACCTTTGTGCAGTCTACGAAGCCTTCCTCAGATTAACTATCTAACGGACGTTTAGCTTTTCTGACGGCCTTTGGATGCATTAACTTTTCTAAATCATGCATACAATTGGCAATTCTTGCGTGGGTTTTCTTGTCATTTGTGATGGCGTTATACAACCAATGATAAGCGTCTTCATAATCATAAGGGCTGCCAAATCCATCGATGAATAAATCGGCAAGTTGAATTTGAGCTTTGAGGTTTCCTAGGGCGGCGGCCTCTCGTAAATAGATAACTGCACGCTGCTTGTCTTGTTGAACTAGTTTACCCGCAGAATAGTATCGACCTAACTGCTCCAAAGCGGCAGGAAGTCCCTGATCGGCAGCTTCTTGCATATAACTAATGCCTCTAGTTGGTTCTGCATCAACACACACCCCCCAGGCTAACATATCGCCCCACAAAAATTGAAAAGAAGGAATCTTTAGGGTTTCCGCGCGTGCTTCAATGTCTTGCACAAGTTGGCATCTGTCGAGCACCACACGGTCGAGGTGTTCATTGCGATTTATCAATCCAATCAATTCATCTTGAGTGTATAACTCAACCGCTTTTATCGGTTCTGCACCGTGCAAATTAAACGACAACAAAGCCAATGA
The DNA here is from genome assembly GCF_040370605.1 of Aliiglaciecola sp. NS0011-25. Taxonomy (NCBI): domain Bacteria; kingdom Pseudomonadati; phylum Pseudomonadota; class Gammaproteobacteria; order Alteromonadales; family Alteromonadaceae; genus Aliiglaciecola; species Aliiglaciecola sp. NS0011-25. Next base: position 98,082 of record NZ_BAABWR010000017.1, read on the forward strand.
TGTAATAAATGAAGTAAACTTAAACAGGCGCATATCAAATTTTCCGCAGAGTCAAAAAATTAACCAACTATAATGATTGTATCGACATTTACGCAAAATACTAAATACAAAAGCACATTTAGGCACGGGGCACCCAAAGAGCTGCCCTTAGAATACAACAAGATGACAGCGACAACAGTCGATACAACCGTTGCCTACCGTATTTATACAAATTCTATCGGGAAGTTAGGGCGGACTGAATAATTTGCGCGTGTTCTGCTAAATCATGTCCTAAATCAGTTAGATAGCCGCCATCTGGTTGACTAACCACGCCTTTGTCAAATAACCTTTTTGCTGCATCTACCATTGACTGTTCAGCATCGTGATGGATTTTTAGTCCTTGCATTAAACTTTTGTTGGGGAATTTTAAGATTAGATTAAGTTCTTCGGTGAGCTCGTTGTTAAAAGGCATAATTTACTCTTCTTATAATGTTGAATGTTATTTTCGTTTTACATATTTTCCGTCAAACAGGGTTGTCCAAGTTTTGCCATTGTTCTGGCTGGACTCCCAATGTTGACGTACGCTTTTGTCGGCTGATGGCGTCCAAGTAATTCTGTGCACAATATTTTCTCCTTTAGGTGTTTTTCCCGGACCTTCAAGTACCATAGATTGCCCGTCAAATTTGCCATTCAAAGACAGAAGTAAACCGCTATTATCTACCCAAGTTTGATGCCATTGTTGGTTGCTAACATCAAATATATTGATGCTTTGACCTTGGTAGCCTGAAGGCGTTTGGTATTCTTCTGTTAAAATACATCCGTTTAGTTGTGAGGTGATTTTATTTATTCCAACAATTTTGTGTTGTGGAGAATATACGTCCCAAGTTCCTAGCCAGAAATCAAATTGCCTATGGGCAGGGCTATCACACGCTGCTGACGCGTGAAAACTCATTATCGAGATAATTAATAACACACTGCATCTAATGTTCGATTGCATAGCTTTTGTACAATGGAAGATCACCTGTGTTTAGATTATCCCTGAATTGATAAAATTACAAAAATTTAACAATTTATTTTTACAACTAAATTCTCACATCTCTCGTATAAAGCTTCCCACGGGTTTATACTTATTAGTTCTGAATAGATAGCGGTTCAACATGAAATACAAAGACTTACGAGATTTTATAGCGCAGTTAGAAAGCAGAGGTGAACTTAAGCGAGTTTCCCTTGAGGTAGATCCTGACTTAGAAATGACCGAAATCGCCGATCGTACGTTACGTGCTGGTGGACCCGCTATATTATTTGAGAATCCAAAAGGCTATTCGATTCCTGTTTTAGCGAACCTTTTTGGTACTCCTGAACGTGTAGCCTTAGGTATGGGCCAAGAAAGTGTTGGCGCTCTACGGGAAGTTGGAGAACTATTAGCCTACTTAAAAGAACCCGAACCGCCCAAAGGTTTAAAAGATCTGTGGGAGAAACTGCCGGTGTTCAAGCAAGTGTTGAATATGCCAGCCAAAGAAGTGCGTAAAGCCGTTTGTCAGCAAGTGGTGATTACCGGCGAAGATGTAGATTTGTCGACATTTCCCATTCAAAGGTGTTGGCCAGGTGATGTGGCTCCTTTGATTACTTGGGGGTTAACTGTTACCCGAGGTCCAAACAAAAAACGACAGAATTTAGGCATTTACCGACAACAAGTGATAGCCAAAAATAAAGTGATAATGCGCTGGTTGTCCCACCGTGGTGGTGCCCTGGACTTTAGAGAGTTTTGTCAGCAAAATCCCGGTGAAAACTATCCGGTATCAGTGGCTCTTGGGGCTGATCCAGCAACCATACTTGGCGCCGTAACACCGGTTCCAGACAGTCTGTCAGAATACGCATTCGCAGGCTTATTGCGGGGAGATAAAACCGAAGTAGTTAAATCTATCAGTAATGACCTTCAGGTACCGGCCAATGCTGAAATTGTATTAGAAGGATACATTGCGCCCGGTGAAACTGCACCAGAAGGACCTTATGGTGACCATACTGGGTATTATAATGAAGTGGATGAGTTTCCGGTCTTTACAATAACCCATATAACTCATCGAAAAGATCCCATATACCATTCAACTTATACTGGCAGACCACCTGATGAGCCAGCAATATTGGGCGTTGCGCTAAACGAAGTGTTTGTACCCATTCTACAAAAGCAATTTCCTGAAATTGTTGATTTTTATCTTCCTCCAGAAGGCTGTAGTTATCGGTTAGCAATAGTGACCATGAAAAAACAATATCCTGGTCATGCCAAACGGGTAATGATGGGAGTTTGGTCATTCTTACGTCAGTTCATGTACACCAAGTTTGTGATAGTTTGCGATGACGATGTGAACGCCAGAGATTGGAAAGATGTTATCTGGGCAATCACAACGCGAATGGATCCATCCAGAGATACAACGTTAATCGAGAATACGCCAATCGATTATCTTGATTTTGCGTCCCCCGTTTCAGGATTAGGTTCGAAAATGGGAATGGATGCTACCAATAAAATGCCGGGTGAAACCGATAGAGAATGGGGCGAGCCGATTGAGATGGATGCCTCAGTTAAGTCCTATGTAGACGAAATCTGGGACAGCTTAGAGCTGTTACCTAAATCTGATTAATAAAGAGAAGCTAGCGTTTTTATGTCACCAATAAGTTGTAAAGTAGAATCAATTGAGCCGTTAACCGACATTGTTAGTCGAGTAAAGTTGGCTGCATCAAGTCCAGTGTCGTTTAAAGCCGGACAATACGTGAAAGTTATTATGGGTGAAAACGATTCCCGACCTTTCTCTATAGCCAACTCGCCGGATGGTAGTAACCAAATCGAGTTACACATAGGGGCAGGTGTTGGCAATGATTATGCCGGTCAAGTGTTAGAAAAAATGAAGACCAAGGGTGAAATCGATATCGCTGGTGGACATGGTGAAGCATATTTACGAGACGAGAATATTAAACCCACTATTTTATTAGCTGGCGGAACGGGGTTTTCATATACATATTCTATTCTCCAACAACGATTAAAAATCGCCGATACGCAACCTGTATTTTTATACTGGGGAACTCAGACGTTAGCTGATATGTATGAATACGAAGCGCTGATTGAACTGGAGAAAGAGCATTCGAATTTTCGATTTATTCCGGTAGTAGATGCACCTGATGAAGATTGGCAAGGTAAATCCGGTTGGGTTCACCAAGCCATATTGGCTGATTTTGTCAGTTTAGAACCCTATCAAGTGTATGTTGCAGGTCGATTTGAAATGGCCGGTGTGGCTCGAGACGATTTCCAAAAACAAGGCTTATTGTTGGAAAACCTGTTTGGAGATGCTTATCAGTTTATTTAAAGTGTATGCCTAAACACATATTGCAGGGCTATTTGGCTGCTTTTGAATAAAATTTGCCCAAAATTTCAAAAAAACATAGTTTAGTAACAATCAATGACTATAATGCCGAATATGAATATAAAAAATAAACAAAATTTAGAAAAAAACGATCCTCATTTCCTGCGCGAAAAAGATAAATATGAAAACCCTGTAGCAAGTAGAGAATACTTGCTACAGGTGATGGTAGAGCAAAAAACTCCCCTTACATTTTTAGAAATTTGCCAATTAGTTAAAGCCTCAGACGAAGATAGCCGTGTGGGTGTTCAACGACGCCTAAGAGCTATGGAACGGGAAGGTCAAATTGTCTTCAATCGCCAGAAAAAGTATGGCGTGGCTGATAAGATGGAACTGATTAAAGGTCGTGTTATTGGTCATCGAGATGGTTTCGGCTTCCTAAAACGCGATGATGGCGAAAAAGATTTATTTATCCATCAAGCTCAAATGCAAGCTCTGCTTCATGATGATGTGGTGTTAGTAAAAGAAAGCGGAACAGATAACCGTGGACGCAGAGAAGCTAGAATCGCCAGAATTATCGAGCCACGCACCGAACCAATTGTTGGACGTTACTTTGTAGAGCACGGTGTAAGCATGGTTATCCCTGATGATAGCCGTATTGGTCATGAAATTATGATCCCTTCTGAGCATGTTAATGGTGCTCGCCAGGGAAATGTTGTTGTGGTGGAAGTCATACAGCGTCCCCGCAAACGCGTAAATCCTATTGGCAAGATATTAGAAGTGCTTGGCGAGCATATGGCCCCAGGCATGGAAATCGAAATGGCATTGCGCACTTTTGATATACCTCATGAATGGCCAAAGGCTGTCAGTAGACAAGTTGCTAGTTTACAAGAACAAGTTCCTGAAGAAGCAAAGCAAAATCGAATTGATTTGCGTCAATTGCCACTGGTTACTATTGATGGTGAAGACGCGCGTGATTTTGATGATGCGGTATTTTGTGAGCCTCTTGACGAAGGAGGTTGGCAGCTTTGGGTTGCTATTGCTGATGTCAGTTATTATGTGAAAACCGGCACCGCATTGGATGATGAAGCACAACAGCGCGGTAATTCAGTTTACTTTCCTGAACAAGTAGTTCCTATGTTGCCTGAAGTATTGAGCAACGGGTTATGTTCCCTTAATCCTGAAGTTGATCGTTTGTGCATGGTCTGTGAAATGACGATTAGTGCGCTCGGAAAGCTGCAAGATTACCAGTTTTATGAAGCCGTTATGAATTCTAAGGCTCGTCTTACATACACCAAAGTGGGTGCAATATTAGACGGCGATCCAGAATTACATAAACGTTACATTGAGCACGTTCCCCATTTGCGTAATTTGCATGATATGTACCGTGTGCTGAAAAGAGCACGTAATAAGCGGGGCGCGATTGAGTTTGAAACTCAAGAAAGTAAATTTGTGTTCAATGCACAACGGAAAATAGATCACATTGTTCCAGTGGTGCGCAATGATGCCCACAAGCTGATTGAAGAATGTATGATTTTGGCAAATGTGTCGGCGGCTCAATTTTTAGAAAAAAATAAAGCGCCAGCATTGTATCGAATCCACGATGAACCGAATGAAGACAGATTGACTTCTTTTACGTCTTATTTGAAAGAAGTCGGCATTGAGCATCGCATAGGTAAAGAAGCTAAACCGCAAGATTTCACCGATTTAGTGGGAAAAATACAAGGTCGTCCAGATCAAGAGTTGATACAAACTATGCTGTTGCGTTCAATGAAGCAAGCGGTATATGACAATGACAACATTGGTCACTTTGGATTGGCTTTAGAAGCTTACGCTCATTTTACATCGCCAATTCGGCGCTATCCTGACTTAGTGGTGCACCGCGCAATTAAAGCGGTTCTTGATAAGCAAGCCAGCCGTAAAAGCAAAACCGGTGGTAAGTCATACAGCGAAGAAGAGGTAGAGGCGCTAGGCGAACAGTGTTCAATGACTGAGCGCCGAGCAGATGATGCGACAAGAGACGTGGCTGATTGGTTAAAATGTGAATTCATGTTGGACCACGTAGGCGATGTATTTGAAGGCGTTATTGCATCTGTTACCGGTTTCGGCTTTTTTGTGCGCTTGAGTGAGTTTCATATCGATGGATTGGTACACATCTCATCATTGGAAAATGACTACTATCATTTTGATGAAGTGAAACAATGTCTGGTTGGTGAAGCTATGGGTAAACGTTACCGTTTAGGTGATCCCCTCAAAGTTAAAGTGGCAGCGGTTAATCTGGATGAACGAAAAATTGACTTTATCTTAGATGAACCTAAGGGCCGCAGAGCTCGCAAAGCTGCCGGAAGCAAGCCTAGAAAGGCGACCGATAAAACGCAATCAAAAGGCGAACCCAAGGAGTCGGCCAAACAAGGTGCGGCGAAAAAAGGGGCTGGTAAACCAAGCAGAAGAGCCACAGATAAATCATCGACTAAGGCTGCAAAGTCTAAACGTCGTTCAGCAAAAAGGAATAAATAGGCATGGCTCAGCAAGAGTGGTTATATGGTATTCACGCTTTAGAAGCAGTTGTTCAGCGCGAACCCGAAAGACTCATAGAGTTGTTTGTGCTCAAAGGTCGTGAAGATGATCGATTGTTCAACATAATCAATCAAGCTCGACGTTTTGGGATTGCTGTGCAATTTTGCCAACGCAAAACCTTAGACGATAAAGTGGATGGTGAACAACACCAAGGAGTCGTTGCTCGAGCTAAACCTGGTAAGCAATACAGTGAAAATGACTTAATGGCGATAGTTGAAAGCAATGATAAGCCGTTTTTGCTTATCCTTGACGGAGTAACCGATCCTCACAATTTAGGTGCTTGTTTACGTACTGCAGAGGCAGCTGGCGTTCATGCCCTAGTGGTGCCCAAAGATAAGTCAGCGGCATTAACACCTACAGTACGCAAAGTTGCCAGCGGAGCTGCTGACGTAATTCCATTAGTGCAAGTCACCAACTTAGCAAGAACCTTAAGGGAACTGCAAAAAGCTGGAGTATGGATTGTTGGCACTGCAGGCGAAGCAAAACAGAGCCTTTATGAGTGCTCGTTTAATGGCCCTATTGCTCTAGTCATGGGGGCTGAAGGCAAGGGCATGAGACGATTAACCCGAGAACATTGCGATGAGCTTATCAAACTGCCAATGGCTGGCACCGTCACTAGTTTGAATGTTTCAGTTGCAACTGGGGTTTGCTTGTTTGAAATAGTCCGCCAAAGACAAGTTTAGTCATTCTACAATATGGTTTATTCACTTACCTCAAGCTTTCAATGTCAGTGAATAAACCATCAGCCCAACCTCTGTTTACCTGCGCTAATACTAAGTTAAAATTCATTAATAACTCGCTGCATTTTTCAGTAAAAATATGTTGAATAGTTTTCTATCATCAAAAATGATTATTGATTCATCGAAAATAAGGTTCATTCAGCCGCAAGCAGTGTTCTAATAGTGTTATCTTTTTGTTAATTTAAAGACTTAGACGGTTTATTCATTCAATCAATGAGTAAATTTAACCTAGTCGGAACGAATCAGGTATCCAAATGACCACTAAAACGCCTCTAGAATTATTTTACGAAAAAGTAAAATCACACCCCAATAAAATATATTTAACTCAACCTCAAAATGGCAAAGTAACTGAATATAGTTGGCAGCAAGTGGATCAAAAAGTACGTCAAGTGGCGCAAGGTTTGACCAATTTAGGGTTACCAAAAGGCAGCCATATTGGACTTATTTCAAAAAATTGCGCCGAATGGTTCATCACTGATTTAGCCATAATGATGGCCGGACACATTTCAATACCGATTTTCCCAACCGCCGGCCCTGACACAATATCCTACGTGTTAGATCATGCTAAATGCCCAGTCGTTTTTGTGGGTAAGTTGGAACATGCGGCGGAGCAAATTGCTGCAATTCCTGATGGTATTAAGAGTATTGCTTTTCCATATGCTGGGAACATGTGTGACGTCGATTGGGAAACTTTCACCGCAGGCGGTGAGTTCGAGGGATATCCCGTACCCGATATGAAAGATGTTATGACCATTATTTATACATCAGGAAGTACTGGTGCGCCTAAAGGTGTTGTACAAACCTATGAATCTGTTAGCTGGACTGCGAAATCGTCGTTATCTGCATTAAGTGTCAATGAACAAGACAGAATTCTAAGTTATCTACCCCTTGCTCATATTACTGAGAGAATATTAGTCGAGATGGCGAGTTTATATTCTGGGCTACACATATTTTTCATCGAATCGTTGGACACGTTTAAAACAGATATTCAGCGCTGCCAACCTACATTGTTTATATCTGTTCCAAGACTCTGGACTCGTTTTCAAATGGGGGTTTTGGCGCAAATGCCCCAGAAGAAACTTGAGCGTTTATTACGGATACCTATTATTGGAGGTATTGTCGCTAAGAAAATTCGTAAAGGCTTGGGGTTAGATAACGCCCGTCTGTGCGCCAGCGGGTCTGCACCAATTCCTCCCGCCACAATCCACTGGTTTCACCGCATCGGCATAGAAATCTGTGAAGGCTGGGGCATGACAGAAAACTGTGCTTATGGAACTAGCAGCGTGCCTTTCCGTGAAGACAAAATTGGTTGTATTGGTAAAGCCTATGAAGGTGTCGATATTCGTATTGCTGAGGATGGGGAAATTCAAGTTAAAGGCCCCTGTAATATGAAGGAGTACTATTTAGAGGCTGAAAAAACTGCCGAAGTCTTTACTGAAGATGGTTATTTGCGAACCGGTGATAAAGGCGAATTAGATAATGAAGGGTATATTCGTATAACTGGACGCTTAAAAGATATTTTTAAAACCGCCAAGGGTAAATACGTAACGCCGGTGCCGATTGAATCGTTAATCATGGAAAATGAAATAGTCGAACAGGTTTGTGTAACGGGCAGTGACCTCAAGCAGCCTATCGCATTGTTGATTATTTCCGAAATAGCGAGAAAACAAAGCGCCGAACAAGTGATTAGGTCTCTCGAAGAAACCGTACATAAAGTGAACGCCAACTTAGAAAGTCATCAAGTTTTAGATAGATTAGTAGTTGTTGAAGATGATTGGACGATTGAAAACGACTTATTAACGCCAACTTTGAAAATAAAACGGCATGTTTTAGAGAAAAAATACAAAGATGTGATTAATGCACCTTACAAAGAAAAGGTGGTTTGGTTATCATAGGCGGATATTTCCATCTCACTTAATCTGATTTGGATATAAACTACTAGCGAAATGGTGGGCGGTAATTAACAGTTTTCATTTTCAGTAGGGGCGGTTGAATTAGGTAGTTGTCATTTTTTATTGGCATACTTAAAGTCACTGCCCATTGTTTTCTATTGGAGTTTACGAGTTTTTTGAAAAGATTATCTAAAGATTTGAACTTTTATTTAGTGTATGAATCGTAACTTCGTTATAGAATCCCCTGCAATTAGGTTTTGCGCTTGTTTTTAAGGAAAGTGTTTTAATGCGAAGTAAAGTTAGTTTTGCCCTGATGGGTGTGTTATTGGCCACAGGGTTAACAGCCTGCAGTAGCTCAGATGACAATGATACTGAATTCAGTTCTTCTGGTTATATTCAATTTTACAATGGTTCCACAAATAGTGCTTTAACCACTATGCGCGGCACTGAAGAAACGCAAGTTCTAGCATCTGCGTCTTACGGTGATGTCACTAGTATGATCCAGACCGATACGGGATTTACTGAAATTGAGTTTTATCGGACAGATTCAGATGACCAAGAAGTGATTCTTGAGACTCGCGATATTGATTTACCAAATGGTCAGAAAACGTTGGTAATGCTAACCGGTGATTTCACCGACCCAACGTTCAATGAATATCGCTTTGAGCGCGAAGAGCTTGATGACCATTTTAGATTATTTGCTATTTCGGTTGTTTCTGACCAAAGCAGCTACGATTTGTATATGAGTGATTCAGGTTCTCCGTTTAGTGAAGCTAACTTGTTATCTACCATAAATTACGAAAGCTTGGATGAGATGGTTTACTGGGCTCCTGATGACGATGACGAAAACTTCGACGAAGGTAGCTATACTATTTACCTAACTGAACCTGGTTCAACTGACGTCATTTTTGAGTCTAATACAGTTTCATTCCAATTTGCTACTGAGTATGTTCTAGTCATTCGCAGCAGCAGTGGTGCGATTCAAGATGATATCGAAATTGATTTAGTGCTTAACTCTTCAACAGTGTCGAACCTTGATGATGTTAATGCGAGCGCTCAATACCGTCTTTACAACAGTCTAGACAATGGCGCCGTTGAATTTACCTTAGAAGGAAATGAAGTAACTGATCCTTTGCAAGTAAATGCAAATGAAAAAACTGACTTTAATGATATCGAATTCGGTGATTATCGTTTATCTGCTGAGCTAACAACTGACGGTACTATTAACTTTAACAATCGCTTAGTAACGTTAAACCAAGGTGAAAGTAAGGCTATCATCATCTATCAAGATGCTAACGATAAGCTAACTTCACTATCTTTCGATGAGAGTGATCAACCTCAGGTTTACGATAAAGAAGTGGTAGCCGCTAACTTAGTTTCTGATTTCATCGACGTTGACTTATATTTTGTACGTAAAGACGAAACCATTGAATCTGCTGAGTACCTAATATCAAGTATCGACTTTGGTGAATCTAAATCGGTTACATTGCCAAGTGATTTCTATGAATTGGTAGCGGTATTCGATGACAATGAAGATACCCAAATCTTATTGGATAGAACTGAACTACTAGGTTTAAATGAAGAAGCAAATTATATAATTACTATTGAAGAGTCGTTAGATTCTCCAACAGGATATAAGATTTCACTTCTATATTAATCAATTGATTCAGTAAAAATCGGCTCCTTAGAGCCGATTTTTTTATCCAACAAGTTATTTCCCCACAGCTGTTAAACCTTCCTTTGTAAATCTATATTTACTGATTACCACTTATTCTACAATTATTTTGAAATTGCGCTATCACACAGCTTTATTTTCTGTTATAGTTTCGCGCCCTTTTTATAGGGGTATGTATGAATTTTCAGCAAGCGAAAAAGCATTAAACTTTTAGTTTGTTAGAATTTTTGTAGCTTAAACGACCCGTGAGGGTCTTAATTTAAACAGCGGAGCACTAACATGATCCAAATGCAAACTAACCTGGATGTTGCCGACAACTCCGGCGCTCGCAGGGTTCAGTGTATTAAGGTTCTTGGTGGCTCGCATCGCCGTTATGCACATATCGGTGACATCATCAAAGTTACTGTCAAGGAAGCAATTCCTCGTGGCAAAGTAAAAAAAGGTGACGTTCTGAATGCAGTGGTGGTGCGTACTAGGAAAGGCGTTCGTCGAGCTGATGGTTCTACTATCCGTTTTGATAATAACGCAGCTGTTTTGCTTAACGCAAACAAGCAACCTATTGGTACGCGTATCTTTGGCCCGGTCACTCGTGAGCTTCGTGGAGATTCATTCATGAAGATCATTTCATTGGCCCCAGAGGTACTATAAGGAGTCACGATAATGGCTAGAAAAATTCGTCGTGATGATGAAGTAGTCGTATTAGCAGGCAAAGACAAAGGAAAACAAGGCAAAGTCCTTAAAGTACTAGCGTCTGATGACAAGCTAATAATAGAAGGTGTGAATTTGGTGAAGAAACACCAGAAGCCTAATCCTCAAATGAATGTCCCTGGCGGCATCATTGAAAAGGAAGCAGCAATTCACGTATCAAATGTAGCGGTTGTTAACCCAGCGACGGGTAAAGCAGATCGCGTTGGTTTCCGTTTCGAAGATGAGAAGAAAGTTCGTTTCTTCAAATCTAACGGCGAACTAGTTTAATTAATTGGAGAGTACGATGGCGAAACTGCATGATTTCTATAAAGAAACAGTAGTGGGCGAACTTGCGAAGCAGTTCAACTACAAAAGCGTCATGCAAGTCCCTCGGATCGAAAAAATCACCTTAAACATGGGTTTAGGTGAAGCGATAGCGGACAAGAAAGTTTTGGAAAACGCGCAGGCTGATATGGCTGCGATTGCTGGACAAAAACCAATTGTTACTGTTGCTCGTAAGTCTGTAGCGGGTTTTAAAATCCGTGAAGGTTATCCGATTGGCTGTAAAGTAACCTTACGTGGTGAGCGTATGTGGGAATTCTTGGAACGTTTGATTTCAATCGCAATTCCTCGTATCCGTGACTTCCGTGGCTTGAATGCAAAATCATTCGACGGCCGTGGTAACTATAGCATGGGTGTACGTGAGCAAATTATCTTCCCTGAGATCGACTTTGATAAAGTTGATAAGATTCGCGGTATGGATATTACTATCACTACTAGCGCAAACTCAGACGATGAAGCAAAAGCGCTTTTAACCGCTTTTAACTTCCCGTTTAGAAAATAAGGTGTAGGGTTATGGCAAAAGAATCAATGAAAGCGCGCGAAGTAAAACGCGCCAAGCTAGCAGCAAAGTACGGTGCTAAACGTGCTGAGCTAAAAGCGATTATCAGCGATGTTAACGTTACTGATGAAGAACGTTGGGATGCTGTTCTTAAGCTACAACAACTTCCACGTGACTCTAGTCTATCACGCAAGCAAAACCGCTGCCGTGTAACTGGACGTCCACATGGGTTCCTACGCAAATTTGGTCTTAGCCGTATAAAGTTGCGTGAAGCAGCAATGCGCGGTGAAGTCCCTGGCCTTAAAAAAGCCAGCTGGTAAGGAGTAGCCAATATGAGCATGCAAGATCCTATCGCGGATATGTTTACCCGCATTCGTAACGGCCAATTGGCAAGCAAAGTAACAGTTGCTATGCCTTCTTCTAAACTTCGCGTTTCAATCGCTAAAGTTTTAAAAGATGAAGGTTATATCTCTGACTTCGCTGTGTCTGGTGACGTTAAGCCTGTAATTGAAGTAGCACTTAAATACTTCGAAGGCAAAAAAGTAATTGAGAGCATTGAACGAGTCAGTCGTCCTGGTCTGCGCATCTATAAGAAAAAAGATGAGCTTCCTAAAGTGATGGGTGGTTTGGGAATAGCTATCGTGTCTACCTCAAAAGGTGTGATGACTGACCGTGCAGCGCGTAAAGCTGGCATGGGCGGTGAGATCATCGGTTATGTAGCGTAACGGGAGATAGAATATGTCACGTATAGCAAAAGCTCCTGTCGATATCAAATCTGGTGTAGAAGTAACTATCGCTGGTCAAGATGTCACAGTTAAAGGAAAAAACGGTACTCTAAATCGTTCATTCAACGACGCAGTTGAAGTCGTACAAGAAGAGAATCAATTGAAAGCACTTCCTCGTGAAGGTTTCGCTAACAATTGGGCTCAAGCTGGTACAGCTCGCTCTTTATTGAATGCAATGGTACATGGTGTATCTGAAGGGTTCGAAAAGAAATTACAACTAACAGGTGTTGGTTACCGTGCTCAAGCACAAGGTAGCAAACTTAACCTAACGTTGGGCTTCTCTCACCCAGTAGTTTATGAAATGCCTGCTGGTATTTCGATTGAAACTCCTACCCAAACTGAAATCGTCGTCAAAGGCGCTGATAAGCAAGTGGTAGGTCAGGTTGCAGCTAACATCCGCGCTTATCGTCCACCAGAGCCTTATAAAGGTAAGGGTGTTCGTTATGCTGATGAAGTTGTGCGTCGTAAAGAAGCTAAGAAAAAGTAGGTAGGTGATACGATGGATAAGAAATCAGCTCGCTTGCGCCGCGCTACCCGCGCCCGCAAAAAAATTAGTGAACTGGCCGCGCATCGCTTGGTTATTAACCGCACACCTCGCCACATATACGCGCAGTTAATCGCGCCTAGTGGTTCAGAAGTGTTAGCGGCGGCTTCTACTGTTGAAACAGAACTTCGTAATTCCCTTAAATCTACGGGTAATTCTGAAGCTGCTGCAGCAGTAGGCAAAGCGATTGCAGAACGCGCTATTGAAAAAGGCATCAAAGAAATTGCTTTTGACCGTAGTGGTTTCAAATATCACGGTCGAGTTAAAGCATTAGCTGACGCTGCACGTGAAGCAGGCCTTCAGTTCTAGGAGTTAATTATGGCTAAAGTAGAAGTTCAACAACAGGGTGACCTGTTAGAAAAGCTGATCGCTGTAAACCGTGTATCAAAAGTAGTTAAAGGTGGTCGTATCTTTAGCTTTACTGCTTTGACAGTAGTTGGTGACGGAAATGGTCGTGTTGGTTTTGGTTACGGTAAGGCACGTGAAGTACCTGCTGCAATCCAAAAAGCTATGGAAAAGGCACGTCGCAATCTTGTGAACGTAGACCTTAACGGCAACACGCTACAGCATCCAATTAAAGGACGTCACTCAGGCTCCAAGGTTTACATGCAACCAGCATCAGAAGGTACTGGTATTATTGCCGGTGGTGCAATGCGTGCAGTTCTTGAAGTTGCAGGTGTACAAAACGTACTTTCAAAATGCTACGGCTCAACAAACCCAATCAACGTTGTTCGTGCAACAATCAATGCTTTAGTAGAGATGAACTCTCCTGAAGGGATTGCTGCAAAACGTGGATTGCCTGTTGACGAAATTTTGGGGTAATTGAACATGGCTAAGATGATTAAAGTAAAGCAAACTAAAAGCTCTATTGGTCGTCTACCTAAGCACAGAGCTACATTGACTGGTTTAGGTTTGCGTCGCATCGGGCATGTTCGTGAGTTGGAAGACACCCCAGCCGTTCGTGGCATGATCAACCGTGTATATTACATGGTCGAATTAGTGGAGGAGTAAGAGATGAAATTAAATACTATTGCTCCTGCACCTGGAGCTAAAAATTCTGGTAAGCGCGTAGGTCGCGGTATCGGTTCAGGTCTTGGAAAAACTGGTGGCCGCGGTCACAAAGGTCAAAAGAGTCGCTCTGGCGGTTCTGTTAAGCCTGGTTTTGAAGGCGGACAAATGCCAATCCAGCGCCGTCTACCTAAGTTCGGTTTCACTTCTCGTGTATCCTTTGTTTCTGACCAAGTTACATTGAGTGAAATTGCTAAAGTAGAAGGTGATGAGGTTTCACTAGTAACTTTGAAAGCAGCAGGTCTTATCAAAAAAGAAATGCTAAACGTCAAAGTTATGAAAAGTGGCGAAATCTCTCGTGCAGTTACTGTAAAAGGTTTAAAGGTATCTAAAGGCGCACTTGAAGCAATTCAAGCAGCTGGCGGTAAAGTAGAGGAATAAGCTAGATGGCAAAACCAGGACAGGACTCAAGCGCTAAAGGCGGCTTGAGCGAGCTTAAATCAAGACTATTGTTCGTACTAGGTGCGATCATTGTATTTAGACTCGGTTCATATGTACCTATTCCTGGTATTGATGCCAATGTGTTAGCTCAGTTATTTGAGCAGCAAAAGGGCACTATCGTGGAAATGTTTAATATGTTTTCAGGTGGTGCACTTGAGCGCGCATCGGTTCTTGCCCTAGGTATTATGCCATATATTTCGGCTTCAATTATCATGCAGTTGCTTACAGTTGTGCATCCGCCGATGATTGAGTTGAAAAAAGAAGGCGAAGCCGGACGTCGTAAAATAAGTCAGTACACACGTTACTTTACGTTGGTGTTGGCAACTTTCCAAGCAATTGGAATAGCGACTAATTTACCTAACTTGATTTCAGGTTTGGTGATTGCTCCTGGTTTCGGTTTTTACTTTACAGCGGTAGTGAGTTTGGTTACTGGTACCATGTTTTTGATGTGGTTAGGTGAGCAAATTACCGAAAGAGGTATCGGTAACGGTATCTCCATTTTGATCTTTTCTGGTATTGTTGCCGGTCTGCCTACAGCGATTGGTCAGACTGCGGAGCAAGCCAGACAAGGTGACCTGAATGTACTATTGTTATTGTTGATTGGTGTAATCATTGTTGCCATCACTTACTTTGTAGTGTTTGTTGAACGTGGTCAACGACGTATTGTTGTTAACTATGCGAAGAAACAGCAAGGCCGTAAGGTTTTTGCAGCACAAAGTACGCATTTACCTCTTAAGGTAAATATGGCCGGTGTTATTCCTCCTATCTTTGCATCTAGTATTATTTTGTTCCCTGGAACTATCGCAAGTTGGTTCGGTCAAAATGAGTCATTCTCCTGGTTACAGGATGTGGCTTTGATGTTGTCCCCTGGGCAGCCTTTGTACGTAATGTTATACGCTGCGGCGATTATCTTCTTCTGTTTCTTCTATACTGCGTTGGTATTTAACCCACGTGAGACAGCAGATAACTTGAAAAAGTCTGGTGCTTTTGTACCTGGTATTCGTCCTGGTGAGCAAACGTCTCGTTACATCGATAAAGTAATGACACGCCTTACTTTGGCAGGCGCACTTTACATAACCTTTATTTGTTTGGTGCCTGAATTCATGTTGATCGCTTGGAACGTTCAGTTCTATTTTGGCGGTACATCACTACTTATTATCGTGGTGGTAATCATGGATTTCATGGCGCAGGTGCAGACTCATTTGATGTCACATCAATATGAATCTGTTCTTAAGAAAGCGAATCTTAAAGGCTACGGTCGTTAAGATAAGCGTTTACGGAGTGGTGATATGAAAGTTCGTGCATCCGTTAAAAAGATTTGCCGTAGCTGCAAAGTCGTAAAACGCAATGGCGTGGTACGTATAATTTGTAGTTCTGACCCTAAGCATAAGCAAAGGCAAGGTTAATCGAAATGTGGTATTTGGGTGAAATCGGTCATACTACCGACTCACCCA
The DNA here is from genome assembly GCF_040370605.1 of Aliiglaciecola sp. NS0011-25. Lineage (NCBI taxonomy): Bacteria > Pseudomonadati > Pseudomonadota > Gammaproteobacteria > Alteromonadales > Alteromonadaceae > Aliiglaciecola > Aliiglaciecola sp. NS0011-25. Next base: position 114,115 of record NZ_BAABWR010000017.1, read on the forward strand.
AGCTTAATTTGCAATTTGGTCATCGGGTAAGTATCCTATCGGGCTTTTTAGGCTGATGACAATAATTTAAGAGGAGTGCTGTTAATGGCCCGTATCGCTGGCATTAACATCCCTGAACACAAGCACGCTGTGATTGCTATCCAATCAATCTATGGCGTAGGCGCGACACGTGCGAAAAGCATTTGTGAAGCTGCTGGTGTTACAGAGTCAACCAAGATTAAAGATCTTGATGAAACAACGATTGACAAGCTTCGTGACGAAGTCGCGAAATTCATGGTAGAAGGTGATCTTCGCCGTGAAGTGTCAATGAACATCAAACGTTTGATGGACCTAGGTTGCTTCCGTGGTATACGCCACCGTCGTAGCTTACCTCTACGTGGTCAACGCACTAAAACAAATGCGCGTACCCGTAAAGGTCCTCGTAAGCCAATTAAAAAGTAAGCGAGGTTAGTTATGGCTAAAGCACCTACAAAAAGCACGCGTAAGCGCGCAAAACGTCAAGTTGCAGACGGTATGGCTCATATCCATGCGTCTTTCAACAACACAATAGTGACAATTACTGACCGTCAAGGTAACGCCTTGTCTTGGGCAACGTCAGGTGGTTCAGGTTTCCGTGGTTCACGTAAATCTACCCCTTTTGCTGCACAGGTTGCTGCTGAGCGCGCAGGTATTGCTGCTCAGGATTACGGTTTGAAAAACTTAGAAGTATTCGTAAAAGGTCCAGGTCCAGGTCGTGAATCTGCAATCCGTGCTTTGAATGCAACTGGTTATAAAATCACTAATATTACCGATGTGACACCTATTCCTCACAACGGTTGTCGTCCACCGAAAAAACGTCGCGTTTAATCGACGGACAGTTGGAGAAAGATCATGGCTAGATATTTGGGTCCAAAACTCAAACTTAGTCGTCGCGAAGGAACAGATTTGTTCCTTAAAAGTGGCGTTCGAGCAATTGACTCGAAATGTAAGATAGATACTGCCCCAGGTCAGCATGGAGCCCGTCGTGGCCGTTTGTCTGATTACGGTGTGCAGCTACGTGAAAAGCAAAAAGTACGTCGTATGTATGGCGTATTGGAAAAGCAGTTCCGTAACTATTATAAAGAAGCAGCGCGTTTAAAAGGCAACACAGGTGAGAACTTGCTACAGCTTTTAGAACAGCGTCTTGACAATGTTGTTTACCGTATGGGTTTTGCTAGTACACGTGCTGAAGCTCGTCAGCTAGTAAGCCATAAAGCTATTATGGTTAACGGTAAGGTTGTTAATATACCTTCTTATAATGTTTCTGCTGAAGACGTTGTTTCCGTTCGTGAGAAATCTAAAAAGCAAGCGCGTATCGTTGCTGCTTTAGAGTTGGCGGACCAACGTGAGAAACCAACTTGGATTGAAGTAGACAGCAAGAAGATGGAAGGCGTTTTCAAACGTGTTCCTGAAAGAACTGATTTGTCTGCTGAAATTAACGAACAGTTGATCGTCGAACTTTACTCTAAGTAAAGCATAATCAAGAGAGGAAACAATGCCGGGTTCTGTAACTGAATTCCTAAAACCAAGGTTAGTGGAAATAGAAAACTTATCACCAACACGCGCTAAAGTGACACTTGAGCCATTAGAGCGTGGTTTTGGTCATACTCTTGGTAACGCGCTTCGTCGCATCCTTTTGTCATCGATGCCTGGTTGCGCCGTGACAGAAGTTGAAATCGATGGTGTATTACATGAGTACAGCACTAAAGAGGGTGTACAAGAAGATGTCATCGAGATTTTGCTTAACCTTAAAGGTTTGGCTGTTAAAATCGAAGGCAAAACTGAAGCTACTCTTACTTTAGTCAAGTCTGGTGCAGGCCCTGTTACTGCTGGTGATATTCAGCATGATGGAGATGTAGAGATCTTTAATCCTGACCATTTGATTTGTACGCTTACTGGCGATGCCGAGTTAAGCATGCGTATCAAAGTTGAAATGGGTCGTGGATATGTTCCTGCGTCAACTCGCCGTTCCTCTGAAGAAGATGATCGACCTATCGGTCGTTTGTTAGTTGATGCTTCTTATAGTCCAGTAGAGCGTATAGCTTATAACGTTGAATCTGCTCGTGTTGAACAACGCACAGATTTAGACAAATTAATTATTGATATGGAAACCAATGGAACTTTGGATCCGGAAGAAGCGATTCGTCGTTCAGCTACAATTTTAGCTGAGCAATTAGACGCATTTGTTGAACTTCGTGATATTTCAGAGCCTGTTGCTAAAGAAGAGAAGCCGGAATTTGATCCTATTCTTCTTCGTCCAGTTGATGATTTAGAGCTTACTGTACGTTCAGCTAACTGTTTGAAAGCTGAAGCTATCCAGTACATTGGTGACCTGGTGCAACGCACTGAAGTTGAGCTGTTAAAAACGCCTAACTTAGGTAAGAAATCTCTTACTGAGATTAAAGACGTGTTGGCATCTCGTGGTCTTTCTTTGGGTATGCGCCTAGAAAATTGGCCTCCAGAGAGTATCGCAGAAAAAGATTAATCAGGTCGCAAGATAAACTGATTTGTAAAGAAGGATAGAGCTATGCGCCATCGTAACAGTGGTCGTCAGTTAAATCGTAACAGCAGTCATCGTCAAGCAATGTTTAAAAACATGGCTGGCTCATTAGTTAAGCACGAAGTTATTAAAACTACGTTGCCAAAAGCTAAAGAACTGCGTCGCGTAATCGAACCTCTTATCACACTTGCTAAGCAAGACAGTGTAGCTAATCGTCGTTTGGCGATGGCACGTACTGGTGATAAAGAAGTTGTTGGTAAATTGTTTAATGAACTTGGTCCGCGCTATGAAGCTCGTCCAGGCGGATATCTTCGCATTTTAAAATGTGGTTTCCGTTCTGGTGATAACGCGCCAATGGCTTTCGTTGAACTAGTTGACCGTCCAGTTATTGAAGAAGTTGAAGAAGCTGAAGTAGTAACTGAGGAGTAATAACTCCAAACCAATTAAAAAAGCCGAGCTAATGCTCGGCTTTTTTGTATCTGCTATTTATCTAAATAATAATTAGAATAAACTGCCAGGTCGAAACTTATTGGTTTTTTATGAACGCTAACTGTTCATCTGTTGCACCGGCATTTTTTGCATACTTAAATAACTCTTCAGGTGGCACCCCCGCATTAATAGCGGTCACCAAAATTCTTCTTACACTTTCTTGCTCCTTTGATGATTCGCGTAAAGCGGTAGTAACTACCTGCTCAGCTTCATCTGGGAAGGTTGCTAATAATGCATCTACTACATATTCACCAACAAACGGCATTGCTGAAACTGCAGTTTTGATAATTTCTACCATTTCATTTGGATGTGAGCGAGATAAAGTTTGCACGATGTTGTCTGCGGAATCTGGTTCTGTCTCCACGGCAATGCGTACAATTTCGTCCATTTCTTCAGGTGTTGAAAAGGCTGCTGCGCGAACTATAAAGTCGACATAACTAGGTTCTGCATTAATAGCTGTCTCTACAATGCTAGAGCAACTACTAATACCTTTTTCAATCGCCAAAGAAACAACTTCACCTGTTAATGCTGGTTCGGCAGAAATAGCTGCGTGGATAATTTCTTTATACTTTTCTGGATACAAGTCTAGGGCAGTGCTTACTACTCCGATTGCTTCTCTAGGGTAATTTCCGATAATACTTTTTATTGCGCGGCCGATGGACATCGACTGATCAACTTGCTTTTTAACAAAGTCAGCGGTCAAGCGACTATTATTGTCACTAACGCCATTTGCTGGTATTGCAAATGCGTGAGTACTTAAAACGCCGAAAGCTAACACGATCGGGGTAATTTTTTTCATAATAAACACCTACTTAGACCTACTAATCTGTAGTAAGACAACAAAAATCGTTAAGAGTTTAAAAGTAACAACAATTTGTTATAAATAATACTTTATTCGGTAATTGTTCGTTAAATAAACTGATTTCGACAATATTAAATTAATTTCACTTTTTTTTCGGTATTAGGGTTGACCTAAAGTTATAAATCTCTACAATGCGCCCAGCTTTTGCAGGACATCTTAAGTTTGTCAAACCAACCTTAAGAGAAGCTGAAGAAAGCGAGAAAAAAGATTAAATAATTTATAAAATAAATTGTTGACATCAAATACCGGAAGTGTAGAATACGCCTCCCGCTTGAGAGAGACCTAA
>NZ_BAABWR010000018.1:0-109125 GCF_040370605.1 Aliiglaciecola sp. NS0011-25
ACATTAAATTTTATACTTTACGCAGAATTGAGGCCGCAATCTGGTATTATTTGTAAATCTACTATTAAATGGCATTAAATCAGCGTGTTAAGTACGATTCTTAAGGTTTTCTTTTCCATCGCCATCATTTTTTTGTTTTTGTGGGTAGGAATAACCCTTCAAGCTTTGTCTGGCATTTCCTTACCGGGCAGTATCATCGGAATGTTGTTATTATTTTTTTGCTTATCAGTTGGCGTTATTCCGGTTCGATTGATGGAAGACGGTGCTAAATTAATGCTAAAACACATGTTGTTGTTTTTCATTCCTATTGCTGTCGGATTAATGAATTACTTTGAGCTAATGTACCAGCAAATAGGATTAATATTGGCCTGTACAATAGCGTCTAATATTGTTGTCGCGGTAATATTGAGTTTGCTATTTAAACAACTCAAGGCTAAGGAACATCAATAATGTGGATAGCACTAACCCTAGTGGTTTATTTACTATCGGTGTACTTTTTACATCGAATCAAAATTCCTTTTTTAAATTCTTTATTGATCAGTATGATTGCCATTATTGCTATTCTTTTAGTGTTGGACGTTCCCTTTGAAACTTATTACGCGCAAACCAATTGGATAAACTACTTTATGCAAGCCGCAGTGGTAGCCTTTGCTTATCCGTTGTATGAACAGCTACCGCAGATTCGCTCCAACATGAAGTTTATTTTACTGTCGTGTTTAGCAAGCTGTTCATTGGCAGTGCTATTTACCGGCTTTGTTGCTTGGTTGTTTGATGCTCCTGCACCTCTTTTAGCATCCCTTTTAGTTAAATCCATCACCACACCCATTGCCCTTGAGATTAGCGGGAGTCTAAACGGACAAACTTCAATCGTGATTGTTTTAGGGTTATTCGCAGGATTAACAGGCGCTATTCTTTTCTACCCAATCTTCAAATTGTTGGGCGTAAACGAGTCTGTGCAAAGAGGAATTATCGTAGGAAGTCTCTCACATGCTATTGGCACTTCCGCCACTGTAAAACACTCTTCTGAGGATACCGCATTTAGTTCAGTTGCATTGATCATTGCTGCGATATTCTCATCATTTCTAGCGCCAATGGCGTATCAATTTTTCACCTGGATTTAATCAGCCTGCCAATGAAATAGGTTTTTTCGGAATCGCATTTTAAGAAAAAGCAAAGAAGCGCTCTGGTATAAATTTCGTTATTACTTCATTCTTCCATATCTTGTTTTAGGAAAGCCAAAATGCCAACGATTTGTATTTAGGCTTTAATTGCGGTTGATTCATTTTTTGAAGAGGCTTGAATAAAACCTTTTTACTTGTAATGAATTTATTTTATCGCCTATTAATTAAGGGGACTAAATGCTTAAATTTAATCAAAAAACACTGTTGTCTAGTTTAATCTGTTACACCGTAACTTCGGTTTTAATTGGCTGTAAAACAGCCGATATCCCCCCTCAGCCCGCCAATGCAATAGCAACACAGCAGCCCGACCAAGTAATTCAGATTAATCAACTGGGATATTTTGTAAAGGGTGAAAAAGGTGCAATTGTGCCAAACACCCAAGAGACATCGTTCAGGTTACAAAATTTGCGTGGTGACACTGTGTTTGATGGCCCATTGAGCGAGTCCAAAACCTGGTCAGCGCAAGGGCCTGATAAGTTTAAATTTGCTGATTTTTCGGAATTTTCTCAACCCGGTACTTATAGCTTAACGATTAAGCAAGTTGGTGAAGGCGTTGAACTCTCACGGCAAATAAAAATTGATAGCCAGATTAATCAACTGGCACATAAGGCAGCATTGAAATATTTTTATTTTAATCGCGCTGGAATGGCCTTAACAGAACCCTATGCAGGCAAATTTCAACGCCAAGCAGGTCACCTTGATCAAAACGTCATTGTGCATCCTTCTGCTGCCAGTCCTAGTCAACCCGCCTTCAGTACCATCAGTTCACCGAAGGGGTGGTATGACGCAGGTGACTACGGTAAATATACCGTGAATGCCAGTATCGCAACTTATACTTTGTTAGCCGCCTATGCTGATAATCCTAATTATTACCACAATCTTGCTTTGGCGATTCCTGAGTCTAATAATCAGCTTCCCGATATTGTTGATGAACTTATGTGGAACCTTGAGTGGCTGCATACTATGCAAAATGATGAAGGTGCGGTTTATCATAAACTCACTACCTTGCAGTGGCCGGGTAAAGATATGCCGGCAGATGACAACGCAGATCGTTATGTAATTGGTTTCTCAACATCCGCAGCATTGGATTACGCAGCCACGCTTGCAGCAGCGAGTCGAATTTTACGTCCGTTGTTTTCAGAGAATCCAGAACAGTTGGATACATGGTTAGCAAGTGCGCAAAAAGCATGGCGTTGGGCGATGGCCCATCCGAATTACGTATATCAACAACCTGCAGATGTCAGCAGCGGTGAATATGGTGATAATGATTTTTCAGATGAATTTGCATGGGCTGGAGCAGAGTTGTTTTTAGCCACAAAGAATGCAAAGTATTTGCACGCATTTCAACAATACAACAAACCTCTTAAAGAGCCCGATTGGAGCAATGTGGCAGCCTTGGGTTACTTTAGCCTTGTCAGAGAAGGGAAGCCGTCTTTAACGTCTATCGATTTTCAAAAGCTGCAATCTCAGCTGATTGACTACGCTGAAGCAAGTTTACAAATATATGAAAATAATGGTTACGGTGTGGCGATGAACTCAGACGATTATGTTTGGGGAAGTAATTCGGTTGTTTTAAATAAAGCGATTATGTTGCTGAACGCATTTCGAATTACCGGCGACGAAAAGTATCGTCAAGTTGCCCAAGGTAATCTCAATTTTGTATTCGGTCGCAATCCCACAGGCTATTCTTTTTTAACCGGGTTTGGTGACATCAGCCCACAAAATCCTCATCACCGTATTTCTGCCGGTGACAAAATCGACGAACCTGTACCCGGCATGCTTGCGGGAGGGCCACAACCAGGACAACAAGATAAATGCGATTATGCAAACAACTTTGCTGCTGGTAGCTATGTTGATGACTGGTGCAGCTACGCAAGTAATGAAGTAGCAATTAACTGGAATGCGCCTCTGGTTTACGTGCTTGGTAGCCTTCTCGCGGCGGAGTAAATAAAGGATATGACAAACTGAGTTTTGCGCGATTTAAACTACACAATTTTCAACAATCCCAATGAAATGCTTTGGCTTTATTAGTGTTAATTTAATTGTTTCGTTCTACTATTAGGGGAAAGCTGTGTAATTGGGAATATTCGCGAAAATGAGTTCAAACAAAACAGGCAAAATAAGCAAAACATTGTCTCATCAATATGAGCTCAATGATCCGCTTCACCAATTGTTTGACGCCGTTAAAGTGATTTCTGTGCAAGGCTATGATGATGATCGCAGAGTTATCTATTGGAATGAAGGCAGTGAGGTACTTTATGGTTATTCCAAGCAAGAAGCGACCGGACAAAAATTAGAAGACTTAATCATTCCACCCTATATGCGAGAAGGAGTGGTTGAGGCCCATGGAAATTGGCTCAATCAAGGTGTCGAGATTCCGGCGGCCGAGATTACCTTGCAGCATAAAAGTGGCGCCGAAGTATCGGTGTTTTCAAGCCATGTAATGTTCACCAATCAATACGGTAATAAACAAATGTACTGTGTTGATATTGATCTGACGGATATCAGAAAAGCTGAAGCCCAGGCATTGTTCAAAGAACACATGCTAGAAACCATTTTTGAAGCTATTCCAGATCTATTCTTTTTGATGCAAAAAGACGGGACCATTATTGATTATCATGCCAGTAAACAAGAAAATCTCTACGTTTCTCCTCAGCAATTTATTGGCAAAAACATGGCGGATGTTATGCCTGAGGAAGTTACCAGCAAGTTTCAGACGTACATTGAAAAAGTCATAGAACAGCGGGAGATGATTAGCTTTGAATATGATCTCACTATGCCACAGGGCATTTCATATTTTGAAGCAAGGTTGGCCTATCTGAGCGAATATAAACAGGTAATGGTTGTTATACGCGATATTACTGAACAGCATAAATCGGCAGAATTAATTCGTCATCAAGCCTATTTTGATAGCCTTACTTTATTGCCTAATCGTTTTTTAGCCCTCGACCGTTTGTCTCAAATTCTCATTGAAGCTAAACGAAACGATCAAAAAGCCGTGGTCATTTTTATTGACTTAGACGACTTTAAAAAAGTAAACGACTCTTTGGGTCATGAAATCGGTGACAAACTATTAATCAGTGCTGCCAACCGATTAAAACAAGTTGTACGAAAAGAAGACACCGTTGGGCGTTTAGGTGGTGATGAATTTATCGTTTTATTGAAAGGTTTAGCTGAACCAAATGATGCGTTAGCCATTGCTGAGAACTTACTAAAAACCTTTAGAAAGCCATTCCAGTTAGCTGGAAGAGAATTAATTTTAACGTTAAGTATTGGCATAGCCGTTTACCCAGAAAACGGCAATAGCGCATCTGATTTATTGCGCAACGCCGATACGGCAATGTACCAAGCTAAAGCATTAGGAAGGAATACTTTTTCATTTTTTACCAGCGAAATGAATAAGGTTATGCAACGCCGTTTTGCAATCGAAGAGCAGATGCATGTTGCTCTCGAGCGTGGTGAGTTTGAAGTGTATTATCAGCCTAAATTCGAGATAAACAATAATGCAATTGTGGGTGCAGAAGCATTGCTGCGCTGGCATAACCCGTCATTGGGCGAGGTCACACCCGACGAGTTTATTCCAATTGCCGAACATACTGGATTAATTGTGCCTGTCGGTGAGTTTGTGATCAATCAAGCTCTAGCTTTTTTAAAACATTGGCAAATTTGCGATCAACAGTTTTATACAATGGCAATTAATTTGTCACCTCGTCAATTTCGAGAGCAGGGGTTACTCTCGAGCCTTAAAAAGGCATTAGAGGTTACGCAAATTAGTGCAGAATGTTTAGAGCTTGAAATTACCGAAGGGGTGTTAATGAATGGTCAATCTTACATTCATGAATCCATTGCTGAAATCAGTGCTTTAGGAATTAAATTATCTCAAGACGATTTCGGGACGGGATATTCATCATTAAGTTATTTAAGGCAGTATCCTTTTAATGTTCTTAAAATAGACCGCAGTTTTATTCATGGGATCACATTAAACAAGTCAGATTGTGACTTAGTTAAAGCGACCATTGCCATGGCAAATAGCCTCGGGCTAACTGTGGTTGCCGAAGGTGTAGAAACGGAGCCACAACTTACTATTTTGAAAGATTTAGGTTGTGATTTGGTGCAAGGATTTTATTTTAGTAAACCATTAACTGCTAAACAGCTACTTAAATTTTCTAGCCAACATTAAAAAATTAAATCTACATTCCAACGATTATTCATAACGTGTTTTTGACCACCGGCAATGCTTGATATGAAAAAGTGTTTTTTCTACTGCTTTCTATAAAGTCCCGCCATCAATAACAGGAACACACCAAAAGCGGATATGGCTGTTAGCACAAACTTGTTTAATATGTGCTAACAGTTCTTGGTAGTGGGCTGGGTTATGCAATAGTTCAAATCGATAGAAATCCCTATAGCCTTCAACTTGTTCTTGAATATTGTATTGATGATTCTCACGACTATAGCCTTGAATTTTGCTTAAGCTAAAACCTGATAAGGCCTCTAAACCAATTAAAGTATCTACTAAATTATCCTTTAATTGTTGTGGCACAATCGCTATAAGCAATTGAATATTATTTTGTTTTTGCATTTCGACGCTCCATCCAATTATACAACACAGGTAATAAATACAAAGTGGTTAGGGTAGAGGTAAATAAGCCTCCAATCACAACAATGGCTAGTGGTTTTTGAATTTCTGCGCCAGGACCTGATGCGAAGACTAGTGGAGCTAGCCCAAACATGGCAGTCATCGCTGTCATCAATACTGGTCTTAAACGTCGAGTTGCTCCATCAATAATGCGGATGAGAGTGTCGCTAATCTCCATTTTTGTTTGTTCAAAGTAGCTTACCATTACCACCCCATTTAATACGGCAATTCCCAATAAAGCGATAAAGCCCACCGATGCGGGAACTGACAAATATTGGCCACTAATAAATAAAGCGAAAATTCCGCCCATCACGGCAAAGGGGATATTTACTAAAATAAGTGCAGATTTTGCTAACGAACCAAAAGTAGTAAACAGGATGATTAAAATCAGCAATAATGAAATGGGCACAACCATCATAAGGTTATTGGTGGCTCGTTGTTGGTTTTCGAACTCACCACCAAAACTAAGTACGTAACCAGACGGCAGTTCCAGTGTGTTGGCAAGGGTCTTTTTTAACTCTTCGACAAAACCCACTATATCGCGCCCAGACACGTTGGTGGTTACCACTGAAAAACGATTACTGTTTTCTCGTTCAACTAAAATAGGTCCTTGCTTAAAGCTTATTTCAGCGATTTCATGCAGAGGTACTAAGCTAGCATCTGGTAACAAAATTAGATTGTTTTTGATCTCGTGTAATGTGCCTGGACGCATTGCAGAGCTAGCAGAAGTAGCGAATACGACAGGGGTTTTACGTTTGCCCTGAATTATTTCTGATATTGCAACAGTTTCGAATTGTGAACGTAAATAACTCGACAATTCGGTAATGCTCATGGCATAGCGCTGCGCAATTTCTGGTTTGAGACGAATATTTAAAAACTCACCTCCTTCGGTGACCGCAGTATTGACATCAACACTCCCCGCAGTGGACTTAGTTATTTCGGAGATACGTGAGGCCAATTTAGCTAACTCGGTTAAATCCTGTCCAAACACCTTAATGGTTACATCTCCTGTGCTGCCAGTAAGCATTTCTGAAACTCGCATTTGAATAGGTTGGGTGAATCCAAAGTTAATACCGGGAAACTGTTTTAGCACATCTCGAATGGCGTCGACTAACTTTGATTTAGAACTGAATCGCCATTGTGCTGGTGGGATTAATTCCATAAAAACATCTGTTTCATTCAAGCTCATTGGATCCAAACCTATTTCGTCGGCACCGACTCTGGCGACGATTTGGCTTATTTCAGGCACCTGTTCAAGCAATGCATTTTGAATTTGTATATCCAGTTCCGTGGAAGCCGTTAACGTTATGTTTGGCGTTTTTTCAAGCTGTACAATTATGTCGCCTTCATCGAGCACAGGCATAAAGGTTTTACCTAAATATACGAACTGCACGGCACTAGCGATTAATGCTAACAGTATGCCGATAATTAGCGGAGCAGGGCGGGCTAACGTTTTAGATAAGGTGGTGCGATAATTGGCTTTGAGTGTGGTTACAAAACTAGGCTCAGCGGAATCATGTTGTTTAATTAATATTGAGGCCAGTGCTGGAATAACGGTTAGTGATAACAGCAGTGCACAAAACATCGCAAATACAATCGTCATCGCCACGGGCTTAAACAATTTACCTTCCAAACCGGTCAGTGTCAGTAAAGGCGAAAACACTATTATCACTATGATTGTGCCGGAAACCACGGGTACGGCAACATCTTTACAGGCTCGAAAAACCAGATGTAACTTGGGTAAGTGGTTTTTTTTACTTAGCTGATTAACAACATTTTCGACGACGACTACGGAAGCATCTACAAGCATACCGATTGCGATAACCAGACCGCCTAGGCTCATTAAATTGGCCGACATATTGACACTATTCATCAGCCAAAATGTGCTCAACGCGGCAAGGGGTAAGATCATGGATACAACTAGTGCGGCTCGAATATTTCCTAAAAACAAAGTTAACACAATAATCACCAATATCACGGCAATCAATAATGCTTCTTGAATGGTTCCTATTGCTGTGTCGATTAAGTTCTTACGATTATAAAAAACGTTTATTTGTGAGCCAGTAGGTAGGCTCGTTTCAATTTGTTTTAACTTTTCACTAACGCCTTCTATTACTCTTGCCGTATTGGCATTTTTCAGCGATATAACGATGGCTTCAGTGGTTTCTTCACCATTGCGGGTAACAGAACCATAACGGGTTAAATGACCCACGCTAACATCCGCCACATCAGATAATCTAATAGACTGTTGAAGACGGTTACTGATTCCCATGTCTCGAAGTTGATCTAAGGTATCTATGCGTCCTTCACCACGAATAATTAGCGCGTCGTTACCTATATCTAAACGACCAATATTCCCGTTCAAATTGTTTGCTTGAATCTGTTGAGCTAATTGGTTTAAGGTTAAGCCTAAAGTTGCTAGCTTTACCGGATCTGGTGTGATCTGATAAGTTTTCGCAAAGCCACCCAATATATTTACGTCGGCGACACCATCTATGGTTCTAAGTAAGGGCCGAATCTCCCACTCCAGTATTTGTCTGCGTTCAAGTAAACTTAGCTGCGGATTTTCCAGTGAAAACATAAACATTTCACTCAAAGGTGTACTCATCGGTGCAATACCGCCTTCAAGATCTGCGGGCAGCGAAGTCCAAATATTGTTTAGGCGTTCCGCCACTTGTTGTCTAGCCCAGTAAATATCAGTGCCCTCAACAAAATCAAGGGTAATGTCGGTAATTGCGTACTTGGTGGTCGATCGCAATACTTGTTGGTCAGGGATCCCCAATAACTCTGTCTCTACGGGGAGAGTCACCTGCGCTTCTATTTCCTCAGCTGTCATTCCTGGCGCTTTCAGTATTACTTTAACTTGGGTAGGCGAAATGTCAGGGAACGCGTCTATAGGGATATTCATCCACGAGACAATGCCGGTGAGCATGACTCCTACCGCCATTAGTAGAATGAAAATCCGCTGGCTAAGGGATAATCGAATCAAATTAGATAACATTATTCATTCCCCCAGCCCGAGCAGTATACCTTGAGCAGCGCTCACGGAGCTGATGAGTAGATGACTGTTAATAAGTGATTCTTGACTAGTGACTGTATAATTTTCAGCAGCACTGCTAACGAGCGTGACTTTAACTGCGGTTAATTGATTACCTGATTTCACAAATACAAACTGGGCTCCGTTCATCGAAAAAACCGATTGTTTGGGAACTAAATAAGCGTGCTGCTTAAAAAATGGCGTGACTGACAAGTTCTGCCCTAAATTGTAAGGACATTCAGTGTTCAAGGGGTCGCTCCAAACCTTGCTAGAAAGTCCCGCGGTAACAAGTTCGATACTACTTATGTTTAACTTACACTGAGAGTTTGATGCGGATAAGTAAGCCAGGTTTTTTGCTTCCTTGTTAGTAATATTAAAACTCAACCTGATGCTTTCTAAAGGAGTGACCTTAGCAATTACGCTGCCTTCTGTCAGCGATTCAAATCTAGTGTATTGCACTACGCCCTTGATTGGTGTTTTTAAGGTTAACGTTTCTGTTTCGTCATTAAAGCGGGCAACTAACTCAAAAAAGTGCTGCACTTCATCATACTCTAGCTTAGCTGCGAAATAGGCGTGAGTGATGTCAAGCCAGGCCTGTTGAGAGATAGCAGACTGAGCAAATAATTTTCTATTTTTTTCATACTGTTGCTGAGTAAGTTCAAACAACGATTTTTTTACCTGATACTGGCTATAATAGTGATGTACTTCCGGACCACTTAGTTCAACAAAATCCACTCCAATATTGAGCTTAGTGCCTACAGGGTGCAGAAATCGTACTTGCTGAGCCGTTAAAGGTGAACGGACAGTGTAAGCTTGCCCCGGCAATTCTGACACTTCACCCAGAGTAGGGCGACCTGCATATTCATTTATTTGTTCTACCCGTTTTGTCTGCAGCGCTAAATTGTTGAGATCTTTTACATCAAGACTAAACTGTTCTGCCGAAGTGGAAGTGATAACCAGTAAACTGGTGGCAATAAAGATAGATTTTACGAAACCTTTCATAAAGATTTTCCTGCTGCTTGATTAAGGGTGGCTATATTTTTGGCCAAATTAATTTGATTTATGGCGTATTGCCCTTGAATTTCGACAATCTCTAGCGTCCTTCTTAAGATCCACTCTTGATCGGTTATATTGGATGTCAGCAATTTATCTAAGGTTGGCTGTAGTTTCTGGGTTATCTGCAAAGATTGATTAAGCAGTGTTTGCCGTGCTTTACTAATTTCCAGCTGGGCGGCTGCATCGCTGATGGATTGCCGAATTAGTTGCTGCGTCTGTTTCTTTTCCATCGCGTATTGAGATTGAGCGGCTATAAATTCGTTATACTGAGTAGCTGTATAGTTGTTGCCTACCGACAAAGGGATTTCAACGCCTAGGCCTATTTGCTTGTCAGTGATCCCTGCGGTTTCGTTCTGCTTAGCAAAAATTGAAAGGTTCCAAGGTTTAGCATGATTTGAAGCCCCATTAAGTAGGGCAATATTTAACTGCCAAATTGCATCTAATGCCTGCACGTCAGGATGCATGTTAAGCACATCTAGATTTTTATTGTAGACGGTTTCATTGGTATTATCGGGTAGTGCATGTAAACCAGTAAGCTCAGTGTATTGTGCCAATAAGGTTTGGGTTCTATTTTGATGTGTTAACAAAGCGAGTTGAACCTGAATACGTTCTTGTTTTACGAGTAAGGTTAGGTATGAAGGGGTGTTACCAGCTTGTTCGAGTTGTTCGTAATGGCTTAGTAACCTATTTAGCACTTTGAGTTTTTGCTGCGCTTGTTCACGGTAAACATATTCGAGTTTATATTCCCAAATTGTGAAGCGGATCAGCCCAGATAAGAATAGCGCTTGTTGTTGCAACGCATGGCGCTGAATTAAGGGAGCAGTACTTTTTAATTGCTGGTCAATGTCAGTCTGTAAACGTGATTTAATTGCTAAGTTTAAACTGATTTCTGTTTCTTTAGAACCTAGGCTTTGCTGGTTGTGCATATATAAAAGTCCAACCGTAGGAGGACTAGCAAACCAAGAATCAGAAGGTTGTTCAATTTTACCCTTTAACAGATTTTGTTTGTTATCCTGTTGGTGAATCTCTAACGCAGCATTTAATACATCATTGAGTGTCAACTGCGCGGCAAAAATAGATGAAGGCCAAATAAAAAATAATATGAAAAGTGGTTTTGGGATTGCTGATAGATAAAACATTATTTTGCGCTGCTTACTGGTTAGGTCAGTGCGCAAATTATTGATGTTAATCGGTTATGGAACAATAAACACATGTAGGACTTGGCATCGAACATATGTTCGATATAACCGGAATTGGTATTAAATTTAGAGAGTTGGAGAGTAAATGAAAGATCGAATTATCATTTTAGTGCTAATTACCATCATGATACTCAATGCGATGGATGTCTTTGTTGATATACAATTAAATGTGCCTATTTGGCATGTGTTAGGGGAAAGCATAATTGTTATTGTTTCGGCCATTGCAGCTTTACTTCTCATCCATGATTTGCGGTTACGTTCTAGATCATTAAACCGCTTAGCGACAAAACTTAAAGATGCCAATATACAAATTCAGACGCTCAGCGGAGAAATCGCTAGCGAACGTAAACATTATGCTCAGGTTATTCAGGCGCAGTTTAATGACTGGGGTTTGACAGTTGGAGAGCAGCAGGTAGCGATACTTATTTTAAAAGGTTTAAGCTTAAAAGAAATTGCCTCCGTTAGGGACACGAAAGAGGCCACTGTTAGGCAACAAGCCTCTAGCTTATATTCGAAAAGCAACTTACAAGGTCGACATGAATTGTCAGCGTGGTTTTTAGAAGACTTTCTTAATTAACCGTATTTTCGTTAGGTTTTAGCGCATGTTTCCGGTTACTGAAACATGCGCTTGCCCCACTGCACCTTGTGCACCGCGGAGGTAACTATTGGACTCACTCTCGTTTAACGGGCTTCCGGTGAACTTAATGTCAGCTTACTAAAAGTCACTTGGGTATAGTCACCATTCATTTTGTCCGTTTGCCAATCCCCAGTTCCTAAACATCCTGCATACCAAAGAGTGCCTGCTTGGTCTTTTGTGCTGCATTGGTTATACGCTCCGGCTTTAAAGTAATGAGAGTCACCAGCATAACCTAGTGGATTATCTTTCGGGTCAATCTTTCCGTAAGCGTCAATATTATTAGCGAGGTTTATCTCGTATTTAACATCGTCTTTGCCTTCTGCGCTAAAGGTTAGGTACATGGTATTTTCGTACACATTGATGCTATAGCTAAATTCTTCTCCTAATGCGATGCCAGTATTTCCAGGTTCATTTGGGTTTTCCCAAGTATTTCCCCATACTGGATAGGCAATATCGGTGCGATTCGGATCAGTTTTTGCCAAGTTGCGCTCATAATTCCAAAAAACAGAGCCTTTTTGATGATTTGGCCACTTTTTAAAATAGATTTTTATCGGTTCATTACCCCAGCCAAAACCTTGATTTTTAGCGATTACCTTGTCATCTTTCACCGCATGAATTTGACCCACTACCACTGAAAATGCAGCAGGTGTGTCGGGGTTTTTGGCCCGCAGGGCTACATGATCTACTTTTAGTGTTGCATCTACTTTACTGCCAATAGCAGCAAATTTAGAGGCTAAAGGATGGGCTGCCAAAGCAAAGTTATTTCCCGGAGCTTTAGTCTTAATTTTTTTATTTACACCTCGGAAGGTTTGGCGTAGTTCGCTACGCGTATTACTTGATGAAGCAGTGGTGATTGCTTTATTCGGAGTCGCGAAAACCATGCCGCCATTTTCATCTAAATAGAAAAAATCAGGGTGAACATAGGTTTGCATTTCAGCCACGTCGATTTCATCAATTTTGCCATTGTTGTCGATGTCCACCGGCACGGTAATTTTCCAATTAGATAAATCAAATTTGGTTGCAGGAACATTAGCAACGGATGAGACAGGACTACTAGAATCATCTTGCATACTATTGTTTGAACAAGCTAAAACAAAAGATATCGACAAAGGTAATATGACACTTGCTTGCGCAATTTTTTTAATTCGCGGTTTATTCATTTAGTTCTCTTATTAAAGTTCTCAATAATTTGCCTACTATTTTAGACAAATCCATAACAAATACTTAATCAATTGATTATGTATTAATTTAACTGGGAATTAGCTGGAATGCATTAATTGTTTACAAGCAGCATTGTTGTAATTAGTTAACCGTATAATTATGTTAATCTGTGGGTTTGTTTTCAGAATATTTTTTTAAGGGCAATTCATGATCCCATGGACCCAGTTAGGCACTGCCAATATCCCTAATGGTGGCGGTGAAATGAAACTATCGCAACGAGGTGATGAATTTTCAATACGTTTGTCAGGTATTCGTGGCGAACTGATGAATAGTCGAGTCTATAATTCAGAGAAAGAGCTTTCTAAGCTAGGCTGTGCTTATTTAAAGTCAGTTGATGATGCTCAAGTATTAGTGGGTGGGTTAGGCATGGGGTACACACTCGCAGAAGCCCTAAAAGCTGTACCCTTGTCAGCACAAGTTACGGTAGCTGAATTAGTTCCTGAAGTGGTTGTCTGGAATCAGGGGCCATTAGGAGAATGTGCTAAGCGTCCACTCGATGATCCTCGCACTAAAGTGGTAGTGGGCGATGTTAAAGCGCTGTTATCAACTAATAAACCGACCTTTGATGCTATTTTACTGGATGTTGATAATGGTCCTGAAGGGCTTACTCATGCCAATAATAATTGGATTTATTCAATACAGGGAATTCAAGATATCTATCAGGTATTACGACCTAAGGGGATGCTAGCGGTTTGGTCGGCAGGTCCTGATTATCTGTTCAGCGTGCGTTTAAAAGATGCTGGTTTTGATGTTGATACCCGTGTAGTGAGAGCGCGGCAAGGTAAGGGAAGCAGGCATACTATTTTTCTGGCTAGAAAACCCTAAGAACCAGCTAAATCTACCAGTAGAGCTAAAATCGAGTTTCGATTTTAGCTCTACTGAAGTCTTTGTTAGCTTTTATTGTCAGTAACCCATGTTTGCCATATTTGCTCAGTATTCCATTGCGCCGTCCATGCAACTATATCCTGAGCTGGCATTGGTCGGGCAATACCATAACCTTGTGCTAGGTCACAACCAAGTTGAAGTAACGTAACGCCGTGGGCAACAGTCTCTACTCCTTCGGCAATAACATTCCGATTGAAAGATTTAGCCAGGGCGACTATACCCGCGACTATGGCTCTGTCGTCAGGATCGATTAACATGTCTCGCACAAAGATTTGATCTATTTTGATTAAGTTGGCAGGTAATCTTCTTAAATAAGTGAGTGAAGAATAACCGGTTCCAAAGTCATCAATCGCAAAACTCACCCCTAAATTTATACAGTTTTTCATTGTCTCTGACGCATCTAACAGATCTTCTAAAGCACTGGTCTCTAAGACTTCTAGTTGTAATAAGTTGGGTGCAATATCAGGATAGGCAAGTAGTAGCTTTCCTAGCCGCTCAGCAAAATTATTCTGCTGAATCTGCAGTGCACCAATGTTGACGCTAACAGGGATCACAAGATCATCTTTTTGCCATTTACCTATTTGCTGTAACGCTTCCTCAATTACCCATTCGCCAACGTCTATGCTCAGCTGATGGTTCTCAATGAAAGGTAAAAACTCCGCCGGAGACAGTAGTCCTAGCTCAGGATGCTGCCAACGAATTAATGCTTCGGCGCCAATAACTTCTCCGGTTCTCATATTTACTTTAGGCTGGTAAAACAGCACAAACTCGCGGTTGTCTAACGCGGTTCGAATATTTTGTAACCTTTCATGACGCACCTTGATAGCATCTTCAGATTTGATATCAAATAGGTGGTAGCAGTTTTTGCCTTTTTGCTTGGCCAAATACATTGCTTGGTCAGCATGACGAATAAGTTGGTCGGCGTCGGTCTGGTCGGCAGGGTACAAAGTAACACCTATACTTGCTGAGACTTTTAGGGTGATATTGCCTAAAGTTACTGGTACGCAAGCGGCTTTTAACATCCGGTTTATGATCGGTTGGAAATCTTGTAATTGCTCCAAATCTGCTAATACGGCAACAAATTCATCACCACCGAAGCGTGATAATGTGTCGCAATCTCGCATGGCCTCTTTTAGTCGAGATGCAATAACCACTAACAAGTCATCACCTAAACTGTGCCCATGGGTATCGTTTACTTCTTTAAACCCATCTAAATCCAAAAATACGACAGCCAATAATCTCTGATTGCGTTTGCTTTGGGAAATTGCCTGCCTTAACCGGTCTGCCAATAGTGTGCGATTGGGGAGGTTAGTTAAAACATCGTAATGGGCCATGTGCTCAAGTTTATTTTGCTGCTCTTTAAACTCGGAAATATCGGTAAATATAGCCACATAATTTTTTACATTACCATTGGCATCATTTACGGCGCTAATGGTTAGCAGTTGGGCATAAACATCATTATTCTTACGTTTATTCCAGATTTCTCCGCACCAAAAACCGTATTCTGAAATTGCTTTCCACAGCTTTTGATAGAAATCTGTAGATTGTTTATCTGATTTTAGAATGCTTGGATTTTTACCTAAAACTTCTTCTCGTGAATACCCTGTTATATTGACGAAGGTTTGATTGACGTCGATTATATCTCCCTTAATATCGGTGATGATGATGCCTTCGCGGGCATGGGAGAAAACACTGGCAGCTAACTTGAGCTGTTCTTCAATCTGCTTATTTTTGGTCACATCTTGGACCAGCGAAGTTACGCCAATAACAGTACCGAATTCATTTAAGATTGGTGTACTGTGCCATTCACAAATTATAACGTTGCGGTTTTTAGTGAAGTTCTCATTGGTATTACATCTGCCTCCTTTTTGATCTAGCAGTAACTGATAAACATTGATGAGTTCTTCTTCTAATTCGGGTAGCAAAATAAGATCTGAGGCATGTCTACCTATTGCCTCATTCGCAGTATAACCAAATATATTTTCTGCAAATTTGTTCCACTTAGTACAAATAAGGTTTTTATCCCAAGAAATGCAGCCAAGTGAGGTATTCTTTATGTGTTCAGAAAACTCTTTTTCACTTTTTAATAGGGATTGTTGACTTTCTTGCAGTTGTCTTTCAGCGTTTAAGCGAGTTTTGGCCATCAGCATAAAGCGGTGTTGCAATTCTATAAGCTCAGATGAACCTTGCTCAGGTATATCTGCGATATCTTTACCCAACTCTAAATCTTTTGTTGATTGCAACAGGTTTCTTAAAGGGATAACTAAAGTCTTTTGAATACCCCAACTGGCGATGATAATCATTAAAAATACAATCAGAAGTAGCACAATACCAGTGATGATTAAACGTGAATTGATCGCGTTAAGCTCTTCTCCGAAAGGAATACCGACGAGAATATTAATAACTTCACTATCATTGAATAGTGGCTTTTCAACAAAAATTCGCTGTTGGTTATCGACCTTAAAAGTAGAATCGTATTTTTGAAGATTACCTTGAATAATTGAAATGTCCGAACCCAGTAAGTTAGCATCAGCAGGAAAGGCGGCCAGTATTTTTTGTTCATGATCCGTTATGTACGCTACTGAATTTGGCGGTAAACGAGAATCGGAAAGTTGTTTACTCCACCAATCAAGCGAGAGCACGGCTACCGCAGCTCCAATGACATCATTATTTTGCGGATTTAAGACGGGATACGCAAAGTTAATACTGGCTACTTTCGCTGCTCTATCTACTTGATATTCACCAATCGAAAATTGTTTATTTGCCATCGCTTGTTGGATATAAGCACGGTCAGCGACATTTATCGGTTGCTTGAGTGGTTTAGCGTTACATACCAACTCCCCACTAGCGTTTGGTACACCAATGTTTATGTAGGTATCTTTAATTTTTACTATATCGGCTAACAACGCGCTACATTCAGCTGAATCTGGCGTTAACACCGCGCTAAATGTCGCTAGGTGCTTTAAAAATTTCTCAGTTCTTTTAATCAACAAAGATTGAAAATTTGTGGTGATATCTATCGTTTTTAGTGCTTCCTCTTGGGCCTCATGAATTGCATGCTCGCGCTCAAGGATTGACATATAAACAAGAGCCAATATCCCCGGAAGAGCAACCAAAAAAATGAGTAACACTAACCTCGATTGTATTGACTTTAAAAATCGTCTCATGTTTATCTAATTAAATCCAAAATAGGTAACCACAGCGCAAGGTTTCAAACCTTATATACATAGAATTGTACAGCATATAAGAAAGAATATATTTTTCTTTGGTTTTAGTGGAATCTTGGTCGTCACAAAAAGCCTCAATATTTTATCTAAATGAAATATTGAGGGCTTAATTTGTTTTATAGATGACTCTTGATTGTAGCGATGAGTTGTTCAATTCGCTCAGCATTTTTGCCGAGATCACTTCTACCAACACGGGATTTGCTGCGGATATCAACAATGGTGTCTGGTCCTTTACTAGCAATGCGAACAACCACATCATCTTTGAAGCCAAACCAGGCTGTAGTATCTGTTGCTTCAATAATACCTAATGTTTTGTCAGCATTAACCAATTCCCAACCTAAATCTTTAATGGCAGCTTCTGTAGCACTGAAGACTTGCAAACTAGGCTGAGAGAATGTTTGAGGGGTTAATTGCGGGTAGGCTTCTCGTTGTTGTTTAGCCGTTTCTTCACCGGCGTACTCAACTGGATTAGGCGCATCTGCACGTAAGTCTGCTATGGCGATAAATTGAGGAGGATTGCTAAGATCAGTTGAAATATCATGAATCGGAGGTACAGATTTAGCTTTATTCATAATGCTAAGGGGTAAACCAACGGCAACTAATGCCAAAACAGCAGATACTGTTACACTTGCCCAACTGATGTTTTTACGTAAAAAAATCACTTGAATTAAAATCAGAATAATTGCCCCAACACCGGCGAAAACTCCGTAGCGCAATGCTGTAAAAGCTGGACCGAGCTCTAAAATTCCATATTTGTATAACGGGCCAGGTAGTGCAACAAGTAAAATAGCGAGAAAGCTAATGAGGCTAACCAAGGTCTTCATAGTGAGTACTCCGATCTTATTGTAATATCCATGTTTTATAGCCTTATGATATATGAACAAATAGGTACGGTCAGTAATTGTTTTAGACTTAGTTTTGAAATCTGTTTAACAATGGTATTGAATCAATATGCAAAATGAAGCATGGCTGCGAATGGGTAGCTTTTTAACGGTCTTAGTGATCATGATGTTGTGGGAGGCGATATTGCCCAATCGGGTATCTCCTGTAGCGCGATCGAAAAGATGGCTCAGCAACTTTTTTTTGGTGTTCTGTGGTGCACTTGTGGGGCGGCTATTCGTTCCTGCCGGGCTGGCATTTGTCGCTATTTTCGCTGATAACATGCAATTTGGTTTACTTAATATTCTAAGTATGCCCGATTGGTTGGTGATTTCGCTGGCCGTGATTATACTAGATTGTTTGATTTACTGGCAGCACCGTTTATTCCATCGTGTGCCTATTTTATGGCGTTTACACAAAGTTCACCATGCCGATCCCCATTTAGATGCTTCTACTGGATTGCGTTTTCACCCGATTGAAATAGCCCTAAGTTTATTGGTTAAGGCTCTGGGGATTTTAATCTTAGGCGTGCCGGTTGAGGCGATTTTAATCTTTGAGATATTGCTCAATGGAAGTGCGATTTTTAATCACAGCAATATTAAATTGCCCAGTTGGTTAGAATGGCCTTTGCGTAAATTGGTGGTTACCCAAGCCATGCATCGTATTCATCATAGCCAGGTAGTGAAAGAGACTGATAGCAACTATGGCTTCTGTTTGTCTATCTGGGACCGTCTTTTTAATAGTTACACTAAACAAGCCGAAGCAGGAGACGATGGGCTAAAATTGGGATTAAAAGACTACCCCAATGAGTCTAGCAATACAGGTATTGGAACTGTGCTGTTAATGCCTTTTCGGGATAAACCTAGCAACCATAGTGATTAATCTTTGGTTGCTAGCAAAGTGTTATAACCTACCCAGATGCGAATAATTGCCGTTAACCAGCAAATGACCGCAAACACACTGGCGATCAGTACAAAATGAGTGGGCAACAAACAAAATAGACACAAGACTAAAATCGTTTCAAAACCCTCTGCTAGGCCACCCATATAATGTAAGCTTTTTTGTGGATAGTTAGGACTGTCTATACCATGTTTGCTGGCCATAATGGCAAAGGCTAAAAAGCTCCCCCCAGTGGCCATAAAAGACAACATTAGAAAACTGCCAGCAATTGCATTTTCCAGTGGATTGACACATACAAATGCAAAAACAATGGCAGAATAAAAAATAAAATCTAGGGTAATATCTAAAAAACCACCGGCGTCAGAAGGGGCCGTTTCTCTGGCGATAGCGCCGTCCAATCCATCTCCTAATCGGTTTAACAAAATTAAACTTAATGCCACATAATAGTGCTCGAACATAATCGCCGGTATCGCTAACATTCCAACTATAAAACCCACAAAGGTTATTGAGTCTGCAGTAATACCCCATTTAATTAGCCGTTTCGCTAGGCAACAAAGAGGTTTTTTCAAAAGCCGATTTAATAGAGGGTCAATCATGGTTTACCTTGTTATTAGTGGTTTTCACTTATGAATGGCTTATCATTTTTTTAAAAGTGAATTTATTATTATAGACTGCGATAAAAATCAGCTAAGTCTAAGTGTTGGGCTTGTGCAGGAATATTATCTAGGTCGTGACTGACCATAATAGTTGGCACTCCTCGAGTTTGAAGTTGCGCAAATGCCCATTGACTCACTTGGGCGCTGGTTTTCGGATCCAGTGCTGCAAAAGGTTCGTCCATTAGCAGTGCTTTCGGCTCATTTGCCAGTGCTCTTACTAACCCCACTCTTGAGCGTTCGCCACCACTTAGTTGTTCAACGTAATGCTTGGCGACGTAACCCATATCAATCTTATTTAGCATGGCTAAAGCTAGATCACGACGTTGATGCTTATTTAATTTATTAGGGGGTTGGTTTGTTAGATGCTTAGGTAGTGCAAAACAAATGTTATCTAGCACGGTTAAGTGAGGGAATAGATGTACATCTTGCATCAACAAACCTATACGGCGCTGTTCTATCTTGACAGCGTTAAGCTGCACATCGTTCAAGGTTATATCACCACTGACTTTAGCATGCTCTGGTGTGTCTCCTAACAGCCAGTGCAAAAAAGTAGATTTTCCCATACCACTTGGGCCAGTCAATACCAACAACTCGCCGTTTTTAAGGCGTATTTCTGGAAGTTCGATGCATCCGTTTTCCATAAAAATTTTACAGTGGCTAATGTGTAACATCGAAACTTCCCCGGACACGTTGTGCCATTATACTGGCGGTAAAAAAGGCAATAAAAGGCAATGAAGCTTGAACTAACATATAGATCGCAGTGATATTTTGTTCGTTACCAGAGGCTATCGCAACCGCTTCAGTAGTGATTGTGGTCACGCGGCCGGCTCCGATCATTAAAGTTGGAATATATTGGGCAACACTGACGGAAAAAGCGATCGCTAGAGCACTTAACATTGCGGGTCGCAGCAACATCATGCGAATTTTCCAAAATTGTTGCCAGTAATTGTATCCAAAGCTGGCGGCGACTAATTCAAAATGGCGATCCAGACTCTGAAACGGGCCGCGCAACACAAGGTAGCTATAAGCAAAGGTGAAGGGCAGGTGTGACAGGATTATCCAACCGCTATGATAACCGCCATTCAAAGCTGTATGTGATATTTGCCAACCATATACCATGCTCAGTTGCGGTAAAAGAATCGCCATTAACCAAATATAATCGGGTAAATAAACTGTGCTTTGACGTTGTAGCTCTAAGGCTAAAATTGCCATGAACACACCTATGACACCACTTAATAAAGCAATGTAGAGGCTGTTCAATAACGGCCCTTGCATAAAAAACCATTCGTCTTGCCATAATCTGAAAGACCAATTTACGCTGCTTAAGGTGTTAATTGTTCCTTGATTGTTCCAGCCTAACGACCAGACCAAAAAAGTCACTAAAATAGCAAGGGTTAACAGGCTAAAAAAACCTAACCAATGGGTAAATAGACGGCTAATTCGAACGATTTTTAAATTAGTTCCTTTTACTGCGCGATTGCGTAAACGTTTGACTGCCCACCATTCATGCAGATAAATGCCGACAATTAAAAGGGCTAACAAAACTAAAAGTACAAGATTACCAACAAAAGCCAAGGTTTGTTGTTCAGCAGTAAAACCGGTCTGCCAGTTATATAGCACGACAGCATAAAGTTCCGGAATATTAGGGCCTACCAATAAACTTATATCTAACACGGACAAGGAATAGGCCATAGCGGCGAGCAACGCTAAACGTGATTGTTTTAAGATGATAGGAAATACCAACAGCCACCAACTAGCACTTTCGCTGTGTCCTAGTGCTCTGCCTTGTAACAACCAATTTTTAATCGCTAACTGACGACCTAAGGCACTGAATATTAATAAAAAGAATGGAACTTCTTTAATACTGATTGCGAGCAACATTGTGACTAAGCTTTTGTGTGGTAAACCTAGCCATTGTGGTGGGGAATAGCCAAATACTCCCCAAAGGGATGACCACAGCATACCACCAGAACTAAATAAATAAACTAAACCCAAGGCAACGGCTAAATGAGGTAACGATAATAGCGGGGCGAGTCGCTTTTCTAGCGCTTGCCAACGAGGGTTAAAACGATATTGACTGTACACCATAAACGCAATGTAAAGCGCCAATAAAGGAGCAAGTAACGATAACGCCAGTGTGCTTAACACCGTAGATGCTAAGCCGTTGTATGCAAAAAAACGCGCTATATCACTCCAAGATATAGCGACTGAAGGCCATATACCGACGATGATTCCAAATAGGGGAAGTCCTGCCACTAATGTAACAATCAACCAGCCGGTACTAAGCGTTAAGCGCCGTATTTTTGTTGCCATTGATCTTCAATAACTTGTTGCCATGAGCTATGCAGTTCTTGTTGCGAGGGGAGCGTTGATGCGGGATCTAATAACGGCCTAATCACCGCAGGATCACCCCAACTGCCATGTAATTTTTGATTCTGTGCTTCTTCACTTAATAAGAAGTTGATCACAACCTTTGCCCCTGATGGGCTTTGTGCGCCCTTTGGAATAGCCAAATTGTGGCTGTTAGTAATAGCGCCTTGAGTGAAATATAAACGTTGTGCCGAGACCGATATGCGCTTTTCCTGCTGCTCTTTGTTTAATTGATTTGGATTGAAACTGACGGCCATATCCAATTTGTTTTGTTGAAACAGCGAAAGTTGCTCGGTGTTTGAACTCGGAAAGGCACGACCTTGTTGCCAGATTAATGGATGCAATTGGTCTAAATATTCCCACAGCAAGGGGAGTAGTTTTGTTTGGGCTTCTGGGGTTGCGAATTCAAACAATCGTTTATCGTTGTTGCTAAGAGCCACTATAAGTTGCTTCAAAAATGTTGTGCCATGGAACTCTGGCGGTCTTGGATAACTAAGTCGGCCAGGGTGTTGTTTAGCAGCTTGCAGAATACTTGCCGGTGTGAAGTTTAAGTTCTGTTTGTCAGCACTGTTAAGTGCAAAGATATTCTGATTGGCAATAATGTTGTACTGGCCTACGCCCCAAGGTACTTCAAATTCTTCTATGGCTACACCAAAATCACTCTGTAACGAAAGTTGTTCGGTGGCCAGCATTGCACTATTGGGAATGGTTGACCACAAATTACCGAGTAACAACTGTTGTTGTTTTAAGTAGCTGAAATTTTCGCCGTTTATCCAAAGCAAGTCGATGGCACTTTGGTTGCCTGACTCGGCTTTTAAACGGCTCACGGCTTCGCTAATATCCGCAACTTTAACGTGGCGCAGACGGATCTTGTAACGACTGGCAATTTCCCGCGCTGCCCAGCGCAGATAGTCATTGATTGGCTTTGAGCCACCCCATGCGTAAAAATACACGGTCTGGCCTTTAGCTTCAGTTAAGGTTTTTTGCCATTCTGGGCTAGTGGTCACTATGGTCGCGGTTGCACGCTGAGTTTCTTGCCCATGGGCAAACGGCATTACGCTACTCAACACAAGCAATAGCATTGTTATTGGCAGGGTAGCTCTGCTCATCATAGACGTTGTTACTGCCACGTTAAAAGTTCGCCACATCATTCAATCGCCAGTCATAATCTTTAAATGTGATGGGATAGTTTCCTTTTTTAATGATATCACGCTGGATTTGTGCGTTGCTATCACTGTCCACTAATGCGTCACTATACATATTAAGCACGTCGTATAATGAGCTAAATCCTTGCTGTCCTTTTTCAAAATCTTCACGGTACCATTGGAAAATTGAAGAAAGCGATGCTTCACCTTGTTGTCCTTTTACGATGATTTCGTTACGACTATTATCCGCTAAAAATAAGTGCATTTGACTATCAAGTTGAGCGTTGAGGTTATCTGCTGTAAAAGCTTCATTGCGAAGGGGAGGGCATGATACTGCAGCACAAACTAATGCCGCATGAATACGGGGCTCTTTAAACCACTGACGAATCATTTCATGCTCAATGTCGTCTAAATTGTGCTTTTTATCCAACAGATTAAAAAATTTCTTACTCCAGGGGGAGCTAAAAAATGAACCTAAGTCACGAATGGATTGAGCGTCGCCTTGTTTAAATTGCTCCCAGTTATCAACAATTAACTTTAAAGTGTAACCGTTGTAAGCGTTGATTAAAAAACTCAGTTGTTGTTGCTCATTCCAACCATCATATTGGCTCTTAGTTACACTTGAAAACGCACTTAAAGCTCGTTCTAACGCATCTTTTTTGAGAACCAATTGTTGGTATTTTACTCGGGTTTGCTTTTTGTCATCGGAGACTTGCACAACGTGCGCTAATAATTGGTTGTAGTTGTCAAAACCATGATCGAAGTCAGCAGCGTAGGATTTTGCACACACTAAAACAGCAAATAATACACTTGCCATAACACTGTTGATAACGATGCTTTTAATTTTACTTAAAGACGTGAACATATTATTTTCCGTTAAACTATCATTCATAAAAATGCGTCAAAAAGAACAAATTCGCAGCGATTAACCACTAGGTTAATCGCAACGTTATTATTACCTTAAAACATTGGTAGGGCGCAGGCATGCTAACTAGCAAGTTAGATATTTGCTTTGCAACAATTCAAAAACGCCGGATACCCATTTATTTACGTCGCCAAGCGTGAAAACGCTCAACAAATGCCAATAGTTTTTGCGGTGCGTTATTTTTCTTCCAGTTGCCGGCCACGTTTTTATTGGCTTCAGCCATCGTTGGGTAAATATGGATCGTACCTAATAGTTTATTCAATCCTAAACCATGTTTCATGGCTAAAACGAATTCGGCTAATAGTTCGCCTGCATTTGCCCCTACTATGGTTGCACCGAGTATTTTGTCTTTCCCAGGTTTGGTTAACACTTTAACAAAACCGCGGGCGTGATCATCAGCCAGTGCCCGATCTAGCCCACCAATGTCATACCGAGTCACTTCTACTTGAATACCTTTTTGCTTAGCGGCTACTTCATTTAGACCTACTGTGGCAATTTCTGGCTCAGCGAAGGTCGCCCAAGGGATAACGCTGTAATCCACTTTAAAGATTTTAAAAGGTCTGAACAACGCATTCACTGCTGCATACCAAGCTTGATGGCTCGCAGTGTGAGTGAATTGATAAGGACCTGCAACATCACCAGCGGCCAGAATATTAGGGTACTTGGTTTGTAAAAAGTCATTGGTGATTATAGTACGGTCTGTTTCGATACCAAGTTTCTCTAAACCAAAACCGGTTAAGTTCGCTTGGCGACCAACAGCGACTAAAATTTTATCAAACGGAATACGTTCTTCTTTACCTTCGTACTCAACAACTAACACATTGCCTTCGCTGGTGGTTTCCACCGCCATTGCGCTCGTGTTGAGGCGTAAATCGATACCGTCTTTTTCAAGCTGAATTTGTAAATGCTTGGCTGCATCTGGATCTTCTTTACTTAATACCTGCTCGCCACGTTCTATTTGTGTCACATGGGTGCCTAAGCGACCAAACGCTTGTGATAATTCACAACCAATTGGACCTCCACCAAGCACTATCATGCGTTTAGGCTGTTCTTGAATCTCCCAAAGATTATCTGCAGTTAAGTAGTCAATATCTTTTAAACCTGGGATATCAGGCACAAATGCACGAGCTCCGGTAGCAATAACAATATTGCGGGTGGTCAGGGATTGCACGCCATCTTCGGTTTGAATATCAACCTGCCACGGAGAAACAATGGTGGCATTACCAATGGCCACATTCACGCCCAAGGATTCGTAGCGTTCAACAGAATCATGAGGCTCAATAGATTTAATCACGCTATGTACTTTGTTCATCACCGCTTTAAAATCTACTTTTGGCGCATCATAGGTTACGCCTGCATTTTGCGAGGTGTGGTGAATGTGGGCTAATTTACTAGCATGTAATAAACTTTTAGATGGCACACAACCGGTATTCAGACAGTCACCACCCATTTTATGACGCTCAACTAAGGTTACTTTTGCTTTGATTGCTGCAGCAATATAAGCGGTAACCAAACCGGCTGAACCTGCTCCAATAACAACTAGGTTGCGATCGAATTTTTTGGGTTTTTTCCAGCCCTTATAGACACGACGTTGTTGCAATGCACTGAGCATGAATTTAGCGAGAATAGGGAAGATACCCAATAGCACGAAGGATAAAATCAAATCACCAGAAATGATGTCAGACAATTGATTAATTTCGACTAACTGGGTACCTGCGTTAACGTAGACCGCGGTTCCAATCAACATGCCTATTTGGCTAACCCAATAATAAGTCCAGGTTTTGATACTGGTAACACCCATTACTAAATTAATGATAAAGAAAGGAAATATGGGAACTAAGCGCAAACTAAGTAGGTAAAACGCACCGTCTTTTTCGATCCCTTTGTCGATTGACTCAAGCTTTTTCGAAAAGGTACTTTTAACCCAATCACGCAATAAAAAGCGAGATGCTAAAAATGCTAAGGTTGCGCCAATACTTGACGCGAATGAGGCAAGTAACAAACCCCAACCAAACCCAAATAATGCGCCTGCACCTAGCGTCAGAATGGCTGCGCCTGGTACACTCAAGGCCGTTGCTACAGCGTATATAATTAAGTAGCCAAAAAATGCCACTAACCAGTTAGCTTCAATGTATCCAGCCAATGATTGTTGATTGCTCTTTAAGCTTTCTAGGGTTAGGTATTGGTTAAGATCAAAGATAAAAAAGCTGGCGATTAATGCTGCAATTACTATGACCAATATTAAACGTTTACTGTTCATGTTGGGTTTAAGCCTTAAAATTGTATGTGTAGGTTAACTGAACATTTCTCGGAAGTTCAGGGAAAACTAGAGTTGATCCAAAATAGCCGCCCTCAAATACCGGACGCCAATTCTTTTCGTTGGTTAAATTACGCACTTCGAAGCGCAAATTCGATTGCTCAGAAAGAGCAATATTAGTGTTAATGTTAATGGTTATTTGATCCCGTATAAGTACGCTAGCAAGGTAATCCAGAGGGTAACTTTTAGTGTAAATCGCCGAACCTGAGACATCCCAATTATCCAATATCTGATAGCCTGCACTGGCCGAAATTGTCTGCTGTGGAATACCTTGTACTCGTTGGTTTGAAGCTGCAAAACCGGCAAAGTTAGGTGCACCTATACCCGTGCCTTGAATGATGTCAGGACGAGAGTTGTCAAATGCATCAGCCACTTGCTGAGAATCTTGTGCACTGGCAGAATTATCATATCGAGCATCTAAATAGCTATATCCTAGGTTGGCCCATAACGCACGTCCTTGATAAAATACTTGGGCTTCGAAGCCGTCAGCGATAATGCCTGTGTTGCTGCCGTCGCGATTGCGTAAACTGCGAGTTTGTTCGAAGATTGACGCATCTGCATACCAAGGAGTGTCGGCAGGAGAGTATTTCATACCCAATTCGTACAACGTGTTTTCGGTTGTAAAGTTCAGTGGACTGATTTTGTTATCTGCACCTAATACTGTGCCGCCGCCCATGCTGTTTGAGGTTGCTTCGTTATAACTGTATGTCGCATAGGTCACCACAGAATCGGTTAATTTGAAACGCGCAGAAGCTGATCCTGAGTATAACCATTTAGAGAATGTATCTTGAGCTGCAATTTGTTCTTGTGGCGGCAAAGCATCTCTGGCCTCAACATTGTAATGATCGGCGCGAATACCAAGGGTAGTGCTAAAGCGGTCGTTCCAGTCACTTTCCTGTTCAGCAAACAACCCTGTTTGCCAAGTTGTGGAGTCTGTGGTGTCAGATAATGAAAAGTCATTTACGCCATCTCCATCTACATCGTAGTTGGCGCCGGGAGACACAAATACCCCTGGTCGTAACTCAACTAATCGAGATTTTTGCGCATCTGTCAGCGGAATTCGACGCTGTTCAATCGTGCCCAACAAATCAATCGGCAAGTCAGCTTCAGTGGTAAATTGACTGTATCCCAAAACATCGTTGTAACGAATATCAATGCCCCAAGTTGTTTGTTGTTCAGCCTGCCAAATTGAATTTATTTCAAGTCGGTTTTGAGCTGTTTTGGCACCATCGATAATTTCGACAAAACTGTTTTGTGCGATTTCTTCGCGCTCTAAATATTGAAAATAACTACGGTTAGTTAAGCTATGAATTGAATTTAACTCTCGCTGGTAAGTGCTATGAAAAACATAGGTTTGTGCCGTATTGATATTATCTGGATCGGTTAGTACAGTGCTGCGGGGAATCTCCACTTCGCCGGTTGGCGATACAACCGCAAATGCACCGGGAATTAGTGAGCCGTTTGGTTGCACCCCTTGACCGGTAATATACAGGCCATTGTCGATTAAGTTCTGAGTAGGCCGGTTAATTCCTGCATTATCAGTGAAATCCACGTCATAATATTCGAAACTGATATCCCAGCTCGATTTGTCATCGGGGAGCAGGCGTAATGTCACGAATAAATCTTCACTCTGAAATCCGCTATAGTCGAAGTAGCTATCGTTATCGATATACTCGGCACTCACGCGAATCCCACTTTTGCCTTCTTCAATGGCGGTATTTATATCTAACTTAGCGCGATAGTGTTGCCAACTGCCTGCATTGGCCTGAAATTTGATATCCGTCCCTGATAAAGAAGCGACTTTGTTGTTTAGGTTAACAAAACCACCGTTTCGTTGACTTGTCCCTAAAATGACAGAGGGAGCTCCTTTTACTACATCAATTTGTCCCACGCTGTTAAAAGACAGTGGAATACCAAAGCCGTTGTTACCTGCTTGACGTCGCATTCCTTGTTGGAATAATTCCCCTAATTGACCACGAATTGTGGGTAGACTCGGTGCGCCAAAGCCACTTGCTGAGTAGGTGTTTGGCACTAACGTCAGCACGTCTTGCAAATCATCAATAGACAGTTGCTCTAGCATATCAGCAGAAATTGAAGACACTGAGCGAGCGATTTCCGTTAAGTTTTTATCTTTCCCAAATGGGCCATCGATGACTGCATTTTTAGGCGATAAAACAAGGGCGGGCTGCACTTCGCCTGTCACTATTACATGTTCAATATTATTTTCTTGAGCTGCAACGGGATAGGTCATAATCAAACTAACACCGACTAACAACTGCTGTGATTTGGTTACCATTGCTGTTCCTATAATTAATCACTCTGAGCCTAGAGACCTAGCGCCGCCGATTTTTATTGCACACTTATTCCAAATAATTGGAAATTTAGTCATATATATGAAAAATAATTATGCCTTAGGTTGCCCTATAAGAGACTAATTTCCTAATCCCATTGGCAAATACCCATTTATAAATTGGCGTTATACAAAATCCAATTGCCGTTATTGGTCTCTAAAAATCCACTACTTAGCGTGAAAGCTATATTGAATTTAAAAAACCTGAAAGAAAAATTAGAAAACTCGGTCTGATGTTATTCCTGTTCTCAGGTCGATGGCAGTAGAGGGGGCTTAAATCTTACCTACGCCAATAACTGCGTCGATAAAAGACGTTTAACAATATCAAAATCAACTGTGCTACTAAGGAATTTAAATGAGTGAAGTACTTCCTAACGAAATTCGGAGCCGCTTACAGTGGTCTCTTTTATCACTAAGACTAGGGGTTTTCCTCGTCATGTTTGTTTGGACATTAGATAAATTTGTCAATCCAGGACACAGTATCAAAATTTTTGAGCATTTTTATTCTATACCGGGGATGGGAGAAACTATGGCTTATGTGCTAGGCGCATTACAGCTTATTTTAGTGTTCGCTTTTTTAGCCGGTGTGAAAAAACGTTTGACGTACGGACTTATTTTCTTACTCCATGGCGGCTCAACTTTATCTGCAATGGGTCAGTATTTTGATGCCTTCAATAACTTATTGTTTTTTGCTGCATGGCCTATGTGGGCAGCGTGTTTCGCCCTTTATTTACTGCGCTCAGAAGATACTAAGTTTACCCTCGCCAAATTATCATAATAACGCAATATTTTTTGATTCAAGTAAAGTCGCTACTCCAGCGACTTTATTTTAATTTAGTTGTGTCGTTGCCAAAACAGCTATGTAATAAAAGTTCGCTTGGATGAGGCCCTTTGCCGGCAGCTTGATAAATTAAACCTGACATTTTTTTGCCGTCAGATTCAAAGATTAATTCTTTACAGCTCGCTGCATCATTACTAAGTGACTTTGCATAAGTGAGGTGGGACAAAGCTCAATAAAACTAACATGCAGAGCAGAGGTGTTTGTGTAAAGTGTTTCATGAACTTCCCTTGTTGATATTGAAGTGGCCAATATCATATGCTGGATAATAACGAATTATCTTATTCAATATTTACACATATTAGAATGAACCAAAAAACAATTGATCGCGGCTATTGTCTTGATTGTGATAAGTTGATGGCGTTGGCTAATGTGAGTTTCAAAGAATCCCATTCACATCTACTTAGAAAGTTGAGGCTCTGGCTGACTTTGATTACGGCCGTTTTGTTTGGCAAGATAGAGTTGTTTATCAGCTCGACTAATTAACATTTCCAAATTGTCCTCAGCTGCTGGAACCATAGATGCGTAGCCCACACTTAAAGTAATATACGGATGGTCCTGTAGATCATCGCGCGGAATGTTTTCTGTAATTACTGCTTGGCGAATTTTTTCTGCTATTTCCCACGCGCCTTTTTCATCAGTTTGCGGCAATACCAATATAAATTCTTCGCCACCGTAACGGGCAAGTAAGTCGGTAGGACGTTGAATTTGCTTTAGAATACAAGTTGCCACTCGAATCAGAGCGGCATCACCCTGTTGATGACCATAGTTATCGTTGAACGCTTTAAACTGATCAACATCACATAAAATAATTGCCAAAGGGGTTTGTTGACGCAACGCCAAGGCCCATTGAAGTGCATAGGTTTCATCGAAAACTCTTCGATTAGCAATGCCGGTCAGGGGATCTCGCTGAGAAAGCGCGAGTAATCTTGCATTTGCGTTTTCTAGTTCTATGGTGCGTTCAGCCACCCGTTGTTCAAGCTCAGCTATCGATTGGAGTTGAGCTCCTGCCAAACGAGCTAAGCTTGCCGACAAGCCTCGAACTTCCGGTATAAAACTATGTTGAAAAGGCGCTTTTTGTAACTCACTCAAGGCTCCGTCTAGCGCCATATTACTGATATTTTCTATTGGTTTGGCAATCAGTTTAGTGAGTGCTGCTCCTAGCGCAACCATGGACAATAAGGTCACTATCATCAGAATAATCGTGTTTGAGGTCTTACCTTGAATCACTGAAATGGTCACATCAAGAGGTTGTAAAACAGCTAATTGCCATACTTTTCCATAACCTAGTTGAATATCTTTCAGCGTTAAAAGGTAATCGCGACCTTGTATCTCGATAAGTTGTTCTGAAGATTGGTAATGCTGATATGTCGCCAACTTTTTTAAAACAGTGCTAGGGTGGTTACTCAGCGTAAAACGTGTATTTTTTTGCGGATCGGCTAGCAAATAATGCTGGCTAGAAGAGGCAAGTAGAGTGCCGTCTTGTTCAAACAAGATGGCGATACTGTCGTTATTTAATTTGAGTTTATTTATATATTCATTTAGGCGCTCTAAGCTAAAGTCAACGGCGGCAACGGCAATTACCTCGCCTTGTTTATTGGTAACTGCTTGCGAGAAACTAATCGCGTATTTTTCCCCTTCGAGATACTGATAAACATTGCCCCAACAAGGTATTTTGGTTTGGGTTACCGCACAACGCATAAACGGCCGTAGTCGCGGGTCGTAGGGACCAATGTCTTTAGTCTGTTTATTTGGCAAGTCTTGATCATTTATTGAAAAGCCTTGCAGGTGGCCATCACTATTCAATATGTTTGTGGCAATTTCTAAGGAGTTGCTATTTAGAGGTGGTCTGGAGGCCGCGATGTAACGTCCATCATTAAAAGCTAAGGTAACAAAGTTAAGCTGATCAGACTGGCGTAATTGACTAAGTAGCCAAGGAGAATTGTGAATTGGTTTATCGCTGGAAAGAACCCCCTTTTTTAATGCTTGTGCATTATTTAATACCAAAGCAGGCATCATTTCTGTCATATTATTAATATAATTTTCGACATGTTGAGTAATTAATTCATTGAAGGCATGGGCCATTTCCAACGCAACTGCGCGATTATTGTTGTATGACACCGCAGCGAAAACAACAGTTGCAATGATAAGCAAACATGTAAAGGGCACTATGATTAAAATGCGTAACGGTAATGAGCGCGGTATTTTCATAAAAATTTTTATCTTTGTGCAACTAAGGTAAATCTAAAAGGTTGGCTATGATATGAATTCCCTGTATTTACGAATAAGTATGGGGATTCTCGACAGCATTAATTTTGTGCTCAATAATTATACTATTACTTAAGGGCAAATATGTTATGGGGTATTAAGTGTAAGTATGAATGCGGCGATTTTATCACTACATAAATAAGAATGGACAGCACAACATGGTTTTTATTAAATTAACAACAACGGAAACATGAACACAGTAAAAAAGCGTTTGCGGCTGATAAGAACTCCATACACGTTAACTTTCAACGTTAGGTACTTGTTTTTAATCCAGACAGAATAGCGAAATTCCAGACAAAGAATATTATACATTAGTTGAATAGCGTTGCTTTGCAACAGTACATTCGCTATTAAATAAATCGTTTGTTATCGACAATACATATATTTGAGGATCGATAATACGTATGACGGGTTTTGAGTTGATTGATGATGTTGTTGGGTTTCAATCACTAAATTAATCAATAAATTTAGTTTAAGCCTGCTCAAGTTTTTTTGCTGCTAACAGCATTTCTTATTAAGGGGAGCAGCAATAATATAAGCAAGCCTATATTTATCGCACCACTTCCAGAGCTTGTATCTGTTTCGACATCATCGGCATCCTGAGTTACCACTAATTCTAGCTTAGAGGCCGTTTGGTTGATGGAAATTTGTAAGCCTTGTTCGCTTAAATCAGCAACGACTAGGTTATCAAACTCACCTGAAATCTGTTCTGCCAACAGCAATTCGAAGGTGTCGCCACTATTTAAACTGAGGTTATCCGACAAGCTTACTTGCAGTGTTCCTGCCAACGTGGCAATTGCACCAACATCTATTGATGTATAACTTACTCCTCGTTCTGCTCCTTCAATTTCTATGTGAAGTGAACTATTTTCAGTTAAATTCATGTTGCCTTGAATGGTCAATAGGCTTGGCTCATCAGCTAACTGTATATCGCCATTAAAAGTGACGGTGCCATCACCTTGAATCGTTTCTTTACCTATAAAACTCGAGAGAAAATGTAAATTACTTGCCCCATTAACGGTAATCATGCCTTCGTTGGTCGTCTCAGCGGATATCGTCAACGATTGATTTGCTAATACCTCTATTAGACCTTCATTTAACACCGCTGAATCTAAGCTGCCTTGTCCAAAAATGCTTGAACCAAAATGCACTGTCAAACCTTCAGTCACGCTCAAAATACTATCTTGCAGGGTAAGATGAACACTGCCGGCACTGCCACCTAAAGTAAGTGATTTGATTGTTGTGTCGGCAATGGGACCTAGCATGTCGATATTTTGCTCAGGATTGATAATCACATCGGTAAATTGGTCAGGCAAGCCTCCAAAATGCCAACGTGACACATCATCCCAGTCTCCTTCTTGTGCATCGGTTCGCCAACCAAAATCCGGTGTCCAAGCAAGAATCCCTTGATGACCATCCTCATATCTTACTTTGTATGCCACTGTACCTGTATCGCTTAAACCATTCGCTGGACCAACAGGATTATTATTAAAAAAAATCTCACTGATAACTTTACCGTTATGTTCTCGTCCTTCACGTTCTATGGTTTCATAATGAATACCATCAGTGATAATCAAAATATCTTCGGTGCGTAAATAAGGGCCTTCATCATCGAACACTTCTTCTAAAGCTAAATCGGCCTGAAATACCACTAAGCCATTATTGTTTATTGCCGGATCTTTAAAGTTTCGCAAAGTGCCGTCTTCATAGCTCATGTGTTTTCTTGCTATTTCGATCACCTCTGTTTCTGATGCTCTAAACACTCCGTCAATTTGCGAAGTTTCTGTTAATAAATCGACGATTAGCGCAAATTGCCCTAAATCGTTCAAAGCGGCACGTGGTTTAGCTGAAAAGCGGCTGAGTAAGTCGCCGTATGTGGCAGTGCCATCGGGGGTTGTTTGCCCTTTTAGTAAAATCATTTTGGTTGATAAGGTGTCGGCTAAGAATAATCCTGAGCCGTTGGCTAAACCGTTTTCATCTCGTAACAACGCCTTAAAGCCTATTTGCTGATGATTATTAATGCGAGCATCATATAATTCAGAAAAATAGCGATTTTCTATTTCACCGGTGGGAGCTATGTCACCTTCATGGACAACAAGGGAGTAGCTGGTGCCGGAAACTTTATATAAACCTGAATTGTTATAATCGTCTTCTGAGTCATTTAAACCAGAAAATACTCCGTCGCCATAATCGTTAGTTTGTAGCCCGGCAGGGTGGGTTAAAACCCCACCATTTGCGGGATCACCTTTACGGACAAGTTCGACAATTGAGTTGTCGTTAAAACGTTTAAAGTACGCTGTATTGTCTAGTGTGTCATTTTCAGTGTTGTTTAATGCGGAAAAAAATATGACGTTATTGTTGCTACTAATCCCAGCTAAACTAGCGATATTAAATTCACGGTATTCTCCATTAGATGATGGGACAGTAGCGCCTGCCTCGGCAACAAGAACAAAGGCGTTTACTGATTCAACAGCAATAATTGAGTTACCCAGGTCGTTAGAACCCGGCACCAAAGGTAACACCAAGGCCAAATTCGTAAAATCGCCAGCTGCTGAGTGATTTGGAGCTGGCGTATTGGTAATTTTAAAAGCGCTCGAAATATACAGATCGTTGAGATGAAACGAGCGATCAGCAACGGTCAGAAATTGATTTTCTCTTACAACCTCTTCAAGCGTCAGCACCACTGGACCAAGGGGTCGGGGCACAAACATTCGATAAATTCCAGTATCATCGTTTTCACCTTCGCTGGTATTAATTAAACGACTAGTAAATACCACCTCGTTGAAAGAATTAATTGTCGCACCTAAAAAGATATTAAATTGGCCATTATCCCCTGGCACAGTCTGTTCGGTTTGCGCAATTGTCTGTGTGGAACTTGCTAAACTAGATTGGCTTAGCATGATGCTCAAAAGGCTGGCTATACTGAATATCGAACAAGCTTGATGTTTAAAATTCCATTTCTGCATAATTTTATCTAACGTGATATTGGCTTACTTAAAAGTGTAATAGATAGCTGCGTGTATTGATTGAATGTATCCACGGATTTTTAGTATTCCCAACACTCAATTTTCAATTTTCACTACGCAGTTTAGGGTAAGTTGAATCTAATCAAAGTGACTGGATATTGATTATGTGAGCAATAGAGTTACGAATCAGATACGCTAGCTGATTTTATTTGTCTATTGAACAGGCTTTATTTATCCTAAATCAATGTTAAATTTCCGCGCGATTAGGATTCATTGGACATTCTTTTTCTACCCCATTAGATTAAAACCATTGGCTAATATTTATGGATTATAATTAGTAAATCGGCGAACCTAAGGAGAGGGGGATGATCTATCAATTTAATAACTATCAATTAGATACTGAAAAAGTAGAACTCAGGTGCAGAGACGTTGTGATTGCCGTTGAGCCACAGGTATTCTGTTTACTACAAGTGTTAATCGAAAATCGCCATAGAGTTTTAAGTAAAGATCAACTTATTGACTTAATTTGGCAAGGTAAACCACTGTCAGACTCGGTGGTATCAAGCCGCATTAAATCTACCAGAAAGGCCATCGGTGATGATGGTTCCGCCCAAAAACTGATAAAAACAATACACGGTCGCGGATTTCGTTTTGTCGGGGATATTTCCACCTTAGATTTTCAAACTGAACTAGCGACTGATTCTGTAAAGCCACATCAGCAAGAAATAGACACTGCCTCCATTCAAGACCGTAAACCATCGATTATCGTGTTGCCCTTTACCTGTATTCAATCTTCAAATGAATTCGCCATATTGCCTGAAGGATTTGTAATCGACATCATTTTAGGTTTATCACGTTTGCGTTGGTTGAAAGTTATCTCCAGAGCAAGTTCATTTCAATTTAGTTCCGATGTTCAAAGTGACACCATAGTTTCACATACGGGGGCAAAATATTGTCTTTCAGGTTGCATAGAAAGGGTGAACAAAAAACTGACGTTGACCATAGAGCTGAGTAATTTGCTAAGCCAAGACGTGATTTGGATTGAGCGAATAGAAGGCAAGCTAGATGATATTCATCAAATGCGTACAGATATTGTCAATAAAGCAGTGGCAACATTAGAAGTACAAATATCGACTAATGAAGCGCAAATTGCACAACTTTCACCGATTGAAAATTTGGATGCTTGGGCGGCGTATCATTTAGGCATGGCTCACCTCTATCGTTTTACCCAGCTAGATAATGAGAAAGCCATTAGCTTGTTTACTCGGGCAATTAAATTAGAACCTATGTTCTCTAGGGCTTACGCAGGTTTGTCGAGTTGTCAGTATCAAAATGTATTTAATCGATATTCTGGATGCGATCCAGTTCTTGAAGCCGTTGAGGCGAAAAGAAGTGCGCAGCGAAGCATTGAACTTGATCCTCTAGATGCATTTGCTAATTTTGCCATGGGCCGTTGTTTTTGGTTGAGTGAGGGGCCTGAAGATAGTTTGCCTTGGCTAGAACGTTCGCTTTCAATTAACCCCAATTTTGCGCAAGCGTATTATTCCCATGGCTTAGCTTCTGTGATGTCTAATAATGCTAACGATGCAAAGCAAGATGCTTCCCAAGCTATAGAGCTCAGCCCATTAGATCCGTTTTTATATGGATTTTATGGTGTTAGGGCATTCTCATATATTTCTTCTGGAGATTATGAAAATGCGCGAATCTGGGCTAATCATGCGGTTAGGCAACCCGGCGCTTTATTTTTGATGGATATTTTAGCAACTGTAGCTAACTCGTTAGCTGGACATGAAAAAGAAGCCGCTTTCTGGGCAGCTAGAGCCAAAAAGAAAAGGCCAGATCTGGCCCATGATTATTTTTTTAGGGTACTTCCATTTACCCAAGGAGTCACTCGCGAACGGATAAATCAGGCACTGAACAAGCATAACCTATAAAATGTTAATTGCGATGAATTCCCTCAACATGCTGCATAATTGCTTGGTTGACTGCAGCCGGATTTTGGATAGGCCCCATATGCCCTAAACCATTTAACTTAAGCAGAGAAGCATTTGGCAGTTTCCCCGCCAGTAGATGACTCATGTGTTTTGCTATCTCCACTGTTTTATCACCAAATATCAGTCTTACAGGACCTGAGTAAGGTTGATATTCAGAAGGATATTCAACTTCAAATAAGCCATCTTTAAAGTCTTGGGCGGTAATTGTTGCATATTGAGCAAGCTGTTGTTGAGCTTCACTTCGTAACCTTTGCCAATGTTCCTTACCCATCCAAAAGTTAATGAATAATGCCATGGCCTGCAAATGTGAGGCCTTGGAAACCTTGGTTGCCAGTGTCTGTATTTCATTTAACAATTGAACCCCCTTTTGATCTGTTGCTTGGCGAAATACGTCAAGTGATGTTGGTTCATAGACTGTGACACTCAAACACTTACTGGGGAAGATTTCAGCTAGTCGCAACGCGAGTGCACCACCAAACGAATGCCCTACTAAATGGACAGGGTGATTTAACTGAATAAAGTCGTTCAACATAGGTTGCAAACGGGCCGTCAACCCCACACTAGGTGGGCTGAACTGACAGCCGTAACCCGGTAGATTAGGCGAGATAACCTCACGATAGCCAGAATACGCTTTTCGCAAGGACTGCCACTGCTGTCCTGTGCTCGCCGTCCCATGCAGCGCAATAATGGGACGGGAGTTAAGGTTTTTGGGAATTTTAGTTTTCGCCATTTTTACTGTTTAATCCGGACGATTTGCTTGAATAACAATATTAAATGGCGTGTCAGCGATTTTTTTCACATTCACAAAACCGGCTTCTTCAAGGACTTCTGACAAACGTTTTTGGCCAGCTTGCGCACCTAAAGCCAGCCCAACATCTTGAGAAAGTGAACAGGGAGTGCACACTGCCGTTGATGCGGCGTAGTACAAGCGACTGACTGGATTAATATTTTCTTCTACAGCATCACCTGCAGCCGGTTCAACTAACAACAAACTGGCCCCAGGTTTTAGTGATTTTAATGCGTGTTGAGCCGCGCCAACAGGGTCACCCATATCATGTAAACAATCCATGAAACAAATCAAATCAAACCCGATTGATGGATATGACTGAGCATCGATAGTTTCAAAAAACGTATTGGACTGAGCAGGCTCAGATGAAGCTCTATCCGTTGCTGTTTTGATAGATTCCAAATGGTTATCAAAGCCATAGAACTTCGATTGACGAAATGCATTCGCCATGACTATTGTTGATGCACCATGGCCACAGCCAACATCAGCAACCAAAGCACCTTCTTGCAACTTGGTAATGACGCCATCCATTGCCGACAACCAATCATTTATTAAAAAAGACTTATAACCTGGTCGGAAAAGTGATTCGCTGCCACAGAATAAACGATGATGATGAGCACCCCATGAAATGCCTTCACCTGTTTTAAATACATTTTTAAGTAAGTCTTCGTCATGCCAAAGAGACGCTGCAACTTCAAGGGCAGGTACTAAAAAAACAGGACTCTCAGGGTCTGCGAGAACTGGTACATGTGCATCGGGAAGTTGATAGGTTTTATTCGTCTTGTCATAAACAATATATTGTCCAGCCACTTGGTTATTAAGCCACTCCCGAACATAACGTTCTGCCAATCCAAGTTTTTCTGAAAGGCTTATGGAAGTATATGGCCCTGAGTAAGCCATAGCTTCATATAATCCCAATTTATGACCTAAACTTGTCATTACACCCGACA
This sequence comes from Aliiglaciecola sp. NS0011-25, assembly GCF_040370605.1. Classification (NCBI taxonomy): domain Bacteria; kingdom Pseudomonadati; phylum Pseudomonadota; class Gammaproteobacteria; order Alteromonadales; family Alteromonadaceae; genus Aliiglaciecola; species Aliiglaciecola sp. NS0011-25. Next base: position 38,428 of record NZ_BAABWR010000018.1, read on the forward strand.
AAGTGGCGCTCACATCGGTAACCACTTGACCTGCAAATTCTTCAGTAGTTTGCATTTTTGCTTTCCTTATTTGGTTAAGTTAAAAATTTTATTGTGTTGAAATCACCTAACTAGATTAGGTTAATGGCAATTGGCAAACTTGAAGATCAGCTGATCATTTTATGAAGAATCGATGGAAAGGGCAGTTAACAGTGTTTTGGGGTTGATAAACAGTATAAATACTGTTGAACACAGCTTCAGCTTTAGTACTAAGAGGTTATACTGAAATTATCCGCTATGTAGATATTAAGGTGCCAAACAATGGACTATCTAATCTGGTTCGGAATTATTTTTTGCTTGGTACAATCGGCTATTTTTTCAGGTTTAAACCTTGCCTACTTTAGCATCAGTCGTTTGCGTCTTGAGATTGAGGTAGCTAACGGTAATACCGCTGCGGCAACAATTTTGTGCTTACGTAAAGATTCCAATTTTTTGCTAACAACGATTCTGTGGGGGAATGTTGGTATCAACGTATTGCTAACACTTCTGTCTAATTCTGTGATGGCAGGTCTTGTCGCCTTTCTGTTTAGCACTGTTGTCATTACAATTGGGGGAGAAATAGCACCGCAGGCGTATTTTTCCAGAAATGCATTACGAATGGCATCGATGTTGACGCCCGTTTTACGTGTTTACCAGTTCGTTTTATATATTATTGCTAAGCCAAGCGCGTTGATTCTTGATTTATGGCTCGGTAAAGAAAGTGTTCAGTACTTTCGTGAACGTGAACTGCGTCAATTATTGCATAAACATATTGATGCAGAGGATTCAGACGTTGATGTTATCGAAGGAATTGGCGCACTTAATTTTCTTGCCCTTGATGATGTGCCGGTATCTGAAGAAGGGGAAGTGCTATCTGAACAAAGTATTATTTGTGCTGATATTGTCGAGCATAAGCCTGTTTTTTTCGCAGGTGACCTCGCTCCTGAACTGATGCAAAAACAGTTTGCCCATAAATTGTCATCCATTGCACATCAGTGGATTGTGGTCACCAATAGTGATAACTATCCTGTTTTTGTACTTGATTCCGATGCCTATTTACGCAGTGTATTTTGTGCGGATGGCAAGGTAATTGACCCATTTTTGTATTGTTATAAACCGGTGATTCTAAAAGATCCTAAAACACGGCTTGGTGCGGTACTAACATTAATGAAAGCCGAAGAAGATCTACACTCAGATGCGCCCCTTAAGCAAGATCTTATACTTCTTTGGGCAGATCAAAAGAGAATAGTGACAGGTGCTGACATTTTAGGACGACTGCTCAAAGGTATCGGACTTTACGACTCTCTCGATTTACAACAGCAAAAAGCAATGTGATTGTCACTCGTCGGCCTGTTTATTTGACTCATTTTGTGTTTTTTAATGATCAAATAACAATTATAAAGAAGCTAGAACCATATTGTTTACCAAAGGCTAGGATCAACACGATAGAACAATCTTAATTGTTGATAAAGCTTTGGATGTTCATGCTTAAGTTGCTTGGATTTTTCAAAAAACACTTCGCTTGCCACTGCAAAAAATTCGGCGGGATTGGTGGCCCCATAGTAATCAAAAATTGAATGGGTTCCAGTTTTAGCATGCTGTTTCAATTGTTCAAATTGATCAGAAAAAACATCGGCCCAACTTGCATAATTTTGATCTTTACCTAAAATTGGCGCGCCGTCGGCTAAACCGTCCTCTTGGTCTAGTTGATGTGCAAATTCATGAATCACCACATTGTGGCCATCATCAGGTAAATATGCTCCATCAAGGGTATCTTGCCACGACAATACAATTTTCCCAAATCCCCAAGATTCTCCGGACATAGCGACATTTTGAGTGAAGTGCACGCCGTCTGAACTTCTACTTTGCTGTTGTTTAGCGAAAGCACTTGGATAGACTAAAATAGTTCGCAGTTTCGGATAATAGTCAGTTTTCCGGTTGAGTAAAAGTAAACAGGCTTGGGCAGCAATAGTAACTCTAATTTCATCGGTAATAACAACACCATTGCAACCGACAAAGTTTTTTTCCGATAAAAACACTTGGATGTGCTGTTTTAGCTGCAATTGTAAGTCCGCAGGCATTTTTCTGAAATAGGGCATTCGTTGCTGCAGGACTTTTCGCCATGCCTTTGGGAATGGCACACGATTCATTCTTTTTCGTTTGAATTCACGCCAATAGGGTTTGCCTATGATGAAGGCAATGATTACAGCACCGACTAACAACGGTAATAAAATAGGCAGCATGAGTATCTTTTAAAAATCGTATTGATTGTTAAATAGGTATTAGCTAAGCGCTTTTCAAGCATTGACTAAACTTCTATTCTTTTCAAAACCTGAGGTGACGGTATATTGTGAGACTTTTTATTGAATAGTTTTTTTGACTGACAGGCTCGCGCTTAATTCATTTAGACATAAATTTTAAATCTATTTTTGCAATGTGGTTCTTCGCGGTGTCAGTGAGTTCCAAGGTATTTTAATAAAACCTAATGGTGCCATTATCATTGCTTAAAACAAACAGCATTAAAAAGGCCAAACAATTTTCACCTTGTTTGGCCTTAGAGCAGTTCGCGTTTATTAGGTGGACTATTACGCGGGTTGTAACTTTAAGACGTTATCTATATCTTCAGCATTGTGACGGTTTTCAAGCTGTTCCCAAGCTTCCCCCCAGTTACGATTTACAATACGGCCACGCTGAACGGAAGGGCGCGTTAACATAGCCTTTGCCCAACGTTGTACGTGCTTATAATCGTCGACTTGTAGGAAATCTTTGGCATCGTAGAGGTTGCCTAATACAAGATTGCCATACCAAGGCCAAGTCGCTATATCGGCAATACTTAATTCATCTCCAGCGAGAAACTCATTGTTTGCGAGTTGTTTATCTAACACATCTAATTGTCGTTTGATTTCCATCGTAAAACGATTGATCGGATATTCGTATCTCTCTGGAGCATAGCTATAGAAATGTCCAAAACCGCCACCTAAATAGGGCGCAGAGCCATGCAACCATAATAACCAATTCATCACATGGGTACGTTTAACAATTTCTTTAGGCAGTAAAACGTCAAATTTTTCTGCTAAGTACACTAAAATGGAAGCTGATTCAAAAATTGGCAAGGCTTCATCATAGGAGTGATCTACCAACACTGGTATTTTGGAGTTAGGGTTGAGTGCCACAAAACCAGATGAAAATTGATCACCCTCACCGATCTTGATCATATGCGCATCGTATTCGGCATCTTTGCCTAATGCTAACAACTCTTCCAACATGATAGTGATTTTTTGACCATTGGGTGTACCCATTGAGTATAGCTGTAATGGATGTTTACCAAGGGGCAGTGCTTTTTCGTGTGTCGCGCCTGACACTGGGCGATTGATACTTGCCCATTTACCGCCACTTTCAGCATCATGAGTCCAAATGTCCGGTGGTGTGTATTGTTTGTCCATTGTCATCACTCCTATCGTGAAATCTACTATTTTAAATTACGCTTTTTTAGACCAAGCAAATTTTTCAAAAGGTTTGTCTACTGGCGTGCTTGCGATATGGTTAGTGTAATTACTAATCACTTTTTGAGACAAAGCCAATATAATTTCTAACACTTGCTGTTCACCGTAACCCGCGGCGTAGAATTTGTCTAAATCTGCTTGAGATACAATTCCACGATTACGCACAATGGTGATGGTTGTATCAAACAACGCTTGTAACTTAGCAGTAGGCATAGGTTCTTGATTACGCAAAGCTTCAGTTAAAACAGATGATACTTTCATTGAGTTTGCAATAAAGGTGTGGGCAGGTACGCAATAGCTACAACCGTGCTCTACATTAATAGCCTGCCAAACAACAGTCAGTTCTTCAGCATCAAAAGAAGTGTCCATGAATAATTGATGTAAACGCTGGTAAGCCTCTAGTGTTTGCGGAGAACTTGCTAATACAGCGTGCAGGTTAGGCAACATGCCAAATCCTTTTACCGAATTTTCCAATAATGGTTTACTGTCTGCTGGCGCGGATTCAATTGTATGGATAGTTAATGTAGTCATGTTATTTCCTTCAATTATGGTTAATTTTAGTGCTCATTCATCTCAGCTTTAGTGATTAAATGAATGCTAATCTAGAATGTTTCTACCTATCAGTACTTTTTGTACCGATTGGTACAATTCAATTGGTTTGCATTGTACCGACCGGTACGATAAAGTCAACACAGATTCGTAGATTGTTTATTTATGGGTTTTACCTTGTAGTCCTAAATAGATTTAAGTGGCTAAATCATTCACTAAAAAACTGGCAGGAAAGAATGAAAATTAATATCGCATTTGATGTTTACGGTACTTTGATAGACACCCAAGGTGTGCTGGATTTACTAACTGATTTGGTTGGAAATCAAGCTCAGATATTTTCTGATACTTGGCGATCGAAGCAATTAGAGTATTCATTTAGACGAGGACTGATGCAGCGTTATGTGCACTTTTCTGTTTGTACCAAAGATGCATTGAATTTCACTTGTGATTCATTGAAAGTCAGTTTGACAGAAACCCAAAAACAGCAACTTTTAGATAGTTATAGTTTTTTACCAGCGTTCAGTGATGTTGAAACTGCATTACCCAAATTGGCCCAAAAATATCGATTAATTGCATTTTCCAATGGTGAGTCAAATTCGGTTCATGGGCTGCTTAACAATGCCAATATTTCCGATTATTTCAGCGAGGTGGTAACTGCCGATGAAATAAATACCTTTAAACCCAATCCAGCAATATACCAACATTTATTAGATAGAATTGACGCTAAATCTGAGTGTACGTGGTTAATCTCAAGCAATCCATTTGACGTAATAGGAGCTAAATCACATGGTCTAAAGGCAGCGTGGGTAAAACGCAGTGAAAGTGCGGTCTTTGACCCTTGGGGAATTGAACCTGACGTTGAAATAAACCACCTAGATGAATTAATGGGTCGCTTAGACTTATCTGATTAATGCAGACCTATTCCCGTAAGAATGTTATCTATTGAGCGTTCAAGCTCTGCCTTGCTGATGCCTGAACGTGCCATTGAAGCTGTTCCTTTTAACATTGTATACAGGCTAAGACTGTTGGTGTGTGCACTGTGATTTAAACCTAATTTGATGGCTTCTGGATCGTTGTTAAACAAATCAGTGTAAAGTTGCATTGGCATTGCTTCGGCTTCAATCAGGATTTGTTCTGCCTCTTTAGGGATCACGCCACTTACCAATTCAGATTGGCATAACACTAAATAGCAACCCTTGGCCTGTTCGGAACTGCACTGCATATCCACAATAGACATCATGTGGTTTTTAAGTCGTTGTTTCAGCGGAATACCTTCCTCAAATAATAGTTTGAGGTGTGTTTTCATCTTCGTTTCAATATAACGTTGAGTGGTTTTGACGAACAATGATTCCTTATTGCCAAATGCACGATACATGCTTGGTTTGCTGATGCCCATACTATCAATTAAGTCCATTAGTGATGCACCAACGTAACCTTTTTGCCAAAAAACATGCATGGCGGCATCTAGCGCTTTGTCAGCGTCAAATTCTCGTTTACGACCGCTTGTCATGATAACCACCTAGGAAAATTATTGGAGGCTTATTATACCACTCGGTACGGAAAATTGAAGAGTTAAACAACATTAGTGATTATTAAGGGGATTATTAGCCTAATCTATAAGAATAAATTGCTCCCTCAGTTATCAAGTCTAATAGACTTTTTGCTGAACTTGTCGATTAACCTAAGATCGTGAAAATCTTACAAAGGTTGTCTAATAATCGACAGAAATAACCTGCTTGTGATTCTCTGCTAGCTGTTATTGTTTCTCCAACCCATTGTTTTTACTAGGATAGGCAGAACGTTTTGTTTTGGTATGGCTGTTGCACCTTCATGCTTTTATTCGGCAGAGCTTCTGTGTTAACGGCGGAATCTTTGTTTGATAATTAGACAAAGTAATTGGAGGAAATATGTCAAACAATACAATGTTAAACACCAAAACACTTGCCATTATTGCAACTGATGGTTTTGAACAAAGTGAATTGCTAGACCCCAAAAACGAGCTCGAAGCAAGGGGAGCAATAACCCACGTCATTTCAATTAACGGTAATCAGACAATACGCGGGTGGAACGAAAAAGATTGGGGCGAAACGATTAAAGTCGACAAACAAATTGAGCAAGCCAATCTTGAAGACTATGACGCAGTTATTATTCCGGGCGGGCAAATCAATCCAGATATTCTTCGTACCGATGCTAAAGTCGTTGATTTCATTAAATCAGCCAATGATGAAATTCAAATTAAGGCAATTGCTGCTATTTGCCACGGACCTTGGCTACTGGCTGAGGCTGATATTATTAAAGGCAAAAAAGTCACTTCTTATCCCAGCATTAAAACCGATCTAAAAAATGCACAAGCAAACTGGCAAGATGGCAAGGTTGTGGTGGATGGTAAACTAATCACCAGTCGAAACCCGAATGATATCCCTGCTTTCATCGAAGCGATTACTGAACAATTAGTAAGTTAAGGTTGACTGAAATTAAGGAGTAACTGTATGAGCGAAGAAAAAGTGGTATTGATTACCGGAGCGTCTAGTGGCATCGGTGCTGCAACCACTGAAAAAGTGGTTAAAGCTGGTCATAAGGCAGTGATAACCGCGCGAAGTATCGATAAATTAAATGATATTGCTGAAAACTTGGGAAAAGAACGAGTTTTGCCTGTTAAAGCCGATGTCACTAATCTTTCAGAAATTGAAGTTGTGGTTTCCCAAGCAATTGAAAAATTTGGTCGCTTAGATGTGGTTTTTGCCAATGCAGGCACTGGCTCTAAGGCCGCGGGCATTGAAAAAGGCGATCCACAGGACTGGAAAACAATGTTGGATGTAAATATTAATGCCTTATTATTTACAGCCAAAACAAGTTTACCTTATTTACGAAAAACTCAAGGACACTTTATCATTACTAGTTCGATTGCAGGTAAAATCACCCTCAAAGGCTCAGTATACGGTGCTTCTAAATGGTTTGCTTACGGATTTGGGCAAAATCTAGCGGCGGAAATGGCTGAATGGAACGGGCGCTGTACGACTATTTGCCCAGGTATGGTTAATACGCCATTCTTTGATGAAGCCAAGCCTGATAAATTAGCTCCTAGTGATGTTGCAGATGCGGTACTTTATGCTATTTCAGCAAACCCCCGTTGTGACATAAGAGAAGTTTGCTTGATGCCAACCAAGTAAAAAAAAGGTAGCCCAAGGGGGCTACCTTTTTTATGATCAAATGAGACGAATTAATTGCCCTGAAACGAAGTAATATCCAAGGTTACATCACAGGCTAATAATTTTGATATCGGGCAGTTTAACTTTGCCTCAACCGCCGCCTTTTCAAAATCTGCTCCGCTCATGCCAGGTACTTGAGCATCTAAAGTTATTTCTGATTTGGTGACAGAAAATCCGTCATCGTCTTTTACTAAGGTGATAGCGGCCTTAGTTTCCAATCTACCTTTCTTGTATCCTTGTTCTGATAACCCCATAGAAAGTGCCATGGTGAAGCATGATGCGTGGGCCGCTGCGATCTGTTCTTCTGGATTAGTACCGTTCTTATCCTCAAATCGAGTATTAAATCCGTAGGGATGATCATGTAAAGCACCTGATTCCATTGAAACGTGGCCTTTACCGTCTTTTCCAAGCCCGTCGTATTTTGCTGTAGCCCATTTAACAATCGCCATCTAATTCTCCTTAATTGGTGTTTATTTATGATTTCCTCATAAGCGTTTTTGCACTCAGTATCTTTATACTGGTGTGACACCCATAGAACTAAGCAAGCCTTATTCCAGTTAATGGATAGCGATATATAAGGGGGCACGGGCATTTTTCTGTTAATTACCTGCAATATATTCACGACATAGAGTAAAAGTTGCAGAAACTGTGTTTAGTTTGTGCCATGGGTTGTCAGTCAGCTTTTATCGTGTCTCAGTTCGCTGCTAAGTCCTCACATTCTTATGAGGCAATTTCAAATAAATAATCGATTAGACTAGGGTTTTTAAATTGGCTTGCTAGTGATTTTTTACGCCTTCATTTCTGACGCTTAGCGGTATGTTTAGTAATAAAAAATCTAGGTAATTTGTTAATTGTTGAAAAGAATCGTAACTATTAAGGTGAAATATAACGTGAAATTTAATGTTTATTTATTTTCCAAGATCAGGTAGCTTGACGTATTGAGAACATCTGATTTTGCTTGATAAAAATAATAAGGATAAATATATGCAACAATTTAACATGACGATAAATGGGAAAAGCTACACATCTGGGAAGACTTTCGATGTTATTAACCCTGCTTTAGGCGTGCCGTTTGCAACTTGTGCTTTAGGCGATGAAAGCACAGTTAATGAGGCTGTTGTTGCAGCAAAAAATGCGTTTCCTAGTTGGAGTCAGCTACCAGAAGAAGCCAGAATTGAAAAAATGAATGCTTTGGTTGGCTTACTTGAAAGTCATATGCCGGAAATTATGGCATTGATTACGCAGGAAAATGGCAAGCCGTTTAATGGTTTTGGTGGGATAGGATCAGGCATGGAAGTGGGTGGTTCTATGGCCTGGATTCAAGCTACCTGCAGTTTTTCTTCGCCGCTGCAAGTGATACAAGATAATGACGAGGCCAGAATCGAAGTACATAGAAAACCATTAGGTGTAGTGGCATCCATCACACCGTGGAACTGGCCATTACTGATCGCTATTTGGCATGTGATCCCTGCGTTAAAAACCGGTAATACGGTGATAATCAAACCCTCACCTCTAACGCCTGTTGCTACTATGCGATTTGTGGAATTAGCCAATACGGTTTTGCCGCCGGGTGTGCTCAACGTTATTACCGGTGATGCAGATGTTGGCAATGCCATTTCAGCTCATCCAGACATCAATAAAATAGTATTCACTGGTTCTACACCTACAGGTAAAAAAATAATGAGTTTAGCTTCTAGCAACCTAAAGCGTTTAACGCTGGAATTAGGGGGCAATGACGCCGGTATTGTTTTACCTGACGTGGATGTTAACGCTATTGCGCATAACTTGTTTTTGTCCTGTTTCCATAATAATGGTCAAACCTGTGCCTGTCTAAAACGTCTATATGTGCATGAATCTATTTACGAAGATGTTTGCAATGCACTAGTTGAGCTGGCTAATAAGGTGAAAGTTGGTAACGGCATGGAAGAAGGGATTGAATTTGGTCCTGTACAAAATAAAGCACAATTAGATAAAGTGATTGAGCTTACCGAAGATGCCATTGCCAATGGCGCCACACTTTTGGCTGGTGGCAAGGTAAGAGAAGGAGAGGGGTACTTTTTCCCACCTACCATTATTGCTGATATATCTAATGGTTCTCGTTTAGTTGATGAAGAACAATTTGGACCAGTGATCCCCGTTATTAAGTATTCAAATATTGATGAGGCGATCAAAATGGCCAACGATAATCAATTTGGTCTTGGTGGCTCAATTTGGTCATCTGACACTGAATTAGCCCATTCTCTTGCATCACGCTTGGAGACTGGTTCGGTATGGATTAACGAACACGGCAACGTTCAACCTGATGCTCCTTTTGGTGGTGTCAAACAATCGGGTCTTGGAGTTGAATTTGGCCAGCTGGGGCTAGAAGAGTACACATCAGTGCAAACCATAAAAGTGAGTAAACTCTAGGCATCGCCTAAAGCACAACACAGTCATTTAATAGTCGTTGTAAGGATAGCTTAAGTTTCTTAGGCTATCCTTATTCTGTTGCCTATCGGCATTTTATCCAGTATTCCATTACCCGCAGAAATAAGGGTCGTTACAATCTTATCCCTTAGACTTATTCAAAGTGTCTGAGGGCCGTTCGCCAAATCGTAATTTATAATAATGGGCGAATCTGCCTAAATGGTTAAAACCATATTTAATGGCTACATCAGTCACATTTACATCCTGATCCGAAGAGCGTAATACCTCATGTACCGCTAATAATTTTTGTCCACGTACATATTTCATCGGTGACTGTCCAATGAAATGGCTAAAATGTTTGTTCAAGGTAGAGGGCACAACCCCAGTCACCATGGCCAGTTGTTCAAGAGAAATATCAAGATGGATGTTGTCGTGTATGTAGTCTCTAGCACGTTTGACTGACCTTGGTGTCACGTTATCGCTCCCACCGCGCAATCTATCCCGATAGTTATGATGCGGCAGTTGCAGTAACATTAAACATAGGGTGTCTTCAATTTGCTGTAATAAGGGAGCAGCAACCATAGGGGACAGCGGAAGTTCTAACTGACGTCTGGCAAAATTGACGGCATTCATCCAACTTTTACCTTCATATGTATTTAGATCAAATTTAGCATCAAAGATTAATGGCGCTTGCAGTTCATGACCTAATAATTGAGTCAGTGTTTGTTCGACTTTTTGCTTGTCTAATCGAACAGTAAAGAAGCTACAATCATTTGACCAACGCATGTTCATGGCTTGGTTTGGTGACACAACACTGGCAATACCTGGTTGAACAAGGGTTTTCTGGTCTTTCACCGCTACCTCAGCACGGCCTTGCCACGGAACTTGAATGAGAAAACAACTGCCTAATTGCTCAGTTTTAATGGTGACTGCGGTACCATAGGTAATATAGACAAGTGCTGAATGTGCAAATTTAGCCTCATTAACTTGCGCTGAAAATGAACCAGCATTGCCTAATAGCTCAAACTGGTGAGGACAAAAAATATTAGTCACATCTCTTAGGGTTTCATCTACATTTTTCGACGAAAACCGAGAAAACTGATTCAAGGGCAAAATTGGCTTCATATGTTTTCTTCTTTTATTCGTCCTGTTTTTTTTACGCCATTGTTTCTTTGCTGTCAATTGTTATCAAAATCGGATAGTTGAGCGCGAATTGGGATAGTGGGTAGTAAATTAATCATTTACTGTTTTGCTACTAATAATAAGAATCTCATTTAAAGGGGCCTATATGAGTAGCGTATTACTTAAAAAATACTCATCAACAATAAAAATATGTTTACTAATGATCAGCACTATTAGCATTTACGGTTGCGATAGTCCAAAACAAGAAATTCAACCAACACCCCAGCGCAAAGCAGAGTCTCAAAGTCAGTTAACGGTTGGGTTAACAGATGAGAGATTAGTCAATGCCGATTCTGAACCACAGAATTGGTTGTCCCATGGCGGCACCTACAAAGAACAACGTTACAGTTCTTTAGCCGAGATAAACCTTAACAATATTGCGAAATTAGGACTTCAATGGGATTTTGATTTAGATGGGACTCGCGGTTTAGAAGCCACCCCCATAGTTGTCGATGGCGTTATGTATATTACCGGAAACTGGAGTCGTATATACGCTCTAGATGCTAAAACTGGTAGTTTATTGTGGAAATATGACCCTAAAGTGCCACCTGAGTGGGCAGTAAACTTATGTTGTGACGTGGTTAATCGTGGCGTAGCAGTATATGGTGATAAAGTTTACGCGGGCACACTTGATGGCAGGCTTGTGGCGGTAAATGCCAAAGACGGAACGCTTGTTTGGGAAGTACAAACCACGCCAACCGACATACCTTACTCCATTACTGGAGCTCCTCGAGTAGTGAAAGGCAATGTCATTATTGGCAATGGTGGTGGCGAGTTTGGCGTACGTGGATTTGTGTCGGCCTATGACGCACAAACCGGTGCACAGAATTGGCGATTCTACACTGTACCCGGTGATCCAGCGAAGCCATTTGAAAACCCTATTTTAGAAATGGCGGCAAAAACCTGGACAGGTGAATGGTGGAAGCTAGGTGGTGGTGGAACAGTTTGGGATTCTATGTCGTATGATCCTGAACTCGATTTACTGTACATAGGTGTAGGTAATGGCTCTCCTTGGAATCAAAATATTCGCAGTCCACAAGGAGGCGATAATCTTTTTCTATCGTCGATAGTCGCGGTTCGTCCAGACACCGGTGAGTATGTTTGGCACTACCAAACAACACCTGGTGACAGTTGGGATTACACCGCAGCACAACAAATGGTATTGGCTGATATAGAAATTGAAGGCAAATTACGTAAAGTGATTATGCAAGCGCCTAAAAATGGCTTTTTCTATGTATTGGATCGGCAAACCGGTGAGCTGTTGTCTGCAGAGCCTTTTGTTAACGTCAGTTGGGCAACCCACGTCGATAAGGAAACAGGAAGGCCGGCAGTGGTGGAAGGTGCTCACTATAAACAACAAAACTTTATGGGCTTACCAAGTCCATTTGGTGGACATAGCTGGCATTCGATGAGTTACAGTCCTGATACGGGGTTAGTGTACATTCCAGCCATGGATCTGCCGTTTAATTTTCAAAGCGATCCAAATTTTCAGCATAATCCTATTGGGGTGAACCTTGGTATTGATGGGGTCGCCGGAGCAATGCCAGAGGACGTGAATATTCGCAAAGCCATTAAAGCCATGTTAAAGGGCTATTTATTGGCATGGGATCCGGTTAAACAACAAGCTGCTTGGTCTGTTGAGCATACCGTTTCTTGGAATGGTGGCGCGTTGTCTACAGCGGGTGGGTTACTATTTCAAGGTAACGGAATAGGCAATTTTAATGCGTACAATGCCAAAACTGGTGAACAGTTATGGTCGTTCAATGCACAAACCGGGATTGTTGCAGCACCCGTCACCTACGCAATAGACGGCCAACAATATGTTGCGATATTGGCAGGGTGGGGTGGTATTATGCCATTATTGCTTGGTGAAGCTGTGGCAGACTCTGCTGCCAATAAAGTAAATAGGGTATTAGTATTTAAGCTTGGAGGAGACCAACAACTTCCTCCCTTAACCGTGGTAAAACGGGAGCTTAATCCTCCGCCACAAACCGCTTCAAAAGATATCGTGGATCACGGTAGAGCAACCTATCAACAATTTTGTTTCAATTGTCATGGAGATACAGTAGTGTCTGGTGGTGTTTTGCCGGATTTACGTTACAGCCCTTTCAACTTGAACAAAGAAGCTTGGAAAAGTGTCGTGCTCGGTGGTGCATTATCATCGAAAGGCATGGTGTCATTTAAGCAAGTTCTGGAAGAAAGTGATGCTGAAGCGATACGCGCGTACGTCATCAAACGAGCCCATGATAAGTTGGCCGAAGAAAGTGTGAATTAGCCTAAGAAGTGAACCAGTTAACCCGTTGGTTAACTGCACATTGATATGTGCGGTTAACCGACAGTGTAATGGTAAAAGCGAGTTTAACTAAGCTTCGTCTAGATTGAGGAAGAGTTTCTGAAGAGTGCTGTTAAACGTCTCGATTTGTTGAGCTGTGAAACCATCATAAATGTTGTCGAATAGTTTTTGTGAGTTTTCGATGATATTGGCAATGACGGTTTTACCTTTTTCAGTTAACTCAACAATAGAGACTCTTCCGTCATTTTTGCTAGTGCGGATAATAACAAGCTCTTTTTCTTGGAGATTATAAGTGGCTCTGGTAATCGTCGGTGTTTTTGCTACAGCGTGGGTAGCAACTTCACTAACACTCAAGGTTCCCATTTCTCGCAATATCATAAGTATACGCCAGGCGGTAAGGTTAATACCCTGTTTCTTAAGGGATTTTTCCATTCGCATGGAATAAGCACTGCCTACTCGCATTAGCCAATAAAATGGGTATTGCTGGAATTCAAAACTCTCTGAAGCAGGTTTGAATTTATTTAATTTATCCGTATTTTTTTTCATATTTTCAACAAGTTATAAACAAATTTAACACAATAATGCTCGCAATATTACTTGATAAAAAACGTAAAATACAATCATATTTTTTAAAAAATCAAAGATCCGTTTAAAATTAAAACAAGTATCGTTGAATTTTTACTTGATATGTAACGTAATAACTCATACAAATTATAAGCAGAATAACTAGAACATAATCAACGGAGCACAAATATGTCACTTAATTGCAAGCTAAATAAAATAACTCGATCGATATTTAATGCGCGCCTCCCTGTTTCTTTAGCTGTAGTATCTGCTATTGCTATCACCCCCGTACATGCCCAAGAAGACGAAACTGCTGCCGACAATAAGTCTGGTATTGGTGCAATGATGGAAAAGATTCAAGTTACAGCCAGAAAGCGTGAAGAAAGTTTGCAAGAAGCTCCTTTGTCATTGACCGCTTTTTCAGGTGACGGCCTAGAAGCTCGAGGAATTGAGAATGTATCGGAAATAGGCGGTGTTACTCCTAACCTGACTTATCAGAATAGTCCTGGTGCTGGTGGTTCATCATCTGTTGCCACGGTTTATATTCGTGGTGTTGGTCAACGTGATTTTTTAGGCACTATCGATAACGGTGTTGGATTTTATGTAGACGGCGTTTACATCGCTCGTACTGTTGGCGCTACCGTGGACTTACTCGATGTTGACCGAGTTGAAGTGCTTCGTGGCCCACAAGGAACTCTTTTTGGTCGAAACAGTGTGGGTGGAGCTGTTGCCTTATACAGTAAGAAGCCAACAGAAGATTTTGAAGGTTATGTTGATGCCACTATTGGTACTGATTCGTTAGCGAAACTGAAAGTATCAGTTAACGGTGCACTTACTGATAATTTGTTCGGTAATTTTTCGGCATTAAGTGCAACCCAAGATGGCTACGTTAGTCGTCCAGCCGGCGGTGATCTGGGTGACGATGACATGTTGGCATTTCGTGGTTCGCTTCTGTGGGAAGCATCGGATGATGTAGAAGTGAGTTTGATTCTTGACCACAGCACAGAAAACGAGAATGGTCCCGCATTCGAAATTGCTGATGCAGGTACCTTAGTTGATGGTTCTTTCGCAGGTTTTTACAACAATGTATTACAAGCTGAAAGTTGTGGTTACCCAGCGGGTATCACTTCTACCGATCCTATTTGTTACAACAACCAATATGCTACTGAAGGTGTCAATCTTGGCACCGCACCAACCTACTCAGACACCACCTCTTGGGGAGCGAATTTACAAGTAACCTGGGACATCAATGACAACCTACAGTTAAAATCCATTACCGCTTATCGTGATTTAGATGCTGAGTTTGCTAGAGATGCGGATGCATCGCCGTTAACAGTGGTACATTTTTATGATTCATTTGAAGCCTCGCAGTTTACCCAAGAAATTCAATTAATGGGTTCAACTGAAGACGAGAAATTGAACTGGATAACGGGTTTGTATTATTTTGATGAGGAAGGTAATAACCGTAATATCAACGATTTCGCGATTGCTAACTTTGACAGTGATAATGACTTCACCACAACAAGTTCCGCGATTTATGCCCAGGCAACTTATAGTTTTACTGAAAAGTTAGACTTAACCGTGGGTGTCAGATACTCCGATGAAGAAAAAACCTTCGATCCCACTCAAGTTGTATTGAGCAGCAATATTGGTCTTGAGCCTGGTTTTCTACTTTTACCTCTTGGCCTAAATTCAATCGATGTGCAAGAAACCACGCCTATGGTAAACCTAGCGTACAAAGCAACAGACGAGCTAATGGTGTATACATCTTACACTGAAGGTTTCCGTTCGGGTGGTTTTGTACAACGTATATTCCCAGCGTTAGATACGGTTCCGTCGTTCGGTCCAGAGTATGTAGAATCATATGAACTTGGTTTCAAATATGACAGCAGTGACAAACCTTTCTCAGTCAATGGTGCTGTTTTCCAAATGGATTACACTGATATTCAAGTAAGAACCCAAAACCCTGGTTTTGTCGGTTTCTTTGAAGCGAATGTGGGTAGCGCTGAGATTTCAGGATTTGAACTTGAATCTAAATTAGCTTTTGCTGACTACTGGTTTATTGAAGCCGCGGTAGGATACACAGACGCTAAATTTACAAATATTGACGTTGAGCCTCCGTTGGCAGCTGTTGTGACGGTTGATAGTAAGTTTGATCATGTTCCAGAATGGTCAGGTAACATTAGTTTGGCTCGCGATGTTGAATTTGAAAATGGTTCTCTTGTCACTGCGAGACTGAGTGCAAATTACCATACTGAATATTTCAATAACCCAGACAACACTGATGGCATCATTACACCAGAAGTCACCATTGTTGATTTGACAGTTTTATGGCGTTCACCAGATGAAACTTACGGTGTGGACTTTGGGCTTAAGAACTTAACCGATGAAAAATATATCACCGCAGGTTATGAGTCTAATGTAGGTACTACTGAGATCATCAGAGATCGCGGCCGTCAATGGTATGCCTCTTTCAGATATAGCTTTTACTAAGCAAATTAAGCAACTTCAATAAAACAAGAGAAGCATTTGACCCTGTCAAATACTTCTCTTTGCTTACTGCGCCTCTACTTACTGCAAGTTTAATTGCTGTACCGATAATAGCGTAGTTAGTAAAAAGTGAACTCAATTGCCAATAAAGAGCAACGTATGAAAGAAGGTCAATCTATACAAACATTTGAGCACATTTTGGATGATGGAAAGTTATCTTTAACTCAAATTCTCGTCGTGTTCATTTCATTTTTGTTGATGATATTAGACGGATTCGATATCACCTCAATGTCCTTTGTCGCACAGCGTGTTAGTGAACAACTGAATATTAATCCTACTAATTTAGGCTTGGTGTTTAGTGTGACACTCGCAGGTATGATGTTAGGCGCAATGATAATTGCGCCATACGCGGATAAAATTGGCAGACGAAAAATGTTGATTGCCAGTGTTATTGCAATTGGCATATCTATGTTTTTAACAGGGTTAGTCAGTGCATTTTGGCAATTAGTTGTTTTGCGCACAATTACAGGTCTTGGGGTCGGGGCCATGCTGGCCAATGTTACCGCCCTTACATCTGAATATACGCCTACTAAATATCGCAGTTTTAGTGTCGCAATTATTTCCGCTGGCTTCCCTTTGGGGGCCACTATTGGCGGGATTATTGTCGTTCCAATTCTACCTACCTATGGTTGGGAAATTGTGTTTTTTAGTCTTGGTTTGGTTACCTTAGTAATGGCCGTTGTAGTGTATTGTTTGGTACCTGAGTCACTACAGTTTTTAAAAACCCAAGGGACTGACAGTGCGTTAAACAAAGTTAATCTGTTATTAACCAAAATGAACCGCAGCACCATAAGTGAATTTGTCGTTGATAATAACTATGCAATTAACAAAGCCAGCGTTTTAAGTTTATTGAGTCCTACCTTTCGAACTAAAACCATACAGTTATGGTTAACCTTTTTGTGCGTTTTTATCTCCTTATATTTTTTACTAAGTTGGTTACCAAAGTTGGTGATTAACGAAGGCTTAAGCGAATCTGATAGTGTATTTTCGGCAGTGGCGTTAAATGGAGGAGGGGTTATAGGCTCGCTTCTTCTGGGTTGGTTTGCCGCTAATTTCGGTTTAACTAAATTGATTACGATTTTTCTCTCAATATCTGGCCTAGCGATGCTCTCGTTTGGGTTCTTGTTTGAGTTTATGAATTTATTCATCTTATTGTTTATTATCGGGTTTTTATTGCTTGGCGCGTACGTTGGCCTCTATTCCACATCGGCAAAGATGTATCCAACTGAAGTCAGGGCAACTGGGATCGGGTGGGCTTTGGGTCTAGGACGATTTGGTGCTGTCATTGGCCCATACGTAGGCGGTTTATTAATAACCTATGGTTTTAGTATGGAGCTCAACTTTGCGGTCTTTGCTATACCTCTATTGATAGCAGCGGCGATCGTTTTCCAATTAAAGGTTCGCTGATAGTAACTATCCTAGCCAGTAAATATCTACTGGCTAGTCATCTGTTTTTTATTCTGTATTCGCTCGAAAAAAGTAACGAAGCTGTTTTACAAATGATTATTTTTTGCTTAATTATTAATAGAATAATTACATTAATATTTACTTGAATAATCATGTAATTTAAATTAGTCTTTAAACATTAGTATTCGAAACCAAGGCAATATTTACGATGTGTGTATTTACCAAAAAATTTGAAATTGGCACAAATACCCAATTGGTTGCGGGTATCAAAGATAATATCGATGTAGCTGGTTTTGTGACTGAGGCCGGCAGCAAAGCATTTAGTCACAATACTAGCGCCACTAAACATGCTGATGTTGTGGCGACTATGTTGGCATCTGGTGTGAAATTAGTCGGAAAACTAAATATGCACGAGTTGGCATATGGCATGACGGGTGTTAACTCTTATTTGGGGACTCCGGTTAACTATCTGTATCCAGAATATATCCCTGGCGGATCATCGAGTGGATGTGCCGTTGCAGTTGCTGAAATGACAGTGGATTTCAGTATCGGCACTGATACCGGTGGTTCAATTAGAGTGCCAGCCGCGTGTTGCGGTGTATTTGGTTTTAAACCTACCTTTGGTCGAGTTAGTCGTAAGGGGGTAGTGCCTGCTGAGTCAACCTTAGATTGTGTTGGTCCTTTGGCGTTTTCAGCAGAAGATTTGATTAAAGGAATGCAGTGCATAGACCCAACTTTTGCGCCAATTTCTATTGATAGACCAATTAAATTGGCGCGGTTGGATGTTGCGCCTGACAGCCTAATAAACCAGTTAGTCGATAAGGCTTTAAACCAGAGTTTTATTGAATTACGCACGACTACTTTAGCGGGCTTAAATGATGCCTTTGATGCCGCATTGAAATTAATGAATTTTGAGATGTGGCAAACCTTCGGTCATTTACTCAATACCGGAAAACTGGGTAGTGATATTGAATCGAGATTACTAGCGGCAAGTCAGATAAATCCCAATATCGCCTCAGAAGCTGAAGTTGTCAGAGCGCATTTCAGTCAACAAGTGGATGACGCTTTAAAAGGAGTTGATGCCCTTGTACTGCCAACACTTCCTTCATTTCCTCTCAAACGAGTGGATGGGTTAGAAGGTAAAAACGATCTTAATATCAGCTTTTTAACTAGACCATTCAATTTATCTGGGCATCCAGCCATTACCATCCCACTTAAAAATGAGTTGGGAAAGCCTGTAGGTATGCAGCTTGTAGGAGCCAAGGGAAATGATGAACTCATATGCGAAATTGCTAAAAAATTAAGCTGTTCGAATAACATTAACACTGAATGTGTGGAGAAAAACGATGTATAAAAATTCAATGGATATGACCCAGTGGGGCGGAGAAGAAAAAGTAAATGCACTGCTAAGTGATATTCGCTCACGTAGAGCTGAGTTCGAAGAGCAACGTTTTATTTCAAATGATGTTGTTGAACAATTCAAAGATATTGGAATTTACCGCTCCTTCGTACCAGAAAGTTTTGGTGGCAGTGGTAAAACCCCAAGCGAGTTTTTAAAAGCAATTGAAACTATCTCAACAGCAGATGGTTCTGCAGGTTGGGTTGCCAGCTTTGGAATGAACCCTGCGTATCTTGCGGCTTTACCAATGGATACACTCAAAGAGGTGTGGAAGGATTCCGCTGATATAGTTTTTGCTGGTGGCATCTTCCCGCCACAAAAAGCCAAAAAAGTAAAAGGTGGTTACATTGTAAATGGCCGTTGGCAATTTGCTAGCGGTTGTATGGGCGCATCTCTACTCGGCGTCGGTGTGATGCCTGATGATGGCAGTAAATTACCAAAAATGGCGGTAATGCCGGCTGATAAAGTCAAAATCGAAAAAACCTGGAATGTGCACGGCATGATTGGAACGGGTAGTTTTGATCTGATTGTAGAAGACGTGTTTGTTCCTGAGGAATGGACCTTTGTACGTGGCGGCACACCCACAGTCGACACGCCGTTTTTCAAATATCCTTCATTGTCATTTGCCGCGCAGGTGTTATCGGTAACCGCGTTAGGTATTGCTCGAGATGCCATCGATGTGGTTGTTAACTCGGCCAAAAATAGAAAATCAGTTACTGGCGCCCCTAATTTAGGGGAGCGTCATTATGCACAAATAGATATTGCTAAAGCGGAAGCCAAAGTGCGTTCTTCTCGTGCGTTCTTTTATGAAGCAACTGATGAAGTGTGGGATGTGATTATGCAGGGGGACGAACCAAGCAAAGATCAAATCAGTCTAATTCGCTTAGCAACCACTAATGTGGCTAGAGAGTGTGCTGAAGCCACACGCATTGCTTATCAATTATCTGGTATGCAGGGCGCTTATTTAGATCATCCGTTATCTCGTTGTTTAAGAGATGCTCATTTGGTAACACAACATGCCTTTATGGGTGAGGTTACCTATCAAAATGCTGGGGCTATTATGTTTGGACACCCACCATTTCCTGGTTATTTGTAAATTCAGAATTTAAAAAATTAATTATTAAAAAATGTTAAACCCTATTGGAGGAAAACGTTATGAGTGAATCAACTTCCCATCGAGTATTGTTTTGTATCGGTGTTAATCAAAATTTCATGGACTCTACAAAAGAGGTCATGGGTGATGTTTGGCAAGCTTTTAGTGCAATGATGAAGGGCATATCTGATCTGCCTGGCGTCAACGTGCTTGGTATTATGGATGATGATCGAATTCAAGTCGGTCCTTCCGCTTCCGCCCCTTGGACTGCCTATATTATGGCAGATGTTCCAGACCTCGAAACTGTTATTGCTGGTTGTGATTTCTTCCGCTCAACACCTGTGGGTGACGGCACTTACAGCTTGTGGAAATACTGCAAAGTAGAAGCACGTATTGGTCGTGAACTTGTTGTTCCAAGCTAAATTTTTGGAATACAAAATATGATTTCATTACAACAATTAGAAGCATTGCAGCAACGACTCTCTGTTTTAGAAAGCGAAAAACGAGTGAGTGCCTGCATGAATCAATACATGCGACTTTGCGATGATTTAGCGCCTGGTTTTGAACTTAAAAATCTGATGGCTTTGTTTACAGACGATGCCATTTGGGAAGGTAAGGGCCAGCGCTATGCCAAAACATTTGGGCGCTATGAGGGCATTGATGCAATCGAAAACATGTTTGCAAAATATGCTACCTCACCAGGTCATTTTAACCTGAACGTGCATTTTTTGGGTAATGAAACCATCACGATTGACGGTGACAAAGCTACTGGGACTTGGCTGTTGGTGCAGCCTTCAGATTTTATTGATGGTCGTTCACAATTAAGTTGCGCGCAAATTAAAGCAACTTTCGTTTTATCCGAACAGGCTTGTCAAATTTCTCACTTTGTTACTGAAAATAAATTCAGCCGTCCTATGGCTCAGCCATGGGATAACAGCGCGGCATTGCCAGTGCCAGAATAGGACTTCTCATGAATACAGAAATTAAAGTAAAAAACCTAAACAGTACTGCTGATTTGGTACTGGAAGATAGACTGCATAAGTCTTTGTACTCTAATCCAGAAATTTTCGATGAAGAATTAGACAAGATATTTAATAACACTTGGGTTTGGGTTGCTCACGAAAGTGAAGTACCAGAATCGGGTTCATATAAGACAGCTTCAATAGGTCGCCAACCGGTTATCGTAGTACGTGATCGTAAAAACAATATTCACGTGATGTTGAATCGTTGTCGTCACCGTGGCGCAACTGTGTGCGAAGGTAAAACCGGTAAAACCAAAGCTTTCACCTGTCCATATCATGGTTGGGGATACGGTTTAGATGGTAGTCTACGTGCATTGCCTAAACCTGAAGAATACGAAAATATCCTTGATAAAGCTGAATTTGGTTTAGTTAAAGTACGTTCCGAATCCTATAACGGGATGGTTTTTGCAACCTTAAAAGATGATTTGGAATCGCTAGATGAGCATTTAGGCGGCGCTAAAAAATGGATCGACTTATTTGTTAAACAAGGCGGCGGTTATCCACTTAAAACCCTTGGTGATCATCGATTCAGATTCCCTGGAAACTGGAAGATTCAACTAGAAAACACCACTGATGCCTATCACTTCCCCATAGTACATAAGTCATTTATAGCATCTGTTGATGAAGAGGCTGCTGAAGTTTTTGATTTCCTAGACGGTGAAGGTTATGTCGAAGATTTAGGAAATGGTCATAGCGTGATGGTGATGATCCCTGAGTTGGTCGATCTAGAAGAAAATTTAGATGAGCCGATTCCCGAGCGTTACGCAGACTTGGCTAAGAGTTTAGCTGATGAAGGTCATTCTGACGAAGAAGTACGTCGTCTAGTTAGAGCGGTCGGTGGTAGCGGGTTTAATTTGAATCTGTTCCCGAATATTGCTTGTTCAATGGCGTTTTTCCGTAATCTTGTGCCAATTAGTGCTAATGAAACTGAAATTCACCATATCGCCATAGGTGGCAAAGGTGCTCCTGAAGCCTTTAATCAGAAGCGCATGCGTTTACATGAGCATTTCCAAGGGCCAATGGGGTTCGGTACACCTGATGATGGTGAAGCATGGGAACGTGTTCAAGCTGGTTCCATTGCTGGAACAGATGGCTGGATCATGATTAATCGCGGTTTGTCCAAATTATCTACCTCGGCTGATGGCAATGTTAAAGGGGCTGTTTGTTCTGAAACTGGCATGCGTGCTGCGTATCAGAAATATAAGAAGATGATGTCTGTGGAAAGCGGAAAATAAGGATCGATAAAATGAAATTAGATACCCAATTATTAGCCGATGTAACTGCCTTCTTGAATATTGAAGCAGACATGCTCGATAACAAAGAATACCAACAGTGGTTAGATTTATGGCTTGAGTCCGGTTTGTATATTGTTCCGGTAGATCATAACGCTACAGATTACGCGAATACCCTCAATGTAGCATACGACGATGATGAAATGCGTAAGTTGCGTATTGAACGTTTAACTAGCGGTGATGCTATTTCAACGCAATTAGGTGAAAAAACCGTACGTACTATGTCACGCTTCCGCATACTTGACGATATTGATGGCTTTGTGAGAGTGCGTTGTGCCTATAGTTTGTATGAAAACAACAAAAACGGCGTACGTTGCTATCCGGCTAATTTGCAATTCAAATTAGTCCGTGACGGCGGCAGTTTCAAAATTGCTGAAAAGATCGTTAAAGTCATGAAATCAAGCCAGCATCTGACGACTGTCAGTTACTTGTTTTAAGGGGACATTATGAGTTCCAATAAAAAAGTGGCTTTGGTCACCGGTGCTGCGCAAGGGTTAGGCTATGTGATTTGCGAGTCTCTCATCAAAGCGGGTTATTCGGTGGTGGTCAGTGACGTTAATGGGTCGCTGGCGGCCCAAGCTGCTAAGGTACTCGACCCCACAGGCGAAGTGGCAGTTGCGACTAAGCTTGATGTCATGAGCAAACAAGATTTTTGTGAAGGTTTAGCCTTTACCCTTGACACTTTTGGGCATTGCGATGTGTTAGTTAATAATGCAGCGATGACACCAACTACGCCGTTGATGGAGATCAGTCCAGAAGAATTTAGCCAAGTGCTAGACATTAATTTACGTGGCAACTTTATTGGTAGCCAAGTGTTTGGGCAATATTTTGCAGACCAAAGTTTTGGCCGAATTATCAATTTAGCCTCTTTGGCTGGACAAATGGGGGGCACCGCATCCGGTGCCCATTACGCCGCATCAAAGGCTGGAATTACAACGTTAACCAAAATCTTTGCCAGACAATTTGCTGACAAAGGTGTGACGGTAAATGCAATTGCACCAGGTCCGGTAGATGTGCCATCTGTTAGAGACAAAGTACCCGCAGATAAACTTGAACATATTATTAATAACATGATCCCCGTTAAGGCCATGAGTAACCCTGAATTTATCGGTTCAGTGGTTGTGATGTTGGCAGCCGATGAAGCGAATACAGTCACTGGCGCGACTTGGGATATTAACGGCGGCATATACATGCGTTAAGCATGAAGAGGAGAATCTTGTGGATAATGAATTAATCGACGTTGTAATAACGTCACGCACTGAACAAGGTGCGGGTATTGCGGTGATGGATTTGGCAAGTGCCAATGGACAGCCGCTACCTGCGTTTTCGGCTGGCGCTCATATTGATGTTCACTGTGGTGATGATCTGATACGTCAATACTCTTTATGTAATGATCCAGCATCGAGCGAGTCTTATCGAATTGGCGTGTTAAATGACCCTAATTCTAGAGGTGGTTCGGCTAAAATTCATGCTGAATTTAGCGAGCAACAACATATAAAAATTAGCCCACCCCGTAATCATTTTCCACTTAATAAAGATGCTAAGAAAAGCATTCTTGCCGGTGGCGGAATTGGTATTACACCAATGATTGCGATGGCGTACGAACTGTTGAAAGAAAACAAAGAATTCGAACTTCATTATTGCACGCGCACTAAAGGGGCTGGTGCATTCGAAGATGAGCTAGTATCGGCTTTTGGTGATCGGGTTTGTTTTCATTACGATGACCAAGATAAATCTCAATTGTTTTCTCCAAAAGATACCTTTGGCGATTTCCAGCCAGGCACGCACATCTATGTTTGTGGGCCAACGGGCTTTATGGATTGGGTGATAAATAGTGCAAAAGAACAAAATTATCCAAGCGAGCATGTTCACTTTGAGTACTTCAGTGCAGATGTTGATACATCCGGTGACAGCTTCGAAGTCTACTGTGAACAAAGTAATATTACCGTCACTGTAGGTAGCGAAGAAACGATCGCCAAAGCCCTTCGAAAAGTAGGTGTAAAAGTCGCCATGTCTTGTGAAGAAGGTGTCTGCGGCACATGCATTACTGATGTTATCGAGGGCATTCCAGATCATCGAGATCACTTTTTAACTGACGAAGAAAAAGAAGACAACGACCAGATTGCTTTATGTTGTTCCCGCGCCAAGTGTGAGCGATTAGTTATTGATATTTAAAACCTTTTAGTTTTCTAAAACAGGTAAAAGTGTTGAGTAAGGCACAATTGAAAACAGGTTTTAGAATGGAATAGGTTATAGAGGACGGAGAGAACTATGCCAATTGTAAATGTAAATATGATGGAAGGTCGCTCAGTAGAGCAAAAAGAAGCATTAATCAAAGCGGTTGCTGAAGCTGTAATGGATTCTATCGGTGCGCCTGAAGAAAATATTCGTGTGATAATTAGTGAATATCCGAAAGCTCACTGGGGTATAGGTACTCTACCTGCACATAAAGCTGGCCGTTAAAGCCTAATAAGAACAAAATGCTAGGATAAAAATATGAGTAATACTAAGTTTGATAAAAGAGATTTTCGAACGGCGCTAGGTCAATTCCCAACAGGGGTGACAGTGATAACTACGGTTGATGAAAACGGCGCTCCGATTGGTTGCACTGCAAGCAGTTTTAACAGTGTATCAATTGACCCTGCATTAGTATTGTGGAGCATTGATAAAGGCGCGTTTAGTAAAACAATTTTTGAAAAAGCCGAATATTTTGCGATTAACGTATTAAGTGAAAATCAAGTTGAAACTTCGAATCGGTTTGCCGGAAGAGGAGAAGATAAATTTAAAGATGTATCTTTTTCCAAAGGTTTAGGTGGAGCACCTCTGCTGGCCGGTTGTGGTGCCCAGTTTGAGTGTAAAACCTGGAATGTTTACGAAGGTGGCGATCACCTGATCATCGTTGGTGAAGTAATCCAATACAATCATGATGATTCGTTAACACCTTTAGCATTTTCTAGGGGTAGTTATGCAATCACCTCCCAGCATCCCAGCGGCAATGTTCAAAAGAATGAAGCAGAGACAGGTAACGAATTTTTAGATAACTATTTGTTATATTTACTAAATTCTGCTATTTCTAAATACCGTCAAGATTTATATCCAAAACTAATTGATGGCTGTGATGTGACACCAGAGCAATGGCGAGTTATGACCATATTATCTAGTGCTCCAGTACATACCCTGAAAACACTGTCTATTTTAGCAATGCAGCCACTGAATGATTTAAGTGAATCAGTAGATACACTAATTGAAAAAGGTGCTCTGACGATAGTGGAAGATAAGCTTGCTCTTACTGATGAGGGCATGGCTCTGCAAAAGTCTTTGTTGGCTGTAGCAGCAGAACATGAAGACCATATGCTAAGTAAGTTAAATCCAGAACAAACTAGTGTACTTAAAAATGCTCTCAAAAGCATAATTGAAATGGACAACTAGTAAACAGTAGGAGAGTTGATTTTAGGTACCATTTGATTGGTTAATAATCGTATAAAGCTTTAACGAGCAAATGTTTCAATATATTTAATAGCTTCACTTAATAATAATAAAAGAGAAAGTAAATATGAAAGGTAAATCAAGCTCGTTTTTTAGCGTGTTGGGGCCGGGTATTTTATACGCGGCTGCTGCAGTGGGAGTCTCTCACTTAGTTCAGTCCACTCGGGCTGGAGCTGATTATGGCTTAGGTCTAACATTTATCATTATTTTAGCCTGTTTGGTGAAATATCCAGCCCTGCGCTTTGGTGGTGAATTCGCGGCATCTACGGGCAAAAATCTGATTACTAGCTATCGAACCGCTGGCTGGTGGATTTTTGGTATTTATGCGTTTGCAGAAATCTTCAGCATGGTTTTTGTGGTGGGGGCCATAGCGCTTTTCACCCTAGGTTTATTCCAAGCCGCTTTTAGTTTTTCAGTAAATCCGGTTTTGGGTGTAAGTGTACTTTTATCAGTTATCGCTTTATTTTTATGTAGCGGACATTACAGCTTATTGGAAAAGCTAACCAAGTATGTTGTTTCTTGTTTTACCCTGTTGATTATTATCACCGTGGTACTGGTTTCACAAAAAATCGATTGGTCTCCTTCAGAGTTTGCCATTCCGGCGATTGATTCCTCAGTTGTACTTTATGTTGTTGCTTTGATTGGCTTTATGCCATCACCAACGGATGGTTCGGTGACACAATCCCTTTGGACCTGTGCTCGAGCAGAAGATACCGGTAAATTACCAACCCCCAAAGAAGCCCGTTTAGATTTTAATGTGGGTTATGTGATGAGCGTGTTATTGGCGCTTTGCTTTTTGGTGTTAGGTACCGGCTTGATGCACAACAGTGATGTTGCAATTGAAGTGAGTAATTCAGGTTTTTCTAGACAACTTATGGAGCTATTTACGCAAACAATAGGTCCGTGGAGTTTTCCACTAATTGCAACTATCGCGATTTTCGTGATGTTTTCAACGCTGTTTGCGGTTGTCGATGGTATGACGCGGGTGTTAGTTGGAATACTTGATAGCGGGGTTGGGCGTCCAGAGTTAAAGCTTGATTCAAAACGCAATTATAACATCGCCATGATTCTGCTTTGTATCGCAGCGATCCTTATATTGGCGACGATGCTGAAGTCCTTCGCAACATTTATCGATATCACTTCTGTGATTGTCTTTGTTATTAGCCCTATTTTGGCTTACTTAAACCACCGCGCTATGTGGAGTGATCAAGTACCTAAAGCGCTACAGCCCAGCCTCTTTATGAAAATTTGGAGTCTGTGCGGGGTAGTTATATTAACTACCTTTACGCTTATCTATTTTTACCATCGCTTATCGGCATAAAGCTCAGTTTTAACATCCCCTGTCCTGCTGTGCAGGGCGGGACCAAAGCTGATGGAAATAAGTGTAAAAAAATATGAAAGATGGATATAAAACCATCTCAATTATCCCTTAATGATTCATTTTTAGACCATAAACATCAACGGAATTTATTTGACTATGACACAGATTACTTGCTCAGACGCGATTATCCAATATTTGATAAAAAACGGTGTGGATACAATTTTTGGTATTCCTGGCGCGCAAACCTATGCTTTTTTTGATGCCCTAAGCCGTTATCAAGACAAAATTAAATTGGTTGTAACTCGCCACGAACAGGGCGCTGGTTACATGGCTTATGGCTATGCAAAATCCACTGGCAAAGTTGGGGTTTACTGTGTGGTTCCTGGGCCAGGGGTGCTCAATTCCACCGCCGCGTTATGTACTGCACATAACACTCCTGTGTTGTGTATTACCGGAGAAGTTCCCAGCGAATTTGTCGGCATAGGACACGGCATGCTACATGAGCTTGATGACCAACTTGGGATCTTAAAAGTACTGACCAAATGGGCTGCTCGCATCAATCATTCAGTCGATGCACCTGCAACCATGTCTAATGCTTTTACACAACTGACGTCGGGACGCCAACGTCCAGTCGCAATTGAAGTGCCTATGGATATTTTTGGACAAAAAGCCACTGTCGATGTGAACTTTCCTGCTATACCTAGCCCTGCTTATGAGCCCCTTGAAAGTAAAATTAAAGCCGCGGCTGAAATGTTAGGTAAAGCAAAAAATCCTATGATTATGGTCGGTAGTGGTGCTGTTGATGCAAAAGATGAAATTCTGCAACTAGCAAAGTTGTTACAAGCTCCTGTGGTCTCATTCCGCGGAGGGCGAGGCATCGTTAGTGATGATTCTCCTTATGGTTTTAATTGTGCGGCAGGCTATAAACTCTATCCAGAAGTTGATGTGATGATTGGCATTGGATCGAGAATGGAATTACCAGCGTTTCGTTGGCAAACTGGGGTAGCAACCTGCAAATTAGTACGGATAGATATAGATCCTACTCAACTTACTCGGTTACGGGGAGATGTTTCGATTGTTGCCGATGCGACCCTTGCAACCCAGGCATTGCTAAATGTGCTTGAAAAAGATATCACTCCACGAGCATCGAAAGAAGCACACTTCGAACAGGTTAAAGCCCAGAGTTGGCAAGAAATCCAAAAAGTGCAACCGCAAATGACCTATCTAAACATCATTCGTGAGGTTATGCCCAGAGATGGTTATATTGTTGAAGAGATTTCACAGGTTGGTTTTACCTCTTGGTTAGGATTTCCAGTATATGAGCCTCGTCACCTTGTCACTTGTGGGTATCAAGGCAACCTTGGGCATGGTATTCAAACGGGAATGGGGGTAAAGGTAGCGAATCCAGATAAAGTGGTCATGTCTATTGCCGGTGATGGTGGTTTCATGTTTGGGGTGCAAGAATTAGCAACGGCTGTACAGTTTAAAATTGGACTCATTATTCTACTGTTTAATAACAATGCATACGGCAACGTAAGACGAGATCAGATCAACTTCTTCGATGGTAATGTGGTTGGCTCAGAGTTAACTAACCCTGATTTTGTGAAGTTGGTGGAAAGCTTCGGTGCAAAGGCTTATAAGTCCGATTCACCAGAGCACTTCGCAGCATTGCTTGAACAAGCCGTGATTGATTCCAAAGAAGGTCCTGTTGTGATTGAAATACCATGCGAACGAGGCAGCGAAAGCTCTGTATGGGAATTCTTGATGCCAGCTGGCTACGGTAACTAAATTATATGGTTTAGATTGCAACATCTACTAGATGGTTGCTGGTGGTGATTAAGCCGTTAGTTGTTAAGCAACTAACGGCTTTTTTGTTTATTGGCTGCGCTGAAAAACGCTACCTACGGCTATTTAATATCTTCTAATGCAACATAGTCTAAATCAAAACCGAAGCAGCGAGGCGACACCGCTTTAAGGGCCTTTTCAGAACGATAGAACTGGGGGCAACCTACTGCAAATACCGCCACTCGTTGACCGTAGCGTAAACGTTCTGCGTTGATTGGTGTCGAGGTTTCATAATCAACAATGACAATTAAATCAGGCACGCTCGCAACCACTTTTTCGCCTTTGCGAGCCAATAAGTATTCATTCTTAATACTAACTGTAAGCGGTAAGTCGTTATTATCAAAAGATTCAATGGTGGCTTCACCAATATCGTAGCCGCCAACAATTCGAGTGGCTTTATCAATCACTTTTCCAGTAAAAATTAAGCGACATTCACCGTAGATTGAATCGTTAAACAGTGCCTGTAAAGGAGCAAGCATCTCGGTGGCTAAACCGCGATTTTCCCGCAGAGTTTGACCAAGTTTAATGGAAAAAGACAAGGTCCCTGGAATAATTGAATCTTTTAACTGACGACCGGTCATTGGATGTTCAGCTGCGGTAATCATGCCGCCAGCAGCCATAGCTAGACTGCGGATATGGCGTTCATACACCTCGGTGCTATTGGTCGAGAATGTCGCCACATTGCCGGCGTAGTCATAAGCAACTGATGGCGTGGGTTTCACACCAGCAATAGCATAACTCATCATTTGCGCTTCTGGTAAGGCTCGGCCCATACCGTCGCCGTCGATAACCGCTAAGCCTCTACCAGCTGCGGCAACAATAGGAATCAATGAATTGCCGCCACCGATTTCAAAAGAAGCAACCGCATCAACGGTTCTGCCAACGTGCTTTTCAAAAGCAGCTAAGGTGTTTGCTGCATCTTCAACCGAAGGAAGTAACTCAAGGCTAACCGTAGGCGCGCCTACAGCACCTATCGCTACCACATAGGCATCGTCGCCGAGTTCGCTCGGCTGAATTACCTCAACCGCGCCAAATTGCTTAATTGCCTGCTCAGCGATTAAACGGGGAACATAGGGATCACCGCCGCCTCCTGTTGCTAAAAAAACAGAACCTAGGGCTAAATCTTCTAAATGTTTTTGTTCAATTTTCATAATGTGGACTCTTGTATACGTTCAGAAGTATTGGTCGGTAAGGCAGCTAATTCACCTATTACTTTAACCCGAATACAGGTACTAGACTCATCCATATAAGGTACGGGGGTTTCTTCGATATCAACGGTGCGTAACGTATCTGCTGCCGCGCCTGCATCTATTGCACGTTGCATGGCATCTTTAGTCACTTGTTTTATCGCCTCTTCACGTGGCAAGGTGCGATAAGACACCATCTGTTCTGCTTCACCACCAATTTGCGCAATTGCGGCTCCAATGGCATTAGCCACACCAGCATGTTCAGGTCGATGAATATCGGACGCAGCTTCTAATCCCTCGGTCACCAAGATAGCGCCACCACCGACCAGTATCACTGGCATAGATTTTCCACCGGGTTTCATCATGTCGATATTGTTATCAAGCATCGAATGTAAGGTCTTCTTGGCCTGACGAATAGTTTGCGGTGAGATATGCGCTACTTTTGTTTTGTCGCCAATATTTGCACCACCACTAGCCACTAAAATATCACTGGTAGTGAGCGTGTTGCCCCCGAAAACTAACGCTTCGGTAACCAGTTTGTGACCAACTGAATGGGGGCCAATAGCAGTGCCGTCGTCGGATACTATGCTGCCGCCGCCTAAGCCAATCGCTAAAATATCGGGCATTCTAAAATTAGTCCGCACGCCGCCAACTTTAATAATGACGTTTGATTCTCGGGGGAATCCATTCTGTAAAACACCAATATCAGAAGTGGTACCGCCAATATCAACTACAATGGCATCTTTTAAACCGGTTAATTTATAAGCGCCCCGTAGCGAGTTAGTCGGCCCTGATGCAAATGTTAGGGCAGGGTAGGAACGCACGAAATCAGCGCTCATTAAGGTGCCGTCGTTTTGGCTAATGTATACCGGACAATGCAGGTCGCGTTTTTTCAGAGCTCCTAAAAATGAGCTAACCACTTTGTCGGCGAAAGGCAATAACGTGGTATTTAAAATTGCTGCATTTTCTCTTTCCATTAAACCCAAACGACCAAAACTATGAGATAGGGTTATTTTCGCATCGGGTATCGCTTTACGAATTTCGTTGGCGACTTGTTCTTCTGGGGCCGAATTTATCGGTGAAAACGCAGACGCTATGGCAATATTTTTAACGCCGCTTTTGAGCATGCTGTTAATCATGTTGCTGATTTCTTGTTGATCGATATCGGCCAACGACCAACCATCATATAAATAGCCACCATGTAGCATATAATATTCGCTATCAAGGGCGTCTTTTAGATCTTGAGGCCAGTCCAACATGGGGGGCATGCCGTTACCTGAGGGTAAGCCAATTCTTACGGCCGCTACCTGTGCTAGTTCACGTCGTTCAATAATGGCATTGGTAAATTGGGTTGTGCCAATCATGACGGTTTCGATTTCATTCTGCGAAATACCGCTGTCGTTTAAAATAACATCCAGCGCATTGGTAATTCCAGAAATCACGTCTGCTGAAGTCAGGGCTTTAGTGGATGCCAGTACATTGTCACCTTGCATAATTACGGCATCAGTATGAGTGCCGCCTACATCTATTCCAATTCTCATTGTGTTTGCCTCTAGCTTTGTGTTCGATGATTGGAACGACGTTCATTCCAAGATAATGTGGTGTATACAATGCCAGCAAGAAAAATAGCATCAATGGCTGCTATTCCTGACGGGGAGGGAATTAAACTTTCCGTGCTTAAAATAGCGAAAACGGCGCTAATCAACCAAGCAATAAATCCTTTGGGCGCTATCGTTCGATTGTTGCTAAGAGAGTCAATGTTGTATGCATGGGGGCGAATGACCAAGTAATCCATAATGATGATCCCAGCTACAGGCACAAAAATAATCGATAGGTAAAAGATAAAGGTAATAAAGTTGTCGAGCAGGTTTAACAAAGCAACAAAAACGCCAACTAAGCCTAAGCCAATAGTCACCCAAGTTGCGTTTAACCTAGGGAAGGTCGCGGTTGTGCTAAGCACAGCACTGTACAAATTCAAAGAATTGAGCACCCAACTTCCAGCAATGACGATAATGGATGCGCCAATGCCTAAGCCCAAATCAATCATAATATCCAATATGTTTGCATGTCCCGAAGATGCGCCGGCTAGTCCCGCTGCACCCATTACCGCCATTTGCACAACAACATAGGCGATAAACGCGATATAAATCGCATTAGACCAGTGTTTAACAAAACGGGTGATATCCGGCAAAATAATAGCGCCAATGATGATTGCACCTACTACCGCTGAAATGCCATCACCGAGTGACAAGGTGGCGGCTTTTTCGGTTGCTAAAATTTGTTCAAATGATTTTTCGCTCAGCGCGGAATACGCCAGTAGGAAGGTCACACCGGCCAACACAGGAACCATTATTGTGGCTAGCCAATTAATCGCTCTAAACCCAATTACCGTAGTCAACGTCATACAAAAACTGGCAATAATCGCGAGGGTTAAAGGTGCGATATTGAGCGCAAAGACATCTAACGCAAGACGCGAGACCGCATCGCCAAACAAATTAATATTCACCCCAAACCAACCCAGCAGTGATATGGCAAAAGCGATATTAACTATGCTTGCGCCTTTGTCTCCAAACGCGATACGCACCAGTAAATAAGAACTCATACGAGTTTTAGCGCCAATGACCCCCATTACGCCACCAATGGCGAAGATAATCAGTGAGCCTATAAACAATGCAAGCAGTGTTTGTATTGGTTCAAGGGCCTGATAGACCTCTAGACCTGTAATAAAAGTAGGTAATGAGAACGCGACCATTGCACCAACGGCAGCAACGCGGGGCCAGGGGACAAGTTGGCTATCCGTAATCCTTACCGCGGAAAATTCATTTAATTCCGGCTTCATAGTGAAAACTCATAGTTGTGTAGACTATCTAACAACGAGCCCTTAAATAAGGGCTCACGAAAATTGAATCATTTAGAAGTTATAGTCGAGTTGAACACCAAAACTAGAGCCTATGTTGGGGAAACGCCCCATGGACACAACACTATTGTCTAACAAGACTAAATCTTCTATTTGACGCTCATCGGTTAGGTTATCTGCATAAGCCGTTACCGACCACACATCGGCTTCGAAGGTCGCTCTTAAATTGATAAAGGTTTGTTTGGATGATTCAATATCGGGGATATCAAAAGTAAATATTCTCGGACCGTTATGGTTCAATTCGGCGCGTAAAATTAAATCTATGTCTGACGACATTTCATATTGATACTCAGTGACCAAGTTGAGGTTGTAATCAGCTACGTGTGGCAGTGAAGAGCCTACTAATTCAGGGCGTTCAACAAACGTTTTTATGTCAGAGTCAATAATTCCGCCATTGGCCATAAAGGTTAAATTTTCGCTGGCCTGAACTGATAACTCAAACTCAATACCTTGAGTGGTCACATCGTCAACAGAGATGTTTTCTAAGGTAAAGGTCTCACCATTGAATCGGGTAATTTGCGCATCTTGTTGATCAATGCGAAACAATGCAAAGTTAAAGGTACCGTTGCCGTCTAGTACACTCGTTTTAAAGCCGACTTCAAAACTATCAGATATTTCTTTATCGAATGTACGGCTAATATCAGGATGGGGTTCGTTAAAACCGCCACTACGAAAGCCCCGTGAGTAACCACCATAAACAAGGGTATCAGGGGTCATTTGGTAGGCTGCAGAGAATTTTGGTTGCAGCTCAGAAAAGGTTTTTTTCTCGAAGGTATCTTCAACGTAGCGAGGATCAAAGGATTCTCTGTCGTCGGTGTCATAACGCATTGCCGCTGTTAATTCCAACTTATCGGTTAAATCGTAATTTAACTGGGTAGATAAAGCCCAAGCGCTACTGGTGTTATCATCTAAAATACTAAAAACGATTAGACTCTCGTCAAAATCTGCGCGGGTTTGTGGTTGATTGCCGGCTAAATCGTCATAGCTATTAAATTCGCTGTTGCGGGTGCGCTCTTGGGCAAACGCGGCTACAGCCCAACGCAGTCGGGTGTCACCATTAGATTTTAGACGTGCTTCAAAGGTAGTGGATTCTACTTTCAATATATTTTCTTGGGCGCCGGCAAAGTAAAAGCCGTCAAAATCACTTTCTTTATTGGAATAGTCGCCATCAGAAAATCCGTTTTGATCCGATTCACTATAACCGGCAACTAATTCAAGGGTTGAAGCTTCAAATTCATGTGAAAAGCGCGCGCTAAACTCGGCTAAATCACGGGTATCTAAGCCGGGCACATTGTGTTCAACCTGTATTGAGAAATCTTCCACAGTGTTGGCATCAACTGCTTGATAGTAACCAATACCGGATTCTGTGTTCGTCAAACGAGCATTTAAATCTAAAGTTGAGTCGTCGGAAACATCGATACTCAATTTACCAAAAACCGAATTCTCTTCATGAAAATCCACTTTTTGGTTCAAGAAAGTATTCTCTAGTTGTCCATCATAATCTCGTCTATAAGCGCCGACTCTAAAGTAAACTTGATCTTCGACTACGGCTCCTGAGGCAACACCAGAAACGCGGAAATCGTTACCGCTGGCGATAGATGTAGTGACTTTCGCCTCAAAATCGTTGGTTGGTCTGCGAGTAGTAATGTTTACTGCACCGCCAATCGCACCTCGTCCATAGAGCGCACCTTGGGCGCCGCGCAGTACTTCGATTCGTTCAATATCAAACAATTGTTGATTCATGAACTCTAAATCTGAGGCTGTAATACCATCAACGACAAAAGCTAACGGGGCATCACCAACCTGAGGAGTAATCAATCCTCGAATTTGAATGCGAGCCAAACCCGGCCGAAAGTTGTCTAGCTGGCTAAGGTTTGGAGTGAGATCGGCAACATCACGAAAGTTTTTTATGCCAGCCCGTTCAATTTGTTCAGCATTAAATGAGGTAATCGACTCAGGGATATTTTGGATGTTTTCAACACGCCCACGGGCGGTAACAACCATTTTTTCGATATCGGTTTCAAGCATTTCTTGTTCTTGCGCTGTAACAACAGAGGAAGACATTGCAAGCATCAAGGAGCTTGGCAACATTATAGCGGCTGCAATTTTACTTAGACGTTGATTATTGACGGGGGTACTTTTTACAAACTCAGTAGTTGTGCGCTTAGACATGGTGTTGGTTCCCATTATGCTTCGGTTGGCAATTTTCTTATTTATTTGAATTCATAGTATATTACTTAACGATGAAAATTTTCTGTTGAAGACACAGCACACAAGCGGATAATCTTTAGCATAAGGCCGCTTTCACAAAACAATCGTTTTTTTAACTTAATATGGGCTACCAATGAGCAGTAAGAAAAGCATCAAGCTAGATCAGATCAATAGAAAAATAATAACGATTGTTCACACGCAGGCGGATATTTCTAATCAAGAGCTCAGTGAGCGTGTGGGGTTGTCGAACAGCGCCTGTTTTCAGCGCACCAAAGCACTTAAGGAAGCAGGATACTTTAATGGCTTTTATACTGATTTGGATTTAAATCGCATTGCTAAAAACGTATTGGCTTATATTGAATTCACCTTAGAATCTAATAATCCTAAGGCCAGACAAAGGTTTGAAGAGGCTATAAACGAGATACCCGAATTTATGGATTGCCTACGAATTACCGGGGACATCGATTACATCTGTTTTACGTGCTGCTCTGACACTCAAAAATTGAATGAGATATGCGATAAGGTGAACGGCAACCCCGAATTGGGCATACAAAAACTCAAAACAAATATTATTTTAGAGCGCGCAAAGTGGTATTTAGGTTATCCCTTACAGAAGTTAGAGTGGTTGGAATAACCCTCAATCCTTTTTAGGTGCGAAAAGATTTTTGCTCTTAACCAATCCGTAAAACTTTATTCTATATGATAATTTGATAGTTCAGTAGGAGAGAGGGGATAGATTTCCCCTCACGTTTTCGTCGCTATCCAAAGAGTTAATTGTCTTCGATAACACAATACAGCAGGCTTGTTATCAACAATTATAATAAGCGCTAAGTCGTTTTTAAGGCACAACTTACTGCTAACAATCGATAGCAGTGTGGGCTAATCACACAACAAAGACTATGTATTTAAATAGGTTGCATGAAAGCGCAGGTGCTCTTCAATGAAAGTTGAGATAAAGTAATAGCTATGGTCATAACCATCATGAAGTCTCAAATCCAGTGGATAATCATTAACCTTCGCGGATGCTTCTAACATTTCGGGCTTTAATTGCTCATTTAAAAAATCATCAGCGCGGCCTTGATCAACTTTTGCTGGTACCTTATAAACAGCTTGTCGCATCAACTCACTGGCATCATGATTTTTCCATGTGTTTTTATCTTTACCCAAATAAGCAGTAAAGGCTTTTTGCCCCCAAGGTGCAGCGATAGGGTTACAAATAGGGCTAAATGCCGACATTGAGCTATAACGTGTTGGGTTTAACATGGCTATGCTAAGTGCACCATGGCCACCCATAGAATGACCACTAATTGCACGCTTATCTGATACAGGAAAGGTCGCTTCAATCAGGTTCGGTAATTCTTTAACCACGTAATCGTACATCTGATAATGACGGTTCCATGGGGCTTGTGTCGCATTGACGTAAAAGCCTGCACCTTGTCCTAAATCGTAACCTTCATCATCTGCCACATCTTCACCGCGAGGGCTAGTGTCTGGTGCCACAATAGCGATACCTAATTCGGCGGCGATGCGTTGAGCGCCAGCTTTTTGCATGAAATTTTCATCGCTACAGGTTAAGCCCGATAGCCAATATAATACCGGCACTTTTAGTCCACTTGATACTTGTGGCGGTAAGTAGATAGCAAATCGCATAGTGCAATTTAATGCCTGCGATTGGTGACTATATTGTTTGTGCCAACCACCAAAGCTTTTATTGGCACTTATATTTTCTATTGTCATTGGAATACCTATATAGACGGCCCAAAATCAATGTGATTTTGGGCAATAGAATGGAGTTTACTGATCAAAAAGAATGACGGTTCGAATACTCTTGCCTTGATGCATCAAGTCAAATGCGTCATTAATGTTTTCCAGAGGCATAGTGTGGGTAATAAAGTCACTCAATTTAAACTCACCCGCTAGATAACGTTCAACGTAGTCGGGTAATTCAGAGCGACCTTTAACTCCACCAAACGCAGAACCACGCCAAACACGTCCAGTCACAAGTTGGAATGGGCGAGTGGATATCTCTTGTCCTGCACCGGCCACACCAATGACTACCGATTCACCCCAACCTTTGTGGCAACACTCTAAAGCAGAGCGCATTAGGTTTACGTTACCAACGCACTCAAATGAGTAATCCACACCACCATCGGTTAGTTCTACAATGACATCTTGAATAGGTTTATCGTAGTTCTTTGGATTAATACAATCTGTTGCGCCCAGTTTTTTCGCTAGTTCAAACTTACTTTCGTTAATATCAATGGCAATAATGCGACCCGCTTTTGCCATAGTCGCGCCAATAACTGCAGACAATCCAATACCTCCTAAACCAAAGATGGCAACAGTAGCCCCTTCTTCAACTTTAGCGGTGTTCATGACCGCCCCGATACCCGTTGTCACCCCACAACCGAGTAAACAAACTTCGTCCAGTGCTGCGCTTTTGTTGACTTTTGCCAAGGATATTTCAGGTAATACCGTGTATTCAGAAAATGTTGAGCAGCCCATGTAATGGAAAATTGGATTGCCATCTTTGTAAAAGCGAGTGGTGCCATCGGGCATCAAACCTTTACCTTGGGTTTCACGAATCTTTTGGCATAGATTTGTTTTTCCGGACAGACAGAATTTACATTCACCACACTCTGGTGTGTAAAGGGGGATAACATGGTCTCCCACTTCTACACTAGTTACCCCTTCACCGATTTGTTCTACAATACCGCCACCTTCGTGACCTAAAATCGCTGGGAAAATACCTTCTGGATCATCGCCTGATAAGGTAAATGCATCGGTATGGCAGACCCCAGAAGCGATAACCCTGATGAGTACTTCACCTTTGCGTGGCAGCATGACATCTACCTCTTCGATGGATAGTGGCTGATTTGGCCCCCAAGCAACGGCGGCTTTGGACTTAATAAATTTATCTGACATAGTTATTCTCACTTTGTGGTTGTTCACCCTGTATGTAGGTTATGAGGTTATTATAGTTATTCCTAATAAGATGATAATATGCTGTTTTATGAATTCACTTTTACGAGGTGGTAATAATTATGCAGTGGGAAGGGATTAGCGAGTTCGTCTACGTTGCGGAAAGCGAGAGCTTTACCCAAGCGTCAAAAAAAATGGCTATTTCTACTGCCCAAGTAAGCCGACAAATAAGCGCATTAGAAAAGCGACTGAATATAAAATTGTTTTATCGTACGACACGCAAAGTGTCCTTAACGGAAGAAGGGCGAGTTTTTTATCAACATTGCCGCAGCGTGCTTGATGGGTTAGAGGCCGCCGAACGCGCCATAACAAACTTGCAATCGAAACCGCAAGGTAAGGTAAAGCTAACTGCCCCGGTTACTTATGGTGAACAACAAATATTACCGCTGGTGAATAGTTTCATGGAGCAATACAGTGGCATTGAGGTAAATGCATTTCTAACCAATCAAAACTTGGATTTGGTTGAAGGTGGATATGATTTAGCTATTCGTATTGGTAAATTAAGTGATTCATCGATGATGGCGAAAAGACTAGGAACGCGGACTAACTATGTTTGCGCTTCATCATCCTACCTTGATAAAAACGGCATACCTCATTCCTTGTCAGAATTGAGTAAACACAATTGTCTTTTAGGAACCTTGGATTATTGGCGTTTTAAACAATCAGACAAAGAAAAGAACATTCGAGTGACTGGTAAAATCCGCTACAACAGCGGCTTCGGACTTGTTGATGCGGCATTAAAAGGCTTGGGCATAGTACAATTACCCGATTATTATGTGCAAGAACACCTGCAAAGTGGAGAATTGATCACCTTATTGGACCATTATCGAGAGCCAGATGAGGGAATTTGGGCTATTTATCCTCAAAACCGCCATTTATCGCCAAAAGTGAGGCTATTAGTGGATTATTTGGCAGAGCAATTACAGTAAAAATGCTGCTCTGAGTGATATATACCAATTTACTTGTCGTGGTTTTATTCGTTTTCTAGCGTTGTTGATCCCCATCATAAATTTTTAGATATGACACTCCCCCAACGCTGGAAAAATGAAGCCATCAAGGCTGAAAACCTGTCAATATAATTAGTAGAGCATAGGAATTGTGAGCTGAAAGATTAAGTGTGCAACCATTTATAAAATACTGAATATTCCACATTCAATGGTTTATTGAGCCGTACACTTATTATAAAGCTAAACGAGAATTGAAGCTTTCTAATGATAATACTCTACCAATGTTATGGTTCCTATTCATACTATTTTATACAGCTGCAAAAATAATGATCCGTTTAAACCTCGAGCCAAAAAAACAACAACGCCAATAAACTACTACCATTTTTAACAATCCTGTTGGTATAAAGAGCAGAAAATAACTATAATTTCATCAATAGTATGAATATTTCATATTTCCGGAGGGGGCATGTCAACAATACGCAAAACTATTACCGTTACAGAGCAACAGGATGAGTGGATTAAAAACCAAATCCAGTCTGGACGTTTTACAAATGATAGCGAATACATCCGGACATTACTGCGTCAAGACCAAGAGCTTAATAGCTACAATGATGCGATACGAAAAGCGCTTATAGAAGGGGAGGAAAGCGGAGAAGCCAAGCCTCTCAACGCTAACGAGTTTAAAGCGAAAATGGCCGCCAAGTATGCCTGAGTTTTGGCTTTCTCCAAAAGCAGAGCAAGATTTGGAATCAATTTGGGTTTACTCTTTTGAGCATTGGGGTCTCGTTAAAGCCGATCAATATATTGATAGTTTATTCTCAGCTTTTAATGAGCTTGCGAACTCTTCTAAACTGGCAATTTCATGTGACCATATTAGGGTGGGGTATCGATTTTGTAGGGAAGGAAAACACGTTATTTATTTTAAAATAACCGATTATGGCATTACGATTACCCGAATTCTGCATGAGCGCATGCTGCCTAGTATTCATCTTTAATTTTTAACCAACACTGGAACGCTTTCTTGAATATATCTGAACTACTTTCTCCAATTAATTCTTTCCTTAGATGTGAAACCCCTCAATCATGGATAGACGAGGCCATCAAGGCCGAGAATCTGCCAATTTTATTAGTGGATCATGCAAATTGTGAGCTTAAAGCCGCGCAAACTGCAATGCTGTTGTTGCGTCGTTATGCAGTGGATAAAGAAAGTGGAGACGCGTTGTTGGCTTGGTTAAAGCCATTCGAAGACTTTGTTTATCGCAAAGTGGGTGATGGAAACTTTAAAGACCATGTTAACTTGTCAAAAAAATTGATCAGCAAATCCAACTTTGCCCACGGTGATGAGCTGATAAATAAAATGGTTATGTTGATCAAAGAAGAACTGCACCATTTTCAGCAGGTGTGGGACATTATGCAAAGCCGTGGTATTGAATATAGTAATTTAACGGCTTCTCGGTATGCCCGTGGCATGATGAAAGGTGTCCGTACCCATGAACCTGCCAAGCTAACAGATACCCTAATTTGTGGCGCATTCATTGAGGCTAGAAGTTGTGAACGTTTTGCTAAGTTAGCGCCATTTTTAGACGCAGAACTAGAGACCTTTTATATCTCTTTATTGCGCTCCGAAGCTCGGCACTTTCAGGATTACCTGAGCTTAGCGGATAAAATTTCACTACAAGGCATTGAACAAAGAGTGGAGTGGTTTAAACAAAAAGAAGCGGAATTAATTTTATCTGATGATAGTGAATTCCGCTTCCATAGTGGCGTGCTTGTGGCGTAATGAATAGTCGTTTAATTTATTGACTGCGCAGAGTTCGATTTCGCGCCGCAAATTTGATCACCGTAGTAATTATTTGAATAATTACAATTTTTAGTGCTGTTGATGGTCGCTTTTGTAGTAAAGATTGATTTAACGTTATTTATTAAAGTTTTCATGTTTATCACCTTGTTTGGACTAGGTCGTTATCTTGACCTATTCATTGGATTCTTTAAATTTGATTAAATTAATAAACTAATTCTATTATTTTGAATCACACTTCTGTGTAAGCTGCTGTTGAAAAATGTCCTTTAAAATACTTAACTCAGAAGTTCTCACATAGTTTGGTCTGATGATTAGCGCTATGGTGCGATGGGGCCCTGGCTCGTTTAAGTGGATCGCGCGTAGTTCTGATTGGTTGTGAATAAGCTGGTCTAATGCCATTTGCGGCACTAAGGTTGTACCTAGTTTTCCGGCGACCATTTGAACTATGGTATGCAGGCTGGCCGAGTCAAAATCCGACTGTTGCTTTTTATTCTGCAGGCTACAAGCCACTAATGCGTGATCCTTTAAACAGTGCCCATCTTTTAACAACATTAATTTCTCTATTTCCATTTCTTCACTGGTTATTTCATTCATTTGACTCGGGCTTTCATCTTTGTGACTGACCCAGTAAAAATCTTCTTCCCAAAATGGAAAGGTCATCAAGCCATCGACGGGGTAGGGTAGAGCAAGCACAGCAGCATCGATGTCACCATTACGCACTAAATCCACAAGTACATGGGATTGCTCTTCTACGATTTGTAGCTTGAAGTCGGGATATTGCTTGCGCACCTCTGGAAGTACTTTGGGTAACATATAAGGCCCAATGGTAGGGATTACGCCCAAGGTCATGGAACGAGATAGAGGTATTTTGTTGGTTTGCGCTAATTGCATTAGCTCATCCATCTCTAGCTTAATACGTTTTGCTTTGGCAAGTATGATCTCGCCATCGGCGGTCACTAATACTTGTTTATTGTTGCGTTCAAAAACTTGCAAGCCGAGTTGCTTTTCCAATTCATTAATAGCCGTACTTAATGCCGACTGTGAAACGTTGCAGGCTTCTGCCGCTTTTTTAAAATGGCGGGTTTTATCAATTGCCAGTGCGTATTTTAATTGTTTTAAAGAAACCATAATCATTGTTCCAAAAAATTGAACATAAATTCAAATTAATTCTAATTAGCTTGATTGTATCAGTAGCAAACAGAAAACACGCTACTTTCATAGTTCTAAAAAATAGAAGATAAGTATAGATTTAATTAAATTTAACTGCACGTTGATTCGAACTATTATTCTCCCCGTCGAAAGCAAACACGCTTTTTAAACAAACCAATTTAAAGCAAATTTTTATTAAAGAGGAATACAAACATGGCTCAGATCGGCAAAACTATCCCAGAATTTAAAGCACAAGCATTTCATAACGGCGAGTTCGTTGAAGTAACGTCTGAAAGTGTTAAAGGAAAGTGGGGCATCTTCTTGTTCTATCCTGCTGACTTTACTTTCGTATGTCCTACTGAACTTGAAGATATGGCTTCACATTACGAAGAGCTTCAAGGTCTTGGTGTAGAAGTATATGCAGTATCAACTGACACGCATTTCTCTCACAAAGCATGGCACGATTCTTCAGACGCCATTGGTAAAATCAACTTCCCAATGATTGGCGACCAAACTGGCACCATTACTCGCGGATTTGATGTGATGATCGAAGAAGATCATATGGCACATCGTGGCACATTCTTGGTTGACCCTGATGGCGTTATCCAAGTAGCGCACATTCACGCTGGCGGCATCGGCCGTAACGCAAAAGATATGGTTCGTAACGTTAAAGCCGCTCAATACGTACGTGAAAACGACGGTGAAGTATGTCCAGCCGCTTGGGAACAAGGTCAAGCAACCTTAACTCCTAGCTTGGATTTAGTGGGTAAAATCTAGATTTAAAACAATCCACGTAAATTGGCGGGTTATAGGAGGTTAATGCTTCTACCCGCCATTTTTTTCACCAGTTTATTTGCAGTAAAAAGGTAACACTATGTTAAATAACGATATTTTAAATGCTCTAAAATCGTATACCAAAAATATGACTAACAGCGTGGCACTAGTTCTACAAACTGGTGAGCACGAAAAACGTCAAGAATTAGTCCAATTTTTAACATCATTATGCTCAGTTTCAGACAATCTGACATTGATTGAGCGGGATGTTAATTTACGTAGCCCAATTACATTCTATTTAGAAGTAAACGGTAAAAACAACGGTATCTCGTTTTCAGGCATTCCCAGTGGGCATGAGTTTAACTCACTTATATTAGCCATTTTACAATCTTCTGGAACGGATCTTAAACTCGATAAAACCTTGCAAAGCATGGTACAGAAAGTGAAAGACGATTTGCACTTTGAAGTCTTTATTTCGTTAAGTTGCCACAACTGTCCGGATGTTGTGCAATCGTTAAATCAATTTGCATTATTGAATGACACTATAAGTACTGAAATGCTAGACGGCGGCTTGTTTCCAGAATTGATTGAGCAGCGCAACATTCAAGGTGTTCCTAGTGTTTATTT
The DNA here is from genome assembly GCF_040370605.1 of Aliiglaciecola sp. NS0011-25. Classification (NCBI taxonomy): domain Bacteria; kingdom Pseudomonadati; phylum Pseudomonadota; class Gammaproteobacteria; order Alteromonadales; family Alteromonadaceae; genus Aliiglaciecola; species Aliiglaciecola sp. NS0011-25. Next base: position 82,162 of record NZ_BAABWR010000018.1, read on the forward strand.
AAATGGCGAGTTATTTGCCAATGGTAAAATTGATACCGCACAGTTGGTCGACAAATTAATCCAACGTTACCCTTATATTGTGGGTGGCGATGATAACGAAGCCTTACCACTTCAAGATGTGACTGTTATTGGTGGCGGACCTGCTGGGGTTGCCGCAGCGATTTATTCTGCTCGAAAAGGCTTGAACGTCACTATGATTGCCGATCGAATAGGTGGTCAGGTTAAAGATACTGTGGGAATCGAAAATTTAATTTCTGTTCCTAAAACAACGGGTACAGAATTAACTGGTAATTTATTGGCGCACCTGAACGATTACGAAGTCAATATCAAAGAATTTTTACGTGTTGATAAAATTGAGAAAGGGAAAACCAAGAAAATACATTTATCCAGTGGTGAAATTATTGAAACTAAAACAGTGATTGTCGCAACTGGAGCAAAATGGCGCGAGCTAGGTGTACCAGGTGAGAAAGAAAATGTGGGTTCCGGCGTAGCCTATTGCCCACACTGTGATGGACCTTTCTTTAAGGGCAAAGATGTTGCGGTTGTTGGTGGCGGTAATTCCGGTATTGAAGCGGCAATAGATTTAGCGGGTATGGTTGATCATGTCACTGTTTTCGAATTTTTACCTGAGTTAAAAGCAGACAAAGTGTTGGTGGAAAAAGCCGAAGCTAATAGTAAAATAACGATTATCAAAAACGTCGCTACTAAACAGATATTGTCAGAAAATGGCAAAGTAGTCGGCCTTGAATATGAAGACAGAGTTAGCGGGGAAATAAAGCAACAAGCTTTAGCCGGTGTATTTGTTCAAATTGGTTTAGTGCCTAATAGCGCATTCTTAAAAGATGTGGTTGAACTTAGTAAATTTGGTGAAGTGGTGATAGATCACAAGTGTGCAACCTCTGAGCCTGGTATTTTTGCTGCTGGGGATGTGACAACCGTGCCTTATAAGCAAATTGTCATCGCAATGGGAGAGGGGGCAAAAGCCTCTTTATCAGCCTTTGATTATCTAATCAGAGAAAGCTAAACGCCTATATAAATTCAAAGGGCAAAAGACAAAGACAAGCTTCGGCTTGTCTTTTTTGTATTAAATTATCCAATTAATTGGGTAATAGATTGGTGACTTACGCCGATAACATTCAAAGTCAGTCTATACTTGGAGCACTAACATATTGTTCTAAATGCAGTGAGCTATTAGCAAAAGTAATTTATAATTATAATTATCTTGTATTTCAACATCTTGTTTTGTTGAATTTAATGGAATAAATGGAGTCGAGTTAATGGGTAAACGCAATCAGAATATTGTCGACCAAGAAGTCACTTTTGGGGTAGATGAAGAGTTGGTATCTGTTACAGATCTTCGCGGCGTAGTAACCTACTCAAACGACAAGTTTTGTGAGGTAGCTGGGTTTACCAGAGACGAAATCGTTGGCAAAAATCACAATATCGTAAGACATCCTGATATGCCTAAAGCGGCATTTGCAGATTTATGGGAAAAACTAAAAGCCAAGCAACCTTGGCGTGGGGCGGTGAAAAATCGTTGCCAAGATGGTCGCTATTATTGGGTTGATGCTTATGTCACTCCGGTCTATGAAAATGGCGATTTAAAAGGTTTTCAATCGGTCCGTCGTTTTCTGCAACCTGAATATCGTAAACGTGCAGAAGCTCTTTACTCTAAATTGAATAAAGGCGAGAAGGCCGAACGTAAATGGGCGTTAAGTTGGGGGATTAAACACGCTATATTTTTACTCTTAGCGGCCGCTATTTTAGGTGCAACAATGTTTATGCCTTATTTTGCTGTGTTACTGGTGGGCTTACCTTATTTGGTATTCAAAAGTGAAATCTTAAGTTTGCCAAACTATCTTAAAAAATCTCAGCAAGATTATGACAGTGTCTCTCGATTCGTTTTTTCAGGTACGGGCATTGTCAGTGTTGCTGATTTCCCCGCAAAAATGCATCAGGGTGCAATTCGAACTATCATCGGACGGGTAATAGATAGTTCTGCATCTTTATACAACGTTGTCGTCGAGCTAAAATCTGCAGCTGAGCGAGCGACCGAAGGTGTTGAAAAAGAAACGGCTGAAGTACATCAAGTATCCGCTGCAATCGAGCAAATGGGCGCTTCGATTAGCGAGGTGGCAAACAACATTACCTTAACTTCACAAAAAATTGAAAGTGCTAATCAAGGTTGTGAAAATGCCACTAAAGCAATGACCGAAACAATGCACAAAGTGTCGCAGTTGGCTGAAGATGTGGAAAGCTCTGCAAATGCTTCGGGCCAACTGGCTGAAGAGGCGCAGCGCATTGGCAACGTGATGAGTGAAATTCAAGGTATTGCCGATCAAACCAATTTACTCGCGCTAAATGCGGCTATTGAAGCGGCAAGAGCTGGTGAGCATGGTCGCGGTTTTGCGGTAGTTGCCGATGAAGTGCGTGCATTATCGAGTCGAACCCATTCGGCTACCGAACAAATTCAAACTTCAATTAATGAAATTCAATCCACTTTACTTACTTGGGCTAAATCCATGAATGAAGGTAAAGATGCTGCAATTGAATGTGTTGCTGATACTAGGCAGTCGCGAGAGTTAATTGAGGGCGTTTATCAGCAAATTTCTGAGATATCAGGGCTCGCATTTCAGATTTCCACAGCTGCTGAACAGCAAAGATTGGTCTCTCAGGAAGTTAACGATAGTATTTTAAATGTGAGTAATATTTCGCAAGAAAATTTAGAGCAAGTTAATTTTGTGAAAGAAGCTTCAAACGATATCAATACTAAAGCAAAAGTGCTGGCATCGCTGGGTTTAACATTTGGATAATTTGAATTAAATAAAAACAGCAAGCGCTAATGCTTGCGCTTGCTGTTTTAATCATTATTACCAGATACGTACGCGTTCTTCAGGTGCCAAATAAAGTGCATCACCCGGTTGAACGTTAAATGCTTTGTACCAAGCGTCATGGTTACGAGGGGCAACAGTTCTGTATCGCGCCGGAGCATGGGGATCAGATTTAAGCTGTGACATCAGACTTTGTTCAGTACGTTTTTCACGCCAGACTTGAGCCCAAGCTAAGAAGAAACGCTGATCGCCAGTAACACCATCAATTACCGGTGCTTCTTTGCCATTTAAACTTAATTTATATGCATGATAGGCCATTGCTAAACCGCCTACGTCACCGATATTTTCACCCAGAGTCAGACGACCATTTACATGACTGCCTTCAATTGGCTCATAACCATCATATTGGGCAGCTAACGCATCGGTTCTAGCTTCAAATGCGGCACGATCTTCATCGGTCCACCAATTACGCTGAATACCATTTTCATCCGATTTAGAGCCCTGATCATCAAACCCATGACCCATTTCGTGGCCTATTACTGCCCCTATGCCGCCATAATTTACCGCTGGATCAGCATTGGGATCAAAAAATGGTGGTTGCAGAATTGCCGCAGGGAAAACAATTTCGTTGAACGAACTATTGTAATACGCGTTTACTTGTTGAGGTGACATGCCCCAGCGTTCACGATCTGTTTTTTCAAGTTCTTGAGCTGCGCTATCATCCCTAAAAAACTTACGAATACGTTGTACATTGCCAATTAGGTCATCAGGCTTAATTTCTAGACCATTGAAACTTTGCCATTCATCAGGGTAGCCAATTTTGGGACGAAAAGACGCTAACTTAGCGTGTGCGTTTTTCTTGGTTTCATCCCCCATCCATTGCAAACTATCGATACGTTCGCCCAAGGCGGTTCTGAGGTTTTCAACCAGTTCGGCCATTTGTGCTTTAGAACTGGCTGGAAAATGCTTTTCGACGTAAGTTTTACCAATAGCAAATCCAAGGGATTGGGTACCTGACATTTGCGCTATAGCACGTTTCCAACGAGGACGAGGTTCTTGCTGACCATTTAATGTTTTGCCATAAAACTCAAAGTTAGCACTGAAAATTTCGTCAGATAGCAACTCAGCTTGGTTGGTGATCGTATGATAAGTCATATAATCTTTCCAAACAGAGAGGGGTTCACTATTGACTAATTCAATGGCTTTTTTGATCGGTTCAGGCTGTGACATATTTAAATGCGGAACCTTGTATTCAGTTTCTGCAAAATAGGTATCCCAGTCAAAGCCAGGGTAATCGGTTGACAGTTGTTGCCGTTCAATTTGGTTGAGTGTCAAATCTCGATCGCGACGTTTTTCGCGAGGCCATTGCGCTTCAGCGATTTTGGTTTCTAAGGCTAAGATGCCTTTGGCTTTTTGTGCTGCATCTTGGACTTTTGCAAAATTCAACATCTCTTCAATGTGCGCAACGTATGCTTCACGTATTTCTATAAAACGTTCGCTATCTTCTAAATAGTATGAACGGTCAGGAAGTCCCAAGCCACCAACACCCACAGACATTTGGTATTGATCTGGATTGAGGCGATTAAACCACATTCCACCATAGATCGGGCTTGCCGAACCGTCGAGCCAAGCACGGCCAAACATGGCGGTTAGTTGGGTTTTATCTGAAATACTACTGATACTTTCTAGCACTGGAGAAATGGCTGCGATGCCTTTGGCATTTGCCGCTTCAGTGTCCATGTAAGCTTTATAGAAATTGGCAATTAATTGTTCTTCCGACGTCAATTCTTCGCTATTGCTAGTATTTGCTAATTCATCAATGATAGTTTTAATTTGCTTTTCACTGCGCTCAACTAATTTTGTAAAGGCACCATAGCGAACTTTGTCACTAGGGATTACAAAGTTATCGTACCAAGTACCACCTGCGTAACGGAAAAAGTCGTCACCGGGTTTAACTGATTCATCTCTTGCATCCAGCTCAATACCAAAGTCGCCTAATTCAGCCTTTGTTGTTTGCGTTGTGGCTGCCACATCTTGTTTTGGGGCAGGTGTATCTGCAGACTTATTACATGCGCTTAAAATAAATACGCTCGCTATGCTGGCCGCTATAAGTGTTTTTTTCATAAATCCTCAATTTTTCGCTTTATGATGTATACATCAAAATCCAAAGCTACATGAAACGCTGTATTCAGTACTCTCATGTCTATGAAACCAGTACTGAAATGTTATAAAATAATTTAATCAATATTAACCGCGTTACTCTACCTATAATTGAATCTAAATTACATAGTTGTTAGATAAACGGTACATAATTTAAGAGTAACAAGCTCAAAACAAATAATTTTGTGCTTTAGTCATGAATAATATTGCCAACGTTGTAGGGGATAAATCCCCCAGCTACAGGAAGGGAATTTGTAGCATGGCCTTCAGGCCATGAATGCCGATGCCAGCGTTGTAGGGGATAAATCCCCCACCTAGAGGAGGGGAATTTGTAGCATGGCCTTCAGGCCATGAATGGTGTTGCCAACGTTGTAGGGGATAAATCCCCCAGCTACAGGAAGGGAATTTGTAGCATGGCCTTTAGGCCATAAATGCCGATGCCAGCGTTGTAGGGGATAAATCCCCCACCTACAGGAGGGGAATTTGTAGCATGGCCTTCAGGCCATAAATGGTGTTGCCAACGTTGTAGGGGATAAATCCCCCAGCTACAGGAGGGGAATTTGTAGCATGGCCTTCAGGCCATAAATGATGCCGCCAGTGTTGTAGGGGATAAATCCCCCACCTACAGGAGGGGAGTTTGTAGCATGGCCTTTAGGCCATAAATGCCGATGCCAGCGTTGTAGGGGATAAATCCGTCACCTACGGTGGAGTTGTTAAATCTGCGCTGATCAAATCAATGGATTTAGGAGTGATTTTTAGCATACTACCTTGATCGTACCAATCACCTAACACAATTCGAAGAGCTGGCTTACTATTGACTTCTAATTGATGAATGGCGGGACGATGGGTATGACCGTGGATCAATTGCTGGACATTATATTCCTGCATATAGTTAACCACCTCTGCGGAAGTCACATCCATTATTTCCATGCTAAGTTTTTGCTGATTCTGTTGGCTGGTTTTTCGTCCTTTTTCGGCAATTTTTCTGCGAACCCATAACGGCAAGTTTAAAATCATTCTTGGCCACCACCAACCACGGGCCTTTTTCCGAAATTTTTGGTAGGCGAGATCTAACGTACAGAGTTCGTCACCATGCATCAACAGAGTCGGGGTTCCATACAGATCGATGACATGTTGTTGGTTTAAAATTGTCATGCCTGCTCTGCGCGCAAACTTCTCTCGAATTAAGAAATCACGGTTTCCGTGTATAAAATAGATGGGTACGCCGGTTTGTGAAAACTGCTTAAATAAGCTTGCTACATGTTCGCTAAATTCATTGCGATCGTCATCGCCAATCCAATATTCGAACAAATCCCCAAGGACATATAAAGCATCAGCCCCTAAGGCTTGGTCACTTAAAAAAGATGCCAAACACGCGGTAATGTCAGGACGCTGAGCACTTAAATGCAAGTCTGAAATAAAGTAAGTATATGGTTTCATAAGGAAAACAAAAAAGGCTGATTAAAATCAGCCTTTTTAATGTTATTAATCGGTTATCTCAGCTTTTTGAATAACGACGTCTTCAACAGGTACGTCATCATGCATTCCGTGACGGGATGTTTTAACCCCTTTAATTTTGTTCACGATATCCATGCCTTCAACAACTTCACCAAATGCACAGTATCCCCAACCTTCCATTGATTCACTGCGAAAGTTTAGGAAGCTATTGTCTTTAAGGTTTATGAAGAATTGCGCAGTCGCTGAATGTGGATCATTGGTGCGAGCCATAGCAATAGTACCAGTGTTATTTGCTACACCGTTATTCGCTTCATTTTGTATAGGCTCGTTTGGATCTTTTTGGTCCATTCCTGGCTCAAATCCACCGCCTTGGATCATAAATCCATCTATGACGCGATGAAATATTGTGTTGTCGTAAAATCCATCTTTTACATAGCTTAAAAAGTTCTCAACCGTCTTCGGTGCTTTATCTTCAAAAAGGTTAAGTACGATTACGCCATAGTTTGTATGTAGTTTTACCATCAAGGGTTCCTGTGGATAAAGTAGTGAATTTAAATTTGTTCAGCTAAGTAGTGTATCGCAATCATAAAAATATTTCAGCTGTTGCTGTCACTTTGGAATAATAATTTGTGTTAATTTTTGCTAACACGCTGGTTTATGTCGACATGAGACGGTGCTAGAATCGCGCAATTATTTATTAAGATAACCAATGGAACCAATATAATGCAACAAATATACAATACCCTCACTCGACAAAAAGAGACTTTTAAGCCATTAGTGGCTGGCAAAGTGGGTTTGTATGTCTGTGGGATTACGGTTTATGACGTTTGCCATATGGGACATGCTCGTACTTATCTGAGTTTCGATCTAATGGTGCGCTACCTGCGCCACAAAGGCTACGAGGTGAATTATGTTCGAAACATTACAGATGTGGATGACAAAATTATCCAAAGAGCCAATCAAAACGGCGAAACCCCTGAGCAGTTAACTCAGCGCACCATTGCTTTGATGCATGAAGATTTTGCTGCAATTAATTTGCTAGAGCCTGATGTCGAGCCGCGTGTTACCACTCATATTCCTGAAATTATCGACGTAATTGAACGATTAATTGCTAAAGGACATGCATATCAAGCGCCTAGTGGTGATGTGTTGTTTGATGTGAGTACCTACGAGCAATATGGCAAATTGAGTCGACAAGATTTAGATCAGCTTAATGCCGGTGAGCGAGTAGAGGTGTCAGCTGATAAAACTGACCCTCTAGACTTCGTATTGTGGAAAACAGTTAAACCCGGTGAACCTTATTGGGATTCTCCTTGGGGGCAAGGTCGTCCTGGTTGGCACATTGAATGTTCGGCCATGAATAGCAAACATTTAGGCACGCACTTTGATATTCACGGTGGTGGTTCTGATTTGATCTTCCCTCACCATGAAAATGAAGTGGCACAATCTTGCTGTGCATTTGACACTCCTTATGTGAATTACTGGATGCATACAGGAATGGTACAGGTGGATTCAGAAAAAATGTCTAAATCCCTAGGCAACTTTTTCACCTTGCGAGATGTTTTAAAAGATTATGATGCTGAAACCCTGCGTTATTTCTTGATGTCTGCCCATTATCGCAGTCAGCTAAGTTATTCTGAGGACAACATCAAGCAAGCTAAATCGGCGTTGGAACGTCTATATACTGCTTTGCGTGATAGTCAGCCTAACCATGACGTGGATATGCAAAAAGGTACTTATTTACAGCGTTTTGAAGCGGCCATGGATGATGATTTCAATACACCAGAAGCCTTCGCTGTGATGTTTGACTTGGTGAAAGATATCAACAAAAGCAAGGGCCAAGAAAAATCAGATCTAGCCGGTATTTTGTTGAAATTAGGAGACATCTTAGGATTTTTACAAATGGATCCTGTGGCCTATTTGCAAGGTGGCGCCGCTCAAGGCGATGAGGTTTCGGTAATCGAAGGATTAATTAAAGCCCGTAACGACGCCAGAGCCGAAAAAGATTGGGCTGCGGCCGATACTGCTCGTGATGCGCTAACGGCGATGGGGGTGGTGTTAGAAGACAGCGCCAACGGCACCATATGGCGAAAAATCTAATCCCCTAGCATGGCCTTTAGGCCATGGATGATGTTGCCAGTGTTGTAGGGGATAAATCCCCCACCTACAGAGGGTTTGATTAATCTGTAGCATGGCCCTTAGGCCATGAGCACCGAACAACAACCGCGGGGCTAAAGCCACCGCCTACACGAATCACCGAATAAAATGCATCACCGTTTTTTTGTAGCATGGCCTTTAGGCTATGGATGATGTTGCCAGTGTTGTAGGGGATAAATCCCCCACCTACAGGAGGGGAATTTGTAGCATGGCCCTTAGGCCATGAGCACCGAACAACAACCGCGGGGCTAAAGCCACCGCCTACACGAATCACCGAATAAAATGCATCACCGCTTTTTTGTAGCATGGCCTTTAGGCCATGAGCACCGAACAATAACCGCGGGGCTAAAGCCACCGCCTACACGAATCACCGAATAAAATGCATCACCGCTTTTTTGTAGCATGGCCTTCAGGCCATGAAAAATATCAAAAAAGCGCAGGATAAACCTCCCCGCTAGATTTGCGGAGGATTTTGTGGATTGTTTTGTTCAACAACTGCAGCTGTGACAGTTGATTCTTGCTCAAATTCGGTTTTCCAGCGCTGCTGCGAAACATGACTTTTTATCAGCTCGATACATTCATTTACCACGGCTAATACCTCATCATCTAACGCTTCATCTTCACTTGAAAATCGACCAATCCCATGCTTTACAAAATCGTCGATTTTTTCTGGGGTCATGTCTTTGAGCAGATTAACGATTGATTGGGTGACAATGTCTGTCACCGCGGACTCTAAGGTGCGCTCAATGGTTGAACCTAACACTGGAACCAGTTTTAAGGTTGAAATATGCGGATTGCCTCTAACTGCTTTACCAACACTTTTGTTCACATGTTGTCTTACGGACTGGCCATGTTCGTTATGTTCAATAGACTCACCAATATGACTCAATACTGATGCTGTCCATCTGGATATCACCGGCAGTCGAGATGCGATTACATTTTGAGTAATATCTTCTACTAGGGGAGAACCTGCAGCGATATCTTTTTGTGCATCCGATAATACTTTGACAACAATGCGATCAGACAGCTCTTCTACAAAAACTTCATAATAAAATGCGATAAAGCGAAACAAAGCTGTGCGCCTAAGGTCAATAATTTCATATTTATGCAGGCGATGAAGAATTGAAAATATCCGTAAAAAACGGAATATTCGAGCAGCACCAAGTGGGATACAGCCAACCAAATCGTAAAAGTGAATAAATGGGAAAAAATACCATCTCAAGTAGGTCTTTTTTACCACTGCAACTATCCAGCGTAAGCAAAATTCACTAAGGAATACCGCGACAAAGGCTAAATCTATCAACAGGAAGTTATTGTGCACAGGGGCATAACCAGTGACTAAGGATTCCGATACATAAGCTAATGATTGTTTGACGATTTCGGTGCTGTATAAGGAGTCAAAAATAATCCAGATAAGATTAATGAATAATAATCCTAGCATAAATAAATCGAGCAAAAGCCAAGGACCCTCATGGCTTTTGCTTAGATTTTTGCGATTAAACCCCAGCATCGATCATTCCTTTACCTTAGTTAACTTTGACTTGTTAGGTACGAGTAACGTCAACATAGACTTTTATCTTCTGTCCAGGCTGCAAATATTTACGCAGTTTATCTTGATTCCAACGTTTTAAATCGACCAGATTCACTTTAAATTTATTCGCAATTCGAGCTAATGAATCACCTTTTTTAACGGTGTAGGTTAACGTGCGCATTACCGCATCTTTACGTTGCGATTCAGACGCTTGTTTAACCCAAATAACCAAGTTTTTACCTGGCATTAAGGGATCGGTGGGAGCCATACCGTTCCATTTGGCCAAACTACGCATGTCGACCTTATATTCGCGGCTTAAATCCCAAAAGGTATCACCACTTTTCACTTTGTGATTTAAAGAGTAACTTCCGCGAGGTTTAGATTGAGTAGTTGCCAGCCGCTGCTCTTGTGAAAGGGAATATGAATCCAGAGATTTTAGTGAAACCGGCACCAAAATATAATCTCCGACCCGGATCAGATTGCCTTGCATATCATTCACACCTTGGATCACGCCAACGGTGGTATGATATTGTTTGGCTAATTTTAATAAACTGTCACCACTTTTGATTTTATGCCGAACCCAGTTAAGACGTTCATTTTCTTCTATTTTATTTAGCGCAATCTCAAAATTGTCAACGCTTTCAACAGGCAATAATAATCTGTGAGGGCCATCAGGATCCGTTGCCCAACGATTGAAGCCAGCATTCAGGGAATGAAGTTCTTTGAGGGTTAATCCCGCAAGGTCTGCCGCTAACGCAAGATCGATTTGTGACTCCACGTCTACCACTTCAACAAAAGGTTTATTTGGAATGGCTGTCCACGCAATATTGTCATCATCTGCATCTTTTAAAATGCTGCTAAGAGCTAATAATTTAGGCACATATGCTCGGGTTTCGCGAGGTAAATCTAACGACCAGAAGTCAGTAGGTTTTCCGGCTTTTTTATTCCGTCTAATCGCACTTCTGACTCTACCTTCACCTGAATTGTATGCTGCCAACGCATGTAGCCAGTCGCCATCAAACATATTATTTAAGTAGGTCAGATAGGCAATTGCGCCCTCAGTTGATGCAACTACATCGCGTCTTCCGTCATACCACCAAGTTTGTTTCATGCCAAAACGTTTTCCAGTACCTGGAATAAACTGCCACATGCCTGCAGCACGTCCATGGGAATAGGCAAAAGGATCAAATGCGCTTTCTACTATGGGCAAAAAAGCTAACTCAAGGGGAAGTTGATTCTTTTCAATTTGCTCAACAATGTAGTGCATGAAAGGCTTGGCTCGAGTTGCGACTCGCTGCATATATTCAGGGTGCTTCAGATACCAATTTTTTTGTGCCTTTAAACGATCATTATCTGGGATCGGGAAAGTTAACTGTTGTTTAATTCTAAGCCAAAGGTTTTCAGGGCTCTGAGTTGACTCGTTGATATCAGCAATTTCATCATCAGGTAATTCTACGTAATTGTCTGGTTCAACTGTAATTTCTACTATTTCTGTAGGGTGAGTAACAGGAATAGTGCCCTGAGATGCGGAGGTGCAATCAAAAAGCTCATCAGCTAAAGCGTGTTTCTGTTCACAGCTGTTATTGATTTGTTCGGCAATCAGTTGTTCTTGATGAGTTTCGCTTTGGGCATGGGAGTCCGCCATATATGTTTGGCAACCCGTTAATACCATTAGCAACGAAAAAGAGGTGATTTTCATTGCGGTGTTGAAAAACCCTGTTTGACCCTTATCATTGGCTCCACTAAAAATTGTCTTTCCACTGCCTGATTGCAGCGAAAACGTCTGTTTCGTTGGATAACTTCTTGCCAACAAATTGTTCTGCATTATGTTTTATTTCATCCTGTTGCGCACGTAAAAACGGATTTATCGCTTTTTGTTGTTCGATATTTGAAGGCAGAGTAGGTAGCCCCTGACTTCTTTGATGTTTTGCCCAATCTGAATAGGCGTGTAGAGCTTGGTTTTCAGGTTCTACATTTAGCGCAAAATTCACATTAGCTAAAGTATATTCGTGGGTACAATAGACCTTAGTTTGTGCTGGGAGTTTCATTAATTTCTCTAAAGATTCATGCATTTGTTGTGGTGTGCCTTCGAAAAGTCTGCCGCAACCCGCTGAAAATAAGGTATCTCCACAAAACAGCATATTTTGACCATAAAACGCGATATGGTCCAAGGTGTGCCCTGGTACCTCTAAAATCGCCAATTCAAGATCCAAGGAATCGAGCACTACTGAATCGCCTTCCTTCAATCTTTTGGTCAAGCCTTGAATATTACCATAGTCTGGTCCCAACACGGGAATCTCTGGTGCGTGTTTTAAAAGGGACAAAATGCCACCGGTATGATCATTGTGATGGTGGGTCACCAATATCCCTTTTAGGGTTAAATTTGTCGATTGAATATAATCTAAAACTGGTGATGCATCTCCAGGATCAACCACCCAGCAATTCACGCCATTGTGTACACACCAAATATAGTTATCTGTGAACGCCGGGATAGGAAATACCGATAGGATTGACTGAGTTTGTTTTGTTTGAGACATAATTACCTTGCTTGTGTCACTTCGCTAGTGTTGTACTATATGAAGTTGTTGGTAGCTGCGCAATTGTTTGGACAATATGAAGCCTGCTTTAATCTCTAAAAAACCGATTTATCCCACTTCCTGGCAAGCTTTGCCTGTTGGGGAGCCCATGAAAGAACATGTGGAAACCAGCTTAGAAGCATGTAGCAGGCGTTTTTTTGGCTATCATTTAGTTAAGGTGGGCTGTTTGAGCAGCCAAATCGATTTATCAGAATGTGCAATCAAACATATTGTTAATGTGGTGAATCGAAAATGCGTGGAGCAACATCAACCTATAAAAGGTAACCAAGTTATCGCAGATAGCCATGAGCTGCCTTTTAGCGAAAACAGCGTCGACGCTTTTTTGCTAGCCCATGAACTGGACTTTTCCAGAGATCCCCATCAAATTTTAAGAGAAATTGATCGAACATTAATTCCCAATGGCCACGTGGTGATAGTGGGCTTCAATCCATTTAGTTTGGCTGGGATTTTGCGTTATCTTCCGTTTAAATCAAATAAGATTTTACGGGAAGCTCGCTTTTTTAGCAGTATGCGAATAAATGACTGGCTGCATTTGCTTGGTTTTGAAACCATTGAGCAACATCAGTTGGTATTTTCGAGTTTGATGTTTAAGCGTAAATCACGGCTTTTTTCAGGAATAGAATCGTTCTGTCGTAAATATTTGCCAATATTTTCGAGTATTTACGTGATAGTCGCCAAAAAGCGTGTGATTCCACTTTCCTTAATTAAACCAAAATGGAAACCCTCACCAAAGTTCTCAACGGTAGGTGCTAGCGTTCGCACCTCAATGCAAAAAAATAGTCGTTAACTGCAATAGGTGAAGTACTGTTGTTAAGTCTGTTTTAGGCAAATAAAAAGGCGTTCATAATATGAACGCCTAATAGTGGATCAGTTGTTAGGTTAGTGAAGCTATTATTTAACTTTCATACCAGGTTGTGCTCCTTCATGGGGTTCCATGATCCACAGATCTTTTCCACCCGGTCCAGCCGCTAAAACCATTCCCTCTGACAAACCAAAACGCATTTTACGGGGGGCTAAATTTGCCACCATTACGGTTAACTTACCTTCAAGGTCTTCCGGTTGATAGGCTGATTTAATGCCGGCGAACACCTGTTTAGTTTCTCCGCCTAGATCCAATTGCAGACGCAGTAATTTATCTGCACCTTCAACGTGTTCAGCTTTGGCTATTTTAGCTATACGTAGGTCGACTTTTGCAAAGTCATCAAAGCTAATCGTTTCACCAATTGGATCTTTGCTAAGTGGGCCATCGGTGGCCGATTCCGACGCGGGAGCTGCGACCTTCTTAGGTTCAAGGTTTTCTTTTGAGTCTTCTATAATCGCGTTAACCTTGTCCATATCAACACGTTGCATCAAGGCTTTAAACTTGTTTATTTTATGTTTACCCAAGTCACGTTGCGCACTGTCCCAATCAAGTTCATCGTTTAGGAAGGCTTCAGCTTGCTCAGCCAGTTTTGGTAATACAGGTTTAAGATAAACAACCAATATACGGAACAAGTTGATTCCCAATGAACAAACATCGTGAGTATATTGCTCTTTACCTTCTTCTTTGATGGTCACCCAAGGAGCTTGCGCATCAATGAATTGATTGGCTTTATCTGCCAAAGCCATTATTTCACGGATAGCTCTGTTGTATTGGCGCTTTTCATACATGTTGGCAATGTCATCAGAGGCTTGTTTAAATTGTGCAAGCAATTCAGGCTCAATGACGTTATCCGATAATGTAGCGTCAAAACGTTTGGTGATGAATCCGGCGCAACGACTGGCAATATTCACTACTTTACCGACTAAGTCAGAATTTACTTTCTGCGCAAAATCTTCCAAATTTAAATCGATATCAGTGACGCCGTCACTTAATTTAGAGGCGTAGTAATAACGTAAATACTCTGGATTCAAATGATCTAAATAGGTGCGTCCTTTAATAAAGGTACCCGTGGATTTAGACATTTTTGCGCCATTTACCGTGACAAAACCGTGGACGTTAACACCCGTTGGTTTGCGTAGACCTGCACCTTCAAGCATGGCGGGCCAGAACAAACAATGGAAATATGTAATGTCTTTGCCGATGAAATGATATAGCTCAGCATCTGAGTCTGCATTCCAGAAACTATCAAAATCAATATCATGTTGATTACAATAATTTTTGAAGCTCGCCATGTAACCTACTGGAGCATCAACCCAAACATAGAAAAACTTGTTCGGTGCGCCAGGTATCTCAAAACCGAAATAAGGCGCGTCTCGACTGATATCCCACTGTTGCAATCCTTCGTCAAACCACTCTTTGAGTTTATTGGCGATTTCTTCTTGCAGCGCACCACTGACGAGCCACTCTTTGAGCATATCTTCAAATTTTGGCAAATCGAAAAAATAATGCTCTGAATCTTTCAAGATAGGAGTTGCACCGGATACTACAGAGCGCGGATTGATAACTTCCGTGGGGCTGTAGGTCGCACTGCATACGTCGCAGCTATCGCCATTTTGATTTTCGGCTTTACACGAAGGGCAAGTACCTTTGATGAAACGATCTGGCAAGAACATTTTCTTTTCCGGATCATACAATTGGCTGATAGTACGTTTGCTGATGTAGCCGGCAGAATTCAAGCGATTATAGATTTCTTCACATAATTCTTTGTTTTCTTCAGAGTGGGTCACATAGTAATTATCGTATTCGATGTGAAAATCAAGCAGATCTTGGTGATGTTCTGCTCGAGTTTGCGCGACCATTTGTTCAGGGGTAATCCCTAACTCCTGAGCTTTTAACATTACCGGCGTACCGTGTGCATCATCTGCACAAACACTGTAGCATTGGTTGCCTCGCATTCGTTGATAACGTGTCCATATATCAGTTTGAATGTGTTCCAGTAAATGGCCTAGATGGATAGAACCATTGGCATAAGGTAAGGCACTGGTGACGAGTATTTTACGTGGCTGATTTGGCATGTTTGATTACGAGTCTTGATTAGTTGAAAAAAGGACGCAAATGGTAACGAAAATGCAGCGTTATTGCATTAGTAAAACAGCATAAAATCACATAAATTGCATCAAAAGGAGTCACCTTTGTCGAATACCCTGTTTAATCAACCCCAGATAACGCAAATTTGTCAGCTTATTGGCCAAATGTTGAGCTTGTCTGAATCGCAAATAACGGATTGTTTGTCTCAGCAAGGACAAAAATTGCAATTTTGTTTCCCATTTGCCTGTGAACAGGATTTTTCACTCATTATGGGCGCTATCGACGAACTTGGGTTAGATTCCAATCACGTGCAATTAAGCTGCGATATTGCGGCCAAAAAAACCAAAGTCAAACGCCTACAAAAGATTAAAAATATTATTGCAGTGGCCTCTGGTAAAGGTGGCGTTGGTAAGTCTACAACGGCAGTGAACCTGGCCTTTGCGTTACAAGCGCAAGGTGCAACGGTTGGCATATTAGATGCCGATATTTATGGTCCATCTGTGCCGATTATGTTGGGTAATCCTGAGCAAAGACCGCAAAGCGAAGATAATAAACATATGATCCCAATCAACTGTAACGGGGTGGTGGCCAATTCGATTGGTTATCTAGTGCCCAGTGATGATGCGACGGTTTGGCGTGGTCCTATGGCAAGTAAAGCGTTACAGCAAATCCTTAACGAAACCCTATGGCCTGAACTGGATTATTTGATTGTTGATATGCCTCCAGGCACCGGCGATATTCAGTTGACTATGGCGCAAATGGTGCCTTTAACTGCTGCAATAGTGGTTACGACACCACAGGACATAGCCTTGGCTGACGCCAAAAAAGGTATCGCGATGTTTAACAAAGTGAGTATTCCTGTTTTAGGTATTATTGAGAATATGAGCTATTACCAATGCCGTAAATGCGGCAATAAAGAGTTTGTGTTCGCCAGTGGTGGCGGGCAAAAATTAGCTGAACAGCAAAGCTTGGAATTACTTGGTCAGTTACCATTAGATATTCAAATCCGAGAGCATGCTGACAACGGTTTACCGTTAATACTTGAACAACCTAATGGTGATTTGGCACAGGCGTATTTGCATGCCGCTAAAAAAATGTCACAACAATTAGCCTACAGCCAAATTTTAAAAAGTGATGATTCAATCCCAATTGTTGAAAAACATTGAACAACCGCACCTAGGCGATCATAATGTGCGCGAATTGAGCTTTAAATTAAAAGCCGCGGATCAAGCGGTACACTTACAGAGAAAATTTCATGCGGTTATGTGATAAAGATATTTTTCAATACATAAAAGAAGGCAAAATTTCGATTTCTCCTGAACCTGATTATTCTGAAATCAGTGGTGTAACCGTGGATATCCGATTAGGTAATAAATTTCGGGTTTTTGAAGATCACACAGCACCTTTTATTGATCTCAGTGGTCCTAAAGCTGAAGTTCAAGAAGCCATGAACACAGTTATGAGCGATGAAATTATTGTCCCTGATGATAAGTCCTTTTTCCTGCACCCGGGTGAATTGGCATTAGCGGTGACGTATGAATCTGTGACGCTACCGGCCAATATTGTTGGCTGGTTAGATGGACGTTCTTCCCTTGCACGCTTGGGATTGATGGTTCACGTTACCGCACATCGCATAGATCCGGGCTGGTCAGGCAATATCGTATTGGAGTTTTTCAATAGCGGTAAACTACCATTGGCGTTAAAACCAAAAATGAAAATTGGTGCCATCAGTTTTGAAGTGTTGTCTGATTTTGCAGAAAAACCCTATAGCAGTAGAGCTGATGCGAAATATCGCAATCAAGATGGAGCTATTGCTAGTCGCATTAGTGCAGACGACAAGTCTTAGAGGTTGGGGTTACTAAACTCAGTAGAGTGGATTTTCAGTCGCTGTTCTGAGTTGGCTAGGCGTTAACCCAGTCCAACGTTTGACTGAACGCCGGAAATTAGGAATATCACTAAACTGCATCAAGTGAGCCGTTTCTTCGTTACTGAGTTGTTGAACTTGGAGTAGGTAGATTGCTTCTTGTTTGCCTACTTCATCATGAATTTGCTGAAAGGTGTAACCATGCTGTTTGAGCTTGCGTTTAAACGTTGCAGGACTCATACAAAATTTCTCGGCTGCTTTTTGTAAGCCACAATCAGAATGTTTTGATATTGTGGTACGCACCGCTTCTATAAATCCTTTGCTTGGCATCGAAACCATCTTGCACTGACGCAAAGCATGGCGTTTTAAGCTATCGCTGCGATTTATACACAAGCTCGCCAGCCATTTTTTATCGAAGCTAATACTCATCGCGGGTTGAGAAAAGTTCAGTCTATGGCCTAAATGAACCTCGTACTCTTGAATATATTTAGGCCGTGGAAATGGAAAGTTAAACTGAAATGGGATGCGCTGACCGAGAATTAATTTAACGGCTGAAACCAGTGCCGTGCAATACAGTTCTGCGATAAATTGAAAGCGCTCTCCACATCCAATCGCATCGGTAATCAATACGTAGTGACGTTGCTGCGAAGCATAGTGTTTAGTGTCTAAAAAAGGGCAAATCTGACTTCTAAGTACGGCCAACACAGTGAATGCATCAGCTAAATTACGACTGTGCATCAATGCATTGGAAATTGCCCCATAATTGCCCGGAAACATACGTTTGCCTAATAAAAAACCACAATCGTGTCCTGGAGTTAATGATTGCGCATTGCCCATAAGTTGCAGCAATTGTTGCGCACTGAGCTTTCTATCTGACACTAAATCTTGATTAAATATGCCTGTGCCGCGCAATAGCTTGTGTTTATTAACGTCTCTGGAACGACTGAAGTCCAAAATGCTAGCTGCCAATTGGTGGGCAGGTATGACTTTATCATCAACATAAAAAAAGCGGTTTTCATCCATGTGCCTGTCCACCCTGATTCAGCCCGCTTTGTTTCGGTGTACTCCTTTGATCTTGCTTGAACCTTTCCAACCGTTGGTTAAGCCGCCGCAGTAGGCTTTCTGTTACGTCGCCTAAAATTGCCGACTCTGCAACAAAACTGAGCTGGTGGTAAACTGACTCCCCTGACTCCCCTGACTGACATGGCTTAAACGCGATACTCGCAATGGCTTTTTTGATTTGGCCGGCTATTTTTTCTGCACTCTGCAAATTAGTGTTAGGCAACAATAATATAAATCGGTCACCTGCATAGCGACAGGCTAGGTCAGTAGCACGCAAGTTCATTAAGATTAAATCTGCTAGCTCACGCAGAAGTTGGTCACCTTGAATATGGCCAAATTGGCGATTAAATACATCGAAGTTGTCGATATCTAGCATCACAACTGAAAACTCAGGATTGTGATTGTTTTGCAATTGTGAGTCGATTTGCGTGCGCATATAGTCTGCGCTATACAGCGCTGTAATGAAATCCACTTGGTGATGTTGACGTAACGCTGATTCGCGTTTTTGCAATTGTTTATTGAGGACTAACTGTTCTTTATGCCATTGGAATAACGCGTAACTCATAATAAACATGCCAATTCCAGCTGGAACCGATTCCACCATACTTAATATGCTTGCGGCATTTTGATAGGACATAAACTCGTCTATTAAGTCCAAGTTGGCAGAAAATAGAAAACAGCTCAGTCCTAATACCAATGCCGAAGTGACTCTACCCGGCGGGCGGCTGACTAACAGGAAAAAAATCCATAACAAGGAAAGCAGCGCGACACTGCCTTCGCCAATAATATCTAGCCATGAAATATCGGCAATGGGTTTGGCTTGCCCTAAACCAATGCTCAAGGTTAACGAAAGTGTCAATGATGCACATGTGACAGAGAACAATCGTTGATGGCGGGCTAGTAAAGAAAAGTTCATGGTAATACTCGGTTGATGCTGTTGGTTTTTATGCTGACATAGTTTCAAACCAGCATAGGGGTCATATTGGCTCAATAAAATGACAAATTAATGAAGGTGGTTAGCTTTGTTTTCAGTTAATTTCAAAACAGACCGTTTAAAACCGGAGGTCGCTGGGAGGTCAAATAAGCTCATGGAGCTTATAAGTGCTAGGTAAATTGGTGGTTTTAGCAAGCAACCGCTGAAACTATTTGGTTGCCTGTCATAAAAATGTCATTGCTGCTAATTAGGTTGTCGCGCCAACACATTTAAACCTTAGTTTGCAACCAGAGACCTTACAATGAAAATGATAAAAACCACTTTAGCCTTGGCGTGCTTCGCTGCACTTTCCTGTCAAACTGCTTTAGCTGATGAAGGCGGAATTCAAGGTTTACTCACTGACAAAAGCCAGACTAGCTATATTCAAGGGGCTGAAGTCAATATCAAAGAATTGGGACAAAATACCGTTTCCAAGCGAGACGGAAGTTTTCGTTTCGCAAATTTACCTGAAGGTAACTACACCTTAGTTGTGAAATACCTAGGTACTCCAACAATTGAAGTGCCAGTGATTATCAGTGGTGGAAAAATTCTACAGCAAGATATTAGCTTGGCTGCGCCAGCTAAAGAGTTAGAAAACGTGATTGTCTATGGACAGCGAGCAGGGCAGGCAAGCGCGATCAATTTGCAGCGCGTCGCTGACAGCATTAAGTCGATTGTATCGGCAGATGCGATTGGCCAATTCCCAGACCAGAACGCCGCTGAAGCATTGCAACGTTTACCAGGTTTATCCATTGAACGTGATCAAGGGGAGGGACGTTTTGTCGGTATTCGAGGTATTGATCCCAATCTTAATAATGTGACCATCAATGGTGTCAATGTGCCTTCTCCTGAAGGTGGTGTGCGCTCTGTTGCGTTGGATGTGATCCCCTCTGAGCTTATTCAAGGATTAGAGGTGTCAAAATCAGTTACCTCTGATATGGATGCAGACGCTATCGGTGGGTCAATTGAAGTGAAAAGCTTAAGCGCTTTTGACCGCCAAGGCACGAGCGCCAGTATTAATGTACAGGCCAGTCAAAACCAGTTGCGAGACGAAACAAGTCCAAAAATATCAGGCAGTGTGACCAATGTATTTGATGACGTATTTGGTGTTGCTGCGGCACTGTCATATGCAAAGCGTGATTTTGGCTCTGACAACATTGAATCCAACGGTGATGATGAGATAGAACAACGTTACTACAGCATTTCAAGGGAGCGCATCGGTGCTGCTGTCAACTTGGATTTCCGTCCTGATTTCAACAATCGTTACTATTTACGCACTCTTTATAGCCGTTTCGCTGATGACGAATACCGGATGGCGAATACCTTTACGTTCGATGGAGAAGACTCCGAGATAGAACGAGGGAGCAAAGACCGTGAAGAAACCCAAACGATTTTATCTATTTCAGCCGGTGCAGAACATCATCTAGATGATTGGTTGGTTGAATATCAACTGGGTTATTCAAAAGCAGATGAGGATGATCCGCAAGCGTTGTATTACACCTTTGTGGGTGAAAATATGGCAATCGATTCGGATATGCAAGGACAGATCCCGCAAATAACTCAAGATGCTGCAGCGATGGATTTGGCTAATTATGAGCTAGATGAAGTGAGTTTGGAAAAGAGCCTGGCAGAAGACACTGAAACTATGCTCAAAGCGGATTTCACCCGCATGTTTGACTTGCAAGAGGGGTCATTTGAATTGAAGTTTGGCGCAAAATATCGTGCTCGTGAAAAAACCACAGAAGCTGATATTTTCATCTATGACGGTGATTTTGATGGCATAGATCCCACTATGTTCGCAGCCGCGCAGCCTGATTGGGGATTAGGCAGTTTTGGACCAGGTTTAGACCGTGCAGGGCTACGTAACTACTTTAACCAAAATGGTGCGGGCTTCGAATTAGCGGAACTTGATTCAGAAGTTGAGTCCAATGGGGCGTCATATGTGAGTAACGAAGATATTTTTGCGGCTTATATTATGGGTCGTTATGAATGGCAAAAATTGACCCTAGTGGCTGGGGTCAGATACGAGGATACGGATTTCAATACCTCAGGTATGCGCGTAGAGTTAATCGAAAATGAGCAAACTGACGTTGAAGAAGTCGTTAATACACCTTGGAATAGTGAAAGAAGTTACGATCATCTTTTGCCAAGTTTGAATATGCGTTATGAATTTACCGAAAAACTAATTGCTCGAGCGGCTTTTACACAAACCATTTCTCGGCCTAAATTTGAAGATGCAGCTGCGTACCAAATCATTGAATCTAAAACAGAAGAAGATGAAGGCGTGTTCATTACTGAGCGCGAAGCTGAAGTTGGTAATCCAGAACTTAATCCGTTTGAATCGGATAACTTTGATTTAACCTTAGAGTATTACCCTGGTGATATTGGGGTGCTGTCAGCAGGGTATTTTTATAAAAATATCGATAATTTTGTGATCGTTGCCGACGTTGCTGATTTACCTGAATGGGATGGGTTTGACGAAGTCATGCAACCCATTAATGGTGAGTCTGCTAAGGTCAGCGGTGTTGAACTTTCTTGGGTAAAAGCCTTCGATAATGGCCTCTTGCTATCCGCCAATGGGACGTTCTCAAGCTCCGAAGCAATAACCTTATTAGACGGTGAACGCTTTGAAACATCATTGCCTAATCAGTCTGACAAAATTGGTAATTTCACAGTAGGTTATGAAAGCAACTTGGTTAGTTTGCGCTTAACCATGACATACAAAAGTGAAAACTTAGAAGAAATTGACGGTGATCTGATTCGCATGGAAGACAATCATCAGCAATTAGACTTCACCAGTAAGTACTTTATTGAGCAAAATATGTATCTGTATTTTAACGCGATAAATATTACTGACGAAGGTTTCTACAACTATTTTGACCAACGCAGTGTTAATGCACAATACGAAGAGTACGGTCGTACCTTTGAACTTGGATTTAGTTGGATGTTATAGCCTTAAGGTAGCGAACATTTGTTAAATGTTCGCTACTGAGCTTTTATACCGTCGTATCACGACCTAAGTTAAACGAGCCTTAGTATTTTGTGCTGGTTTATCTCATCTCGTAGTTTGGAATAACAATGTTTATTAGATATGTAATATTAGTCGTTTTAAGTGTCACCTCGATTGCGGCCTTCAGTAAGCAGGTTCACGATCAAAACTTTTATAAGAAACACCATGTGCAAGCCTTAGCAACGCCAAAAGATAGCTTTAGCTTTTTGGTGTTAGGTGATTGGGGCCGCAATGGGCATTATCAGCAGCAACCTGTGGCTGATATGATGGATGTGGTCATGCAACAAATCGACGGCGAATTTATTGCCACCACCGGTGACAACTTTTACTCAAATGGTGTGGCTTCGGTTGATGATCCATATTGGCAAACCTCATTTGAACAGATATACCATGGACCTAATTTATTTGAAGATTGGTATCCTACGTTAGGCAATCATGATTACCGTGGAAATTGGCAAGCGCAAATTGATTACTCAAAACGCAGTCGACGTTGGGAGTTTCCATCTGCGTATTATGCTAAAACCTTTAAGGTAGGTAAAAACACTGAAATGTTAGTGTTATTTATTGATACCAATCCACTTAATCCGGAATACAAAAATCGCGCGAAATATGCCGAGACACAAAAACCAGATGGTGCAAAACAATTACGTTGGATTGAACAACAATTAGCTAACTCAACAGCCAAATGGAATATTGTGATTGGTCATCATCCTCTATATTCCAGCGGTAAACGATTTGGCAAAACAGAAGGGATTCAGCAGGTTTTAGAACCTATATTTGAAAAATATAAAGTAGATGCTTATTTCGCTGGTCACGAACATGATTTACAACATAATCGCCCAGCGGGAAAACTAGTTGAACATTTTGTATCTGGCGCGGGTTCTGAACTGCGTCCGGTTCAACAGCGAGTGTTTACACAGTACGCAAAAAGCGAAGCCGGATTTTTAACTGTTTCGGTGGGAGACAGCAACATGCTAATTCAATTCATCAGTGCCGCTGGCGAGCGTCTCTATCACTACAGCATGGATAAGGAATAAAGATGAAATCAATTTACCTGTGGATTGCCGCGTGTTGCATTCTAAGTGCCTGTCAAACAACGTCACAATCAAGTGCCCCGATAAATCAGATTACCCCTTTATTTAGCGATTCAGTTAATAATCTTGCGGGTAAATCTGCGCTGCCCATTATGCATGATGAAAAGCGATATTGGTTATTGACCAGTGAGACTAAAGGCATTCTATTACTTGATGACCAAGGTCAGTTGCTTAGTACTTTTTCCGGTAACATGGAAATGCTTGACTGGCGTGACAATATCCAGATAGACAATAAAGAATACGGATTAATTACCACTACAGATAATAACTTGCAACAAATCCTAGTGTTAGGTTTGGACTGGCAAACTCAGCAACTATCATTGATGTCTAGGTTATCGCAACCCGAAGGACAAGTAGAAGCTCTTTGCTGGTATCAAATGCCGCAAGGGCATTTGTCAGTTTTCATAGCTGATGCCAAAGGAGTAGTGGAACAACGAATAGTGGTTGATGCCAAAAATCAAACCTTGGTTGATGTGCCTGTCCATGAATTTATCGGCACTCTACAAACCAAAAGTTGTGCGGCTGATGACGAAGCCGGTATTGTATATTTGGCTGAAGAGAATATTGGTCTTTGGCGCTACCCAGCAGATCCTGAAGCTGAATTGGTTCGTGAACTTGTGATTGCGGTGAGTCCTTTTGGGCCAATGGAAGGGGAAGTAAGCCATGTTGATGTATTAGATAATGGCGATATTTTGGTTAGCGCTCCGGATCAACAAGGAGTCTGGCATGTCGAGGCAGGGAATAACGCAAATGCTCATTTTATTCCGTTAACCGGTGCCGATAAGCCAGAAACAAGCAATGGTGTATTGCAATCATCGAACTTGGTATTAGGGATTTTTGATGATCAAAGTTCAGCGTATTCTCGAGCACAACTGAATATCTCAACTACAAACAGAGAAATCCAAGCATCTGAATTTGGCAGCGTTACTCCATTTGCACAAACAGAACCTATGCAGGTATTTGGTGATGCCGCTGATGATCCGGCAATTTGGATAAACTCCGCCGCGCCAGAACAAAGTCGCATACTAGGTACCAATAAAAAGCAGGGCATGATGTTATATGACTTGCAAGGTAATTTACTCCAGGAACTCAATGTAGGCAGAGTGAATAATGTGGATATTCGGTATGGTTTTAAATTAGGTAACCGAACTTTCGATTTAGCCGCGGCCAGTAATCGCACCACTAACAGCATTAGCTTGTTTGCATTGCAACAAGATAGCGGTGAAATGTCATTTTTGTCTGATATTAAAACGGATTTAGCGGATGTTTATGGCCTGTGTATGTATCAGCAAGAAGACCAATACCATGTTTTTGTGAATGACACCGATGGACGTTTTCAGCAGTATTTATTAATGCCAAACAACAATGAGGTTGGAGCCAAATTAATCAGGGAATTTCGAGTACCAAGTCAACCTGAAGGCTGTGTTGCCGATGATACTAATCAGCAACTCTACTATGGTGAAGAATCCACTGGGGTTTGGCAGATTAGCGCACGTCCAACTAAAGCAGGAGCTAGGTTAATCGCTACCACCTCTAGTAACTTTGTTGCTGATGTTGAGGGAATGGGCATTTACAACATGGATGGGAAACGTTATTTAGTCGCATCTAGTCAAGGAAACAACAGCTTCGGCGTATTTGCCTTAGATGAGAGTGCTCGTTATTTAGGTAGCTTTCGCATTGATATGGATTTCGCCGCAGGATTAGATGGCGTTTCCGAAACCGATGGTTTGGAGCTTACGTCTGTCAGTTTAGGTTCCAAGCTGCCAGATGGTTTATTGGTGGTTCAAGATGGACGAAATCGCCTACCCAACGCCCCTCAGAATTTTAAGCTGGTGGATGGAAAGTTAATCAAGCAGCTTTTAAGGCAATGGTTATAAAGGCGAAAAAAAGCCCCGTTACATCGGGGCTGTTAGAATTTAGTCATAGTATCTTAATTAGTGTTTTTTAATTGGAGTCGACCTAACATAAGTAACCCTAAGGCAAAAATTGCAATTAAAGAGGGTTCTGGAATATCGTCAGGGTCGGGGTCAACAATATCTGCTTCACCGGCAACTCCAATCGTAAAACCGTGCCAAACTTCAGTTAGGTGTGTAAAACTAATTGAGGTATGGCTCCCAGCAGCAATTATAACACCATGTAATTCGCCACTAGCGGTAAACCCGTCACCACTGCTATTCATAGTAGCGGTGCCGTTACCCCAGTAGCCAGAGCCTGTGCTTTCAAACTCAATTGGTGTGCTAAATAACGCATCCTGCCCATTCCAACTATTAATTGCAATATACACGTTTTCAATTGCAGAGCTGAAAGAAATGGTAACGTCGCCTGCACTACCTAAAGCAATGAGTTCTGCAGCGGGAGGGGCATTATCAATACTACCATTGGTATATGCATCGCCGCTCCAATAATTCGTGCCTGCCCCCGTGGTTTGGGTAAAATAATGATTACTACTACTTGTATAAGATACATCAATAATAGTGCCGCCAATATCTAGTTGCCCAGTAGCCGAAGATGGAGAGTCTTCACTGAGCCAATCGGTCCAATACACCGGATAACTGTAGGCGTTTAAGCTAAAAAGGAAAAAAAGCAAAGTTGTACTAAATACCCGAGTGATTGATTTCATTGATTTGTCCTTTAATTTAATAAAATTACACAGGTGTACAAAAAATAAGCATAAATACTGCCAAGTTACTAACTATTTGTTTTTAAATTGTTTGTTAATTTTAATGAAGTATTAGTTTTTGTTAATGTTAAATAATCCGACACTTTTTCTATACTGCTTCCTTAAAATGCTAAATGAATAGAAAACTGGTTAATCTATCAACAATTAACGATAGCAATCGATATTTGCCGTTGCAAAGTGTCGAAAAATAAGTAAACTGCGCAGCTCGGTCGGTGTGTAGCGCAGCTTGGTAGCGCACTGTCATGGGGTGTCAGGGGTCGGAGGTTCAAATCCTCTCACACCGACCAATTAATCTGCTCCCCTTATCCTGCTTGACTCTCAGGCATTTTCCATCTAAAAATATCCTTACTCTATTGAACTGAAAGACACCGTTGGGTCACCTTTTAGGGCTCTACCCTATAAACGGGGGATCAGCATTCACCTTATTCGATTGATAACACTATTCCATCCACAATGGGTCATCACTCTTATTCTGTAATTTTCAAAATTTCTAAAACCAAACGCTCTTCTCGATATCATTTCCATTTTGTTGTTCGGTGTCCATGGCCTAAAGGCTGAGGGATCCCCACAAATAAAGAAGATAAGTGCCTGACAATA